>JANLVB010000594.1:0-4049 GCA_031363785.1 Betaproteobacteria bacterium
CGGCGGTGATGACCAGGTCACCCCCCGACTGATCGATGAATTCGACGACAAGCAGGGTATTGGGCGCCTGGGTGTAACGCAGGCCACCGGACGACAGGTTGGTCGCGTCCTGGCTGTTCACCACATTGCTCTGGCTGTCCAGCGAGATGCCGTCGTGCGCCACAAGCGTCAACAGGTTGGCCAGGATCACCGAGTCTGCGGCTTGGGTGATGGTTCCGCCCGGCAACGACGCATCCAGCGTCACGTTGCCCAACGAGCGGATGGCAGCAAGGCCAGTGCCGCCACCGGAGTTGAGCAGGATGTTTCCACCTGCGGTGATCGAAACACTGCCGGGCGTGACGTCCGCAGCGCGAGATCCGATGCGGGTGCCTCCCGTACCAGGGTTCAGAATCACATCGCCAGTCGCTTGGATATCGATCGTGGTCGACAAGCCCGGGGGCGCACTACTGCTGGGGCCGATGGCGACGCCGCCGCTTTCTCCTGCCAGCGTCAGATTGCCGGCGACAGTGAGGTGAACGTCTGTGACCGTTCCGACACCGCCGGCAAGGCCACCGATTCGCACGCCACCGACGCCGCCGCGCAATTCCAGGTTGCCGCTGAACGTCAGATTTTGTGTCGCTGCCCCAACGATGCGGGCAGATGTGTTGCCACCCCCGCCACCCACGATGGTCGACGCACCGGCCGAGATGGTCTGCACACCGCCAGTTGCCCTGATGACCGCGCCGTTCTCTTCAGTGGCATTGCTGCCGCTGGCGCCGCCGGTCAGGCTGATCGTGGGCGCATTGGCAGGGGCAGAGCCCTGGATCGTTTGTGGCCCGCCCGATATTTCGATACTGGCAAAGTTGTTGCTGCCGACCGTACCCCCGGTCGCGCTGATGCTGCCACCGGCTGCTGTGAAATTGATTACCTGCGCGGTGCCGCGGGAAACGATGGACGCAAAACTGCCGTTGCTCAGGCTGTTGGTGGCATCGAAGCCGACATTGCTGGCGGCACCGCTGCCGGCCAGCAGCGTGATCGCGCCGCCACCCCCCACGTTGATGTTTTGTGTGCCAGTGCTGGCCTTTTGAAAAATGGCAGCGGCGTTTTGCCGATCCGCCACGCCGCCGCCGCCTCCGGTCAAGCTCAGGCCGCCGACACCGACATTGACGGTCTGGTTGCGGGCGTTACCTGTAAAAAAGGCTGCCGCATTGTTCGCCCCCCCAGCACCTCCCTGCAATGCAATGCTGTTGGCGGTGATGGATTGGTTTCCGCTGCTGATTGACTCCACGCCGATGCTGGCACTATTCTCCGAGCCGCCGGCACCCCCTGTTACGGTGATGGTCTGCGCGCTGATGGATTGGTTACCCCCATCGGAGCTGATAACTGCTTCGTTCCCGTTGTCGGTAGCACCCCCACTGGCACCGCCACGCAGCTGCACAAGCGTTGCGCCGCTGATCGTCTGCGTGCCGTTGTACGTGTTGATCGCCGTATTGTTGCCCGCTCCAACCGTGCCGCCGGTAAGGCGCAAGTCGCCACCGGCAGTGAAGGTGATGGTCTGCGAAACACCGGAGGACTCTATGCCTGCAAAGCTGCTGCCATTGTTCGGGACACCGATACCAGACGAGGAGCCTCCCTGCAGGATGATCGAGCCACCATTGTTGACCGTCACGCTTTGCGTGCCAGCCGCGTCTTTCTGGTTGATGCCAGCCAGATTGCGAATGCCGGTGCCGCTGCCGCCAGTGAGCGACATGCCGCCAGCACCGACGGTAATGAACTGGCTGCCTTCGCCGCCGATGATGGCCAAATTGAAGCTTCCGCCCGTACCTCCCTGCAGATTGATGGCGTTTGCCGTGACCGTCTGGTTGCTGACGCCGTTGTTGTAGATGAAGGCACCGAAAGCATCACTTTCGTTGGTGCCCAACAACGCGGAGCCCCCCACCACCGACAAGGTTCCGGTCGTGGTGATGACCTGATTGCTTCCGCCTGCCGTGTTGCTGAGAAAGGCGCGCTTGGTACACGTCGTCCCGCCAACGATCTGAATACCACCCAACTCCGCGGCTTGGCCAGCCGTAATTGTCTGGTTCGGCCCGAAAATGCCGCTGGAGCCTGCACCGGTTGCGTTACCGACAACCAAAAGATTGTTGCCAGTTCCTCGCACCATCACGGTTTGCGGGCTGTTGCTGTTGATGGATGCCGAACCGGTGCCACTTGGTCCGACGGAGCGCACCTGCATCAGATCGGCGTCGATCACCGTGATGTTCTGCGCCGCAAAGGCTACGTCGTTGCGAATCAGGGCGTCGCCAGACCCCGTGGTCGTGACCGCCAGGCCCGCGCCGGCGACGTTCTTCCCGTTGGTTGTGATGCTCTGCGTACCAGCGGTAGTGATGATCGACGCAGCATTCGAGGCTACGGCACTGACCTCGACGTATTTGGCGTTGATGGTCTGGCTGTTTGCGCTGGTGAAGCTTGCCACATTGCCTTCACCGACCACCCCTCCACTGGCCCCACTCGTTAGCGTGATCGACGGAGCGTTCGCGCCAGCCGTGCCTATCGTCTGCGAGCCCCTGATCGCCTGGATCGCAGCGATGTTGTTGCTGCCCACCGTGCCGCCAGTGAGCGCAACGCTGCCACCCGGGGCGTTGAACTGGATTAACTGGCTGTCGCCGTCAGCACGGATCACCGCCACGCTGCCACGGCTGAGACCCACTTGGCCGTTATCCATCGGGCCGTCCTGCCCCACGTTGCTGCCCGCGCTGGTTCCGCCCTGCAAGGTGATGGCGCCACCGCCGCCCACCGTTATGATCTGGCTGGTACCGGCCAAACCGCCCTGGTATATAGCAGCCGCGTTTAGTCGATCCGACACACTGCCGCCACCACCCGTGAGGCTGATGCCGATGCTGCCAACCGTGATGTTCTGGTTGCCGTCACTGCTGAAGGCTGCAAAGTTTTCTGTCCCTGCAGCGCCGCCCTGTAACACGATGCCATTGGCACTGATGGTCTGTGAGCCGTGTTCCGCAGTCATCAAGGCTGAGTTTCCATTGTTGTTGATGCCGCCGCCGCTGGCCCCACCCGTCAGCGTAATCATGTTCACGCCGCTCACGGTTTGTGAGCCATTGAAAGACCCTATTTCCGCCAGAGCGGAACTGCCATTGGTGCCGCCAGTCAGGCTGATCGACCCGAGGCCCGAAAAGGTCAGCGTCTGCGTATCACCTTGGGCAAAAATGCCTGCATGGCTGCCATTGAACTCACCCACGTTGGTCTGGGCCGACGACCCGCCTTGCACGACGATGGAGCCACCGCCCGCCAAGTTGATCGTCTGCGTGGTTCCCGGCCCACCGGCCTGGCGGATTTCGGCGTGGTTGCCAGTCAATGTGCCGCCGCCCCCAGTCAGATGCAGACCGCCGCTGCCGACGCTGATGGTCTGGCTTCCGCGGCTGTATATCGACGCAATATTGGGAGCGATCACGCCACCGCCGCTGTTGCCGCCGATGAGCGAAATGGATGTGGCGCCAGAAATCGTCTGAGTACCGCTACTGTAACTGCCGACAACAGCAGTGTGGTCGTCTCCGTCGGCGCCTCCCACGATCTGCAAATTGCCACCGGCCGAAAACGAAATCGACTGCGTGGTACCGCCACCGGCGTTGGCTATCTCGGCGAAATTGTTGAAGCCGACACCGGCGCCCGCCTGAACGACCAGGTTTGCGCCGCCCGTGATGGTGATGGCCTGTGTGGCGCCAACACCGTTTACATGGATTAGCGCTGAATTGTTGTTGCCGGACGATGCGCCCTGCAACAGAATTCCCCTGGCGCTGATGGTCTGGTGGCTTTCCGAATACACCTGCGCGCTGCCAGCAGCGCTGGCCTGAACGACCAGCGGCCCGGCCAGGCTCAGGTTCATGGTGCTGCTGGACGAGAGGTTGTTGTTGACGGTCATCACCGAGGATTGGTCAAACACCTGCACCGTCATGGCACCGACAGACGACACCGGCGCATTCACGTTCAAGCCACCGGTGGTGTTGCGCAGCAGCAAGGTGCCGCCGGTCGTGACGCTGTGTGCCAAGGTCAACCCC
>JANLVB010000002.1:0-2204 GCA_031363785.1 Betaproteobacteria bacterium
GGGTGGAAAGGGGGCGGGGGGGGATAGGGGGGGAATACAAAAACATCAATAACAAACCCAACCAGAAAAATCAATAGAACTGTCTCGGCAACCACAACACCAACTTCGGAAAATACGTGATGATCACCAGTGACGCCAGCAATGGCACCAGCCAGGGCAGGATTGCCATGGTGGTGCGCTCCACCGAAAGCTTGGCAACACGCGCCAATACAAACAGCACCATGCCCATGGGCGGATGCAGCAGGCCGATCATCAGGTTGAGCACCATCACCAGACCAAAATGCACCAGGTCGATGCCGAGCTTCTGGCAGATCGGCACCAGGATAGGCACCAGGATGGTGATGGCAGCAGTCGGTTCCAGGAAGCAGCCGACAAACAGCATCAGCGCATTGGCCAGCAGCAGAAAGAGCCAGGGCTCCTTGGTGAAGCCCAAGACCCATTCGCCAATTGCGGCAGTGACGCCAGTGGCAGTCAACATCCAGCCGAAGATGCTGGCGGCAGCGACGATGAACAACACGGTCGCAGTGGTCTCGACGGTGTCCAGGCAGACCTTGACGAACATCTTCCAGGACAAGGTCTTGTACCAGACCAGCCCCAGCACCATGGCCCAGACGCAGGCGGCGATGGCGCCCTCGGTGGGTGTGAAGATGCCGGTGATCATGCCGCCGATCAACAACACCGGCGTCATGATCGGCAACACAGCCTGAAAGCCAAACAGTTTGTCGGCCGCGAACAACACCACCAGTCCGACGATCACGGAGGTACGCGGCGGGAAGCCGAACTTGGTGATCAGGACCCACAGCACCAAGGGCCAGGCGATCACCACAGCGGTCTCGGCGAGCGCCTTGATCACCCGCGGCCACTCGAACTTGACGTCGGCCCCCCAGCCATTCTTGTGGGCGAAGTAGGCCACCGTGAGCATCATGAGGATGGCCATCAGCACACCGGGCAGGATGCCGGCCAGGAACAGGGCGCCGACGCTGACATTGGCCATCATGCCGTAGATCACAAACGGCAGGCTGGGCGGGATGATCGGGCCCAGCGTGGCCGAAGCGGCCGTCACACCCACGGCAAATTCGGTGCTGTAGCCATGGTCCTTCATGGCCTTGATCTCGACTGTGCCCAGCCCCGCTGCGTCGGCGATCGCCGTGCCACTCATGCCGGCGAATATCACCGACCCAACCACGTTCACATGACCGAGCCCGCCTTTCATCCAGCCCACCAGGGCCAGCGCGTAGTTGTAGATTCGATTCGTGATGCCGGCGTTGTTCATCAGGTTGCCAGCCAGGATGAAAAACGGCACTGCCAGCAAGGGAAAGCTGTCGATTCCGCTGACCATGCGGTGCACCACGACGAAGGGCGGGTTGTTGCCGGTCCACAGGATGTAGAGCAATGACGAACCGGCCATGGCGATGGCCACGGGTACCCCGCCCGACATGAGCAGCAGAAATATGATCTTGAGCATGGTGGCGTGGTGTTCAGTGCTTGGTTAGCGGTCTTGCATCGTCGAGTCGGGCCGTTCCAGCACCGTGTAACCACGGCGCAGGTGCACCCGCAGCACCCAGATGGAGCGCGCAAACATGGCGGCGAAACCCACCATGCACACGCCGTAGACAATGTTCATTGGCAGGTCGATGATGGTCATCTTGTAGTTGCCGAGTTTTTGCATCATCTGCCAGGTCATGACCACCGCCATGCCGAAGAAACCGATACGCAGCGCATCGACCAGCAGTGCCATGCCACGCCCCAGCCACGCCGGCATGAAGCGGTAGAAGAAATCGACCTGGATGTGGTTGTTCTTGGCCACGCCGATGGCAGCGCCGATGAAGACGGTGGCGATCAGCAGGTAGCGCGCGATCTCTTCGGTCCAGGCGGCCGAGTCATTTAGAACATAACGCGTGAAGAACTGGTAGAACACGGTCAAGCCAAGCGCCCAAAAGAAGGCCAGCGCCAGCCAGCCCTCGATCGGGGTGTCCGACAGGTCGACACTTTCGTCCTGGGCGTGGAACTGGCCGTCCTCCCCCATCACATGGGGCATGGCGTCGATATCGGCGATTTTGGACATGGGGTGTACCCGGATGGCCAGCCCCGCTGTGCGCGGGACTGGTGGTGGCGTTACTTCGCAGCTTGTATCTTGTCGTAGTCGGCGCGGGTGAAGCCCATGGACTCAAGCGTCGAGGTCTTGAGTACCGCATCCTGGAAAC
>JANLVB010000021.1:0-2360 GCA_031363785.1 Betaproteobacteria bacterium
TCGAGTACGACGAGCGGGACGATATTTTTGTGGGACGGGTTCTTGGCCTTCGCAGCATCATCAGCTTCCATGGGAGGACCGTTGCGGAGCTGCGTCGAGAATTTGTTGCAGCAATCAAAGACTATCTTGCGGACTGCGAGGGGCAGGGAGTCACTCCAGAAAAGCCGGCGTCGGGGAAATTGTTGATTCGAGTGCCTCCTGAAGTACATAGCCGGGCGCTCATCAAAGCCCAGTCAATGGGAAAGAGCTTGAATCAATGGGCAACGGAGGCGCTGGAGCAGGCGGTACAAGTCGATGGTTGACAGGCCGCTGCATCCGACCGCCTTCGGCGTCGGCTGAGCGGCGGCGTTGAACCTTTCACTGGCTTCGCATGTTCAACTTTGAATGGGACGATCAAAAGGCGGCAGGCAACTTGCTGAAAGTGGCTCCGCAAAACTGAACAGCGCGAGAAGTGGGAACTCCGGGCCTGCTGCCGGGCCGATGATGGTCTGGCGGGTAGGGGCAGGGCAGATGGGACGAGCGGATTGCACGGTGCAGGGCCGTTGTCGCGACCCGTCCGGTCCTGCAAGCCACCGGTGGCCAGTTACCCCAACGCCGCCAGGCGCGCCAGATGGTGGTCGGCGTCGCCGAAGCGCTGGCCCAGCACGGTCAGGCGGCGAAAACTGTGCGACACCTTCATCTCTTCGGTCATGCCCATACCGCCGTGCAGCTGCACCGATTCCTGGCTGATCTGGCGCGCGGCGTCGGCAATCCGCACCATGGCTTGCGACACCGCCACTTTGCGCTCGATGGTGCTGCCCGCGTCGCTGCTGAGTGCTGCCGCGTCAACCCGGCAGGCAGCCAGAATGGCCATGGAGCGCGCGAACTCGCAGGCGATGAACATGTCGACCATGCGGTGCTGCAGCGCCTGAAACGCACCGATGGCGGTGCCGAACTGTTTGCGTGTCTTGAGATAGTCCAGCGTCGCGTCCACCGCAGATTTCATGGCGCCCACGGCGTCACAACATACCAGGGCGGTGGCGAAGTCAACTGCTTCCTCTATCGCCGGCAGTGCTGCCCCGTCGCCGCCGAGCAGCGCCTCAGCGGATAGTTGCACAGCGTCAAAACTGACGTCACCGGCGCGTTGCCCGTCCACCGTGCGGTAGGCGTTGACCGACACGCCTTTTGCCAGGCGCTCCACCAGGAACAGGCTGCTGCCCTTGGCGGTGCGGGCAGACACCACCAGGGTATCGGCCAACGGCGCGCCAATCACCACCAGCTTGTGACCCTGCAGAAGCCAGCCGCCGACATGGGCCGTGGCGGTGGTGGCCAGGGGCTCCTGCTCATAACGGCGACCGGGCTCGAATCCGGCAAACGCCAGTTTCTTGCTGCCGTCGATCAGGCCGGCCAACACACTGGCGCGTTGCGCAGCAGAGCCGGTGCGCGCCACCAGTCGCCCGGCCAGGCCGATGTTGTCCAGCAGCGGCTCGACGACGAGGGCGTCGCCACAGGCTTCCATGGCTGCCATCAGGTCGACCGCGCCGCCACCGAAGCCGCCATCCTCGGCGGCAAATGGAATGGCGGTCAATCCCATTTCGGCAAACGTGGCCCAGGCCGATTCGCTGAAGCCCTGGCTGGATGCGATGGTCTTTTTGCGGGCCTCGAAACCGTAGTGGCCGGTCAGGTACTTTTGCACCGAGTCGGCCAGCAGTTGCTGCTCTTCGTTATAGTTGAAATTCATGCTGTTCCTCCTGCCCCTGGCCTACAGGCCGAGTGCCATCTTGGCGATGATGTTGCGCTGTATCTCGTTCGAGCCGGCGTAGATGCTGGTCTTGCGGTAGTTGAAATAACGCGGTGCATAGCGCGATGTCAGCGGGTCCACCGTGCCACCATCCACCGCGGCGAAGGGCTGCGCGGTCGGGCCAACCGCCTGCATCATCAGCTCGGTGATGGACTGCTGGATCTCGGTGCCCTTGATCTTGAGCATCGACACGTCGGCCCCCGGCGGCTGGCCGGTGCTACGCATGCGGTCGAGAAAACGCATGGCCGTGATCTCGAGCGCCGCCAGCTCGATCTCGACCCTGGAGAGGCGGTCGCGAAAGCGGCTGTCTTCCATCAAGGGGCGACCATTACGTGTCTGTTTGCCGGCCAGCACTCGCAGCGCGGCAACCTCGCGTTTGGACGCACCCACCTGGGCGTTGCCCATGCGCTCATGGCCGAGCAGGTACTTGGCCACTGTCCAGCCCTTGTTTTCTTCGAATACCAGGTTCTCCACCGGCACCTTCACGTTCTCGAAGAAGATTTCGTTCACCTCGTGGCCGCCGTCCATCAGGATCAGCGGGCGCACCGTGATACCGGGCGTCTTCATGTCCATCAGCAGG
>JANLVB010000061.1:0-26822 GCA_031363785.1 Betaproteobacteria bacterium
ACCGCGAGCAACGCAAGCGCCATGGCGTGTTGATGCAGGCCGAAAAGCCCCTCGGAGCGCAGAGGAAATTCGACCAGGACAACCGCGAATCCTATGCAGCCAGCCGACCGGGCGAGGAGCCGGCGCGTACCACTTTTGCGCCCGATGCAGTCACGCGCGAGGTGATTGCGCTGGTCAAAAAGCGCTTTGCAGGACATCCGGGCAGCAAGCCCTACGTCGCCACCGGCAAGTACATCCAGCGCATGAGCCCGCACTGCAAGGGCTGCCGCTACGACCCGGCGCAGCGCAGCGGCGACGACGCCTGCCCGTTCACTACCTTGTACTGGGACTTCCTGCTGCGCCATGAAGCGGCACTGGCCGGCAACCCGCGCATGGCGCTTCAGGTGAAGAACTTGGCCCGCCTGACCAATGCACAGAAGCAGGCGGTGCGCGAACGTGCCGCCGCGGTTCGGCTGGTTGAGGTCGGATCAACAGCTGGGGCCGCAGACGTGGTCAAGGCAGCGACACGACGGGGTGCACGTGCCTGAAAACTTCGAGCCCACATGCGCAGCGGCGCAAGCGCGCATCGCCGCGGTGGGGCGCGATGCCAGCCGACTGGGCGACGTCGAGGCAACGCTGCGTATCGCCGCAGACACGACCACGCCGGAAGGTGCGGCACTGGCGCTCGCCGCCTGCCAGGATGCATTTGGCGCCGCGCCCACGCTGCTGGCGCATTGCGTCGGCAGCACACTGATCGCGCCACTGCACCGCACGCGAACCGAGTCCTACCGCGAGGTGATGCGTGTCAACCTCGACAGCGCGGCAGCCACCTATGCATCGCAAGGAGTGCGTGTGAATGCGGTGGCGCCCGGAATGACTGAAACACCCATGACGGCGGGCATGCTGAAGATGCCTGCCATGCGCGAGGGCGCCGCTCGCCAATACCCGCTGGGCGGTGTACAGAGCGCCGGCCAGGCGGCCGACGTCATGGCCTGGTTGCTGGGCGATGGCTCAGCCCGACTCACTGGCCAGGTGCTCGCGGCGGACGGTGGCTTCACCACCGTGCGGCCCCTGGTGAAGTAACTTGCCATGACGCCACGGAGTTCCGTATGAGCGACGACCCACGCTGCTGCGGGAGCGGCACTTGCATCATCGACACCCAGGGCCGCTGCTGGTGCGGCCAGCGCTGGGACGGGGAGAAGATGTGCCATGCGCAAACCGCCTCGTACCCGGCAGCCTTGACAGATCACGCCGCCGCCGTCCCGCGCCCACCGGCTGGGCCCATGTCGGCCCATTGCTCTTTTCCAAGGCTGTGCAGCATGTCGGCAAGCTCTAGTTCGGTCAGGCACTCGCCACTGGCTGTGCCACCGCCGCGTGCAGCCCGCAGGGTCAGTGGACGTGACGTTAGCTGTCGGCACGTATTTCGCCCAGTTCCCCGCGCGCCTGCCGCAGCACCGTCAGGCCGCCATGCAAGGCCAGCAGTGCCATCAAGCTCGCCACCGCCAGATCGGGCCAGGCCGAACCGGTGCCGAACACGCCGAGCGCCGCCATGAACACGGCGACGTTGCCGATCGCGTCGTTGCGCGAACACAGCCACACACTGCGCATATTGGCGTCGCCCTCGCGAAACGCATACAGCATCCAGGCCACGGCGATGTTGGCCAACAGCGCCAGCAGCGCCACTGCACCCATGGTCATGGCCTGTGGAACACCGCCGAACCAGACCGACCACATCGCAGCCCCAAGCACATAAAAGCCAAAGCCCATCATGCTGACCGCTTTGAGAATGGCCGCGCGGGCGCGCCACGCCAGAGCCGACGCCAGCACCGCAAGCGAGACGGCATAGTTCAACGCGTCGCCAGCGAAGTCGACTGCATCGGCCAGCAAGGAAAGTGAGCCAGCCTGGAACCCGGCGCCGATCTCCACCAGAAACATGGTGGCGTTGACGACCAGGGCAATCCACAGGATCTTGCGGTAGCGGGCCAGGTTGACGATCGTTTCGGCCTTGGGGGCATCGTGGTCACAGCAATTGGCGGACATGCATTTTCCTTTCAATGCCAGTATTGGAAACCCTGTAGCCGCTACAGTGTCAAACACTTACTTCGATGAGGCATTGCCATGCAGATCAAGGAACTGGCCCGCGCGACGGGTGTGGATGTGGAGACCATCCGTTACTACGGAAAACTGGGCCTGCTTCCCGCGCCCGCGCGGCGCGACAACGGCTACCGTGATTACGAGGCCTCGCACCTGGAGCGCCTGGCCTTCATCCGCCATTGCCGGGCGCTGGACATGCCGCTGGCCGCTGTCAACCGGCTGCTGGGCTTTGTGGACGCGCCCGATCAACATTGCGGCGACGTCAATCTGCTGGTGGACGACCAGCTGGCCCGGGTGCGTGCGCGACTCAAGAGCATGCGTGCACTGGAGAAGCAGCTGCTTCAGCTAAGGGCGCGCTGCGCAGGCACCCACGCCAGCCAACACTGCGGCATCCTGAACGAGCTGGTGGCTGCCGCACACGGGGAGTCGTGTGCCTGCCATCCAGCTTGAAGCGCTGATTGGACGCTGGCCAAAGCGCATTGGTACCGTGTCAGATCTCCCGTAGCACAGGCCGTCCGCCCCTTGCACTGTCCAAAATCGCGGAGCCACTTCCGGGTTTGCTCGATCAAGCGGCGCGCGTCGCAATCTCGTTCAAGGCTGCGGCCGTTGCCCGCTTGTGGCCATGAGGCGGCACCAGCGGCCCTTTTTCCGGCTTTTGCACGGGGGCAAGCGCGTTTCTCCGGCGAATTGCATTACCACGGTAAAGTGATACCATGACGCGATGCAGAAATATCACACAAAACTCACGTCACAAGGGCAGGTTTCCGTGCCGGCGCCGGTGCGCAATTTCTTGCACCTGATTCCCGGGTCGGTGCTGGTGTGGACACAGGAGGGTGACCGGGTTGTCGTGGAGCGTGCCAGACGCCACAACACGAAGGAAGTACATCAGGCGCTGTTTTCTGAGGGCCTGCCGAGCGGCGCTGGCCCGGCCAAGACCCTGGCCGAGCTCAAGCAGGGCATTCGCGAACAGGTGCGACGCCGACATGCTGGCCGTTGACACCAATGTGCTGGTGCGTCTGCTGGTGCGCGACGACGCCCGGCAGGCGCTCGCCGCAGATCAGGCCATTGCCAAGGGCACCTGGGTCTCGCACCTAGTGCTGGCCGAGGCAATCTGGATCCTTGACGCGGTATATGCCCGCACCCCGAAGCAACTGATGGCGGCACTGGACCTGCTGCTGATGCACGAGAGCCTGGTGCTGCAGGACGCTGACGTGGTGAACGCCGCGTTGACCCATTTCCGCGCCAAGCCAGCCCTGGGTTTTTCGGATTGCCTGGTGCTGGAGATTGCCCGCAAAGCTGGGCACTTGCCGCTGGCCACATTTGACAAGGCACTGGCAAAGTTGCCCGGGGCGGAGAAACTGTAACAAGGTTTCGTGGTGGAGCGATTGCGCAGAGCTTGCTTCAGCATGATCGCCACCTGCATGGGCGCTATCTGGCCTAACGCCCATGCTGCTTGCCTGAGAGGCGCGTGACGCCGGGCAAGCCAGCCATCTTTCGGCCAAGCGTCAATATGGTCAACCCGTCACCGCTGTATTGCAACGCAATCAGCCGATCAGGCAACCCACAACCACGGTTCGCGGCCAGTAGTGCGTCCAGCACCGCATTGCCACCCGTCGGAGCCACCAAACCGCTGGTCAGCACACTATGCAAACCCGCCTTGGCCTCAGTCTTGCCAACCCCGTAGTGGTGTTGCATGGCCACATAAGCCTCGCCGATCACCATGTTTCTCGCGAACAGAACAACATGCCCGGTTTCGACCATGCGTGTGAGCGCAGCAGCGGTTTCTTCCACCCAGGGGGCTTTGCCACTGCGGGCCAGAAGTCGGGGCGTTGCAACGGCTTGTGCTGGTAACGGCCATCGCGCCTTGGCTCGTGTACCTGGGCTTCCTATACTACAGGGACCATGGTCATGATGCTTCAAGGTGGGCGCGCAATCTACGGTTACGCCATCGGCATTCTGCTGTTCGATGGGCGACGGTATCCCATGGCGCCCGGTGATGTGGGTAACGCCAGCAGCTACGGGTTTCCCGTGCGGCTCAAAGTCGTACCGGGTCTACTCGACTGCCCGTTGCCAGCCGAGACCTGGGCGCAAGCGAAGCCGCCACGCGAGGTAGAACTGCTCATTGCCGCTGCACGTGAACTGGAGGCCGAGGGCGTGCGCGCCATTGTCACCTGCTGCGGCTTCTTCTCGGTGGTGCAGGATGTGCTCGCCCAGGCAGTGCGTATTCCAGTGTTCACCTCGCCGTTGCTGTTGGTGCCGATCCTGCACCGCATGTTTGGCGGTCGCGAGATCGGCATCCTCACCGCATCGAAGCAGTTGCTGGTCGAGGGCTATTTGCGCGCAGCCGGCATCACGCCAGCGCACCCCATCGCCATCGCCGGGCTGGAGTCGTCGGGCGAGTTCTATGCCACGCATATGGGCGGCACCCGCATCGAGATGGACCTGGAAAAGCTGCGCGAAGAGGTAGTCGCCATCGCCGTCCAACTTGTGCGCGAGCGGCCCGGACTGGCTGCGATCATGCTGGAATGCACAACGCTGCCGAGCTTCGCAGCCGACATCGAGACGGCGACCGGTCTGCCGGTCTTCGACTACATCGCCTTCGTCGAATTCATCCATCGAAGCGTGTTGCCACGACGCTACAACGGGTTGGTCTGAACCCGGCGGCACCCTTCGCAGCAGCCAATTGCGCATTTGCCTGTCACCACTGGAGCCTGTGCCATGCCCACCAACACCAGCCACGCCATCGGCCGCACCGATCCTCCGCTGATCGAGGACACCATTGGCCGCTACTTCGAAGCCATGGCGCGGCGTTTCCCGCAGCGCGAGTTGTTGGTGTCACGGCACCAGGGCCAGCGCTTCACTTATGAGGAACTGGACCGCCAGGCGAATTGCCTGGCCAGCGCCTTGCTGCGCGCCGGGCTTGCGCCGGGTGACCGAGCGGGTATCTGGGCGCACAACTGCACCGAATGGCTGCTGATGCAGATGGCCACCGCCAAGGTGGGCATCGTGCTGGTCAACATCAACCCGGCCTACCGCGTCACTGAACTCGAATACGCGCTGAACAAGGTCGGCTGCCGGATGCTGGTCACCATGACCGAATACAAGACCAGCAACTATTTGGCGATCATGCGCGAACTGGCACCGGAACTGGCGACGACCAAGCCCGGCCAGCTGCAGGACGCGCGCGCACCGGCGCTGCAGACAGTTGTCCAACTGGGCACGGGAAACGAGCCCGGCATGCTGCGTTTTTCCGACCTGATGGCCAGCGGCAGCGCCAACGACCCGGCAGTGGCACAGGTCGGCGCACAACTGCGCGCCACCGACCCGATCAACATCCAGTTCACCAGCGGCACCACCGGTTACCCGAAAGGCGCCACGCTCACGCACCGCAACATCCTGAACAACGGCTTTTTCATCGGTGAGGCCATGCAGCTGACCGAGAACGACCGCCTGTGTGTGCCGGTTCCGCTGTACCACTGCTTCGGCATGGTGCTGGGCAACCTCGCGTGTATCACGCACGGCGCCACCATCGTCTACCCGAACGACGGTTTCGACCCGCTCACGGTGCTGGAAACGGTGCAGGCCGAGAAGTGCACCGCCCTGCATGGCGTGCCGACAATGTTCATCGCCGAGCTGTCACACCCACGTTTTTCCGAGTTCGACCTGTCCAGCCTGCGCACCGGCATCATGGCCGGCTCACCGTGTCCGATCGAGGTGATGAAGCAGGTGGTGGACCGCATGCACCTGCGCGAAGTGACCATCGCCTACGGCATGACCGAGACCAGCCCGGTGAGTTGCCAGAGCAGCACCCGGACGCCGCTGGACCGCCGTGTGTCGACCGTGGGCCTGGTGCAACCGCATCTGGAGATCAAGGTCATCGACCCCGACAGTGGCCTGAGCGTGCCCTTCGGTGCCACCGGCGAGTTCTGCACCAGGGGCTACTCGGTGATGCATGGTTACTGGGGCGATGCGGAGAAAACCCGCGAGGCCATCGACAAGGACGGCTGGATGCACACCGGCGACCTGGCAACGATGGACGCCGAGGGTTATGTCAACATCGTCGGGCGCATCAAGGACATGGTGATCCGCGGTGGCGAGAACGTGTACCCGCGCGAGATCGAGGAGTTCCTGTACCGGCATCCGGCCATATCTGACGTACAGGTGATCGGTGTGCCGGACCGCAAGTACGGCGAGGAGTTGTGTGCCTGGGTGATCCTCAAGGAGGGGCAGCGGGCGAACGCAGACGATATCCGGGCCTTCTGCCAAGGCCAGATCGCGCACTACAAGGTACCGCGCCACATCAGGTTTGTCAACGCATTCCCGATGACCATCACCGGCAAGATCCAGAAATTCGTCATGCGGGATCAGATGAAGCGGGAGTTGCAGCTATCGGAGGACAAGACCGCATGACCCTTGTTTGCACCGGCCGCCTCCATTCCCTCACGCAGTAACGCTACCCCCGCCCGGTTCAACATGCACGCCGTCGTCCTCAAATATTTTCTCGAAGTGGCTCGTTGCGGCTCGATCCGCAAGGCGGCGCAAAACCTGTTTGTTGCTTCCAGCGCAGTGAACCGGCAGATCCTGCACCTGGAGCAGGAGCTGGGCACCGAGCTGTTCGACCGCGTGCCCAGCGGCATGCGCCTGAATGCCGCCGGCGAACGCCTGCAGCAGCATGTGCGCGGTACGCTGCACGACTTTCACCTGATGCGCACCGAGCTCGACGCCATGAAGGGCGAACGCAAGGGCCATGTGTCGGTGGCAGCCATGGACTCGTTGTTGATCGAGTTCCTGCCCGCCGCGGTGGAAGAGTTCTCCAGCCAGTATCCGGCGGTGCTCTACACCATTTCGTCCGCCATGCCAAGCGAGGTGCCAGACCGCATTGCCAAAGGTGACAACGACATCGGCATCTGTTACCTGGGCAAGTTGCCGGCCACGCTGAAGGTGGTTGCCAAAGCGCCGTTCCCCCCGGGCGTGGTGATGGCGGCGTCACACCCGCTGGCGAAGAAAGCGCGCATCTCGTTCGACGACTGCCGCGACCTGGCATTTATTCAGGTGAGTCGCCTGTCACCCATCCACAACGTGGTGCAACCTGAATTCTCGCGTTTCTGGGATGACCTGGTGCCAGCCATGTCCTGCAACTCCACCACCATGGCCAAACGCATGATCATCGCCGGGCGCGGCATCTCGTTCTTCTCGCGCATCGGCTTCGTGGACGAGATCGAGCGTGGTGAGGTGGTCTGGCGACCACTGGACAATCGGGCCGTCAACGCCATCGAGGTCGGCATCATCATCCCCGCGCACCGCGCCCTGTCGCATGTGACGCTGCAATTCCTGGAGCGCATCACGCGTCGGCTGAAGCAGTTGGAGTTGGTTGCGGCGTTGTAGCGACCGAGCACAAAACGCAACCGGCAGCCAATCAGGGTGCCTGCCAGCTCCGGCTGCAAATCAAGCCCCGTTCACTCCCGCTTTTCAGGATCAAAAGACGTGAATTTGCTTCTTTTTTTAAAGTACCAACGGACCTAAGCTCAAGTCCTTCCAAACCCCCGACAAGGACTGATCCATGAAATGCCCAAGCTGCCCCGACACCACACTCGTCATGAGCGAGCGACAGGGGGTCGAAATCGACTACTGCCCAAGCTGTCGCGGCGTTTGGCTTGATCGCGGCGAACTCGACAAGCTGCTGGAGCGCGAAGCACGCGTGAGTGCTGCCCCGCCACGTCAGCCGCCCCGCCAGCCTGATTTTGTGGACTCCGACCATGGCAAAGGCTACGGTGGCTACCCGAGGCGCAAAAAATCCTGGCTGGGCGAAATTTTCGATTGAGGTCCCGGAGTCGGCGCCCAGCAACCCCAGCACCGCGTGGCGCGCCCGACAAAGCCACCCCGCCTGACATCGTGCTGTGCTGGCAGGAACTGGTACAGACCCACCAGCCCCAGGTCCCAGGCGCTGCCGGTCAACTCGTACATCTGCCAGCCAACAGCCACCATCGCCTATCGAGGATACCAGCGCCGCAGCGCCTGCCAGGTCAGTGCCGCCTCACCACAGTGGCTGCAGGCGCCCGGCCAGCAGACGGTAGCCCTGGCCGGCCAGCGCGCGTGCCTCCACTTCGTCGTGTGTGACCAGGATGGTGGTAGTGCCCGCTGCGGCGATGTGTTGTGCAAACTCCTGGCGCAGGTTGTCGCGCAAGGCGGCATCCAGCGCCGAGAACGGCTCGTCCAGCAGCAACAGGCGTGGCGCCGTGACCAGGGCACGCGCCAGCGCCACGCGCTGCTGTTCACCACCCGACAAGGTCCAGACGCGGTGCCGTGCGTGGGCTGCCAGGCCAAATGCGGTCAACATCTCGACCGCGTGCTCCCGCGCCGCTCGCCGCGGCTGGCCCTGCTCGACCAGACCAAATGCCACGTTGTCCTGCACGTCCAGATGCGGGAATAGCGCAAAGTCCTGGAACATCAGGGCAAATCCACGGCGCTCCGGTGGCACACCGGCCAGGTCGGTCTCGTCGAAGCGGATCGTGCCGGCATCACAGGGCTCGAGCCCGGCAATCATCTTGAGCAGGGTACTCTTGCCGCTACCGGAGGGCCCGAGTACAGCCACCGTCTGGCCGGTGGGCACCAGCAGGTCCAGAGAGTCGGCCAGCCGCCACAGACCGCCGGACGGATCACGGAACGACTTGTGCACCGCGCGCAGTTCAAGCATGCCGCTCTCCGGCATGGCGCGCCTGCAACACCCGCCGCGCGGACGGCACAGGCTGCTCGATCAGCACAAAAGCCAGCAAGGACAACAACATCAGTGCGGCCGCCAGCACCAACGCGGCGTCCTGGTTGGCGGTGCCCGGTCGCCCCAGGTACTGGTAGACCAGTGTTGTCAGTGTGGCCCATTCAGGCCGTGACAGGAACAAGGTCACGGCGAATTCGCCCAAGGCAGTAGCGGCGGCAAATGCCATGCCGCGGCGCAGGGCCGGCGTCACCAGCGGCAGTGTCACGCGCCAGAACAGCCGCCAGGGTGATGCGCCCAGGGATCGTGCGACCTGCAGCAGATGCAGTGGCACGCTGTCGAGCGCCGCGCCCAGTGCATTGGCCACAAACGGATAGGCCAGCAGCGCATAGGCGGCGATCAGCAGCGGCAGACTGGCGCTCCATGCCGGATACAGCAGCAACAGGCCAAATGCCACCGTCACAGGCGATACGACAAAGGGCAGAAAAGCCGCCGCACGCAGCCAGACCGAACGCCGGGCGGCCAGCACGTGGGTCACACCCAGCACGGTGGCCAAGACCGTTGCCGCCACGGTAAATCGCACGGTGTTCCACAGCGCCTGCATGGTTTCTGGCTCCAGCAGCACACCCCATGCGGCGCTGCCCACCAGCAGCACCCGCACCAGCAACACCAGCACCGGTGCCGCGCACACCAGCAGCAACACGGCCAACGCGGCGACCAGCGCGCTCCACTGCACAAGGCCCTGCGGCCGCCGGCGTGGTAACGGGTCGGGCCGGGCCGGTGCCGCCAGCGTGCGCTCGACCAGTGCATACAACAAGGCCACCGATGAGGTGAGCAGCACCGTGACCAGCGCCAACACTCCCGCCGCCGCCAGTTTCAGCTCATGCGCCACCAGGGTGTAGATTTCGACCTCGACCGTAGCGTAGCGCTGCCCACCCAGGATCAGTGCCAGGCCAAAACCGGCGAAGCAATACAGAAACACCAGGCACAGGGCCGAGGCCAGCCAGGGCAGGACGGCCGGCCACTCGACACGCCAGAAGGCGCGCCAGGGAGTTGCGCCCAGTGAACGTGCGGCAGCAACCCTCGTGGCGCTGACCTGCCCCAGCGCCTCGACACCCGCCCGCACCACCAGACACAGGTTGAAAAACAGGTTGCCATACAACAGCAACCAGGGCGTGTCCTGCAATTGCCACTGCAGCCAACCGCCCATGACGCCGCGTGGACCCCACACCGCAAGCACACCAATGGCGGCGACCAGGGTCGGCACCACAAACGGCAGCATGAGCAGGCGCAACACGAGCTGGCGCCCGGCAAATTCATAACGTGCCAGCGTCCATGCCACCGGCAGCCCAAGTGCCAATGCCAACAAGCAGGTCACGGCAGCCTGCAAAAACGACCACCACAGCCGCCAGCGCAGATAGGCGTCGCCCCAGGTGGCGGCCAGTTGCGCCGCCCAATCTCCCGCCAGTGCCTCCTGGGACAGCCGGGCCAGCGGGCCGACCAGCATCACGGCCACGAAGGCCAGCGGCAGCAGACCCAGCACAAGCCGCCCGACCCAGGGGTAACGCTGCATCATCGGGCCCGCGGGCGTCTCGTTACTTCAGCACCACCTTGGTCCAGCGGCTGACCCACTCGCCTCCCCTGGCCGCAATTGTCTCTGCCGACGGGTTGTCAAATGCCGCCGGTTCGAGCGCATGGCGCATCACGTCCGGGCGCGGCGTACCGGGCTCGGCGGCATTCATCCACATGGCGGTCTGCAATGCTTCCTGCACCGCTGCCGAACGCATGAACTCGATAAAGCGCGCAGCAGCTTCGCGCTGCTGGCCACCCCCGACCAGCGCCACGCCTTCGACCTGCCGGAACACGCCCCCCTTGAGGAACAGGCTGGCGGTGGGCGGCTCGGTGATCTTGTCCTTGCTGTAAAACACTTCGGCCGCCGGGCTGCTGGCGTAACTGACCACGATCGGGCGCGTGCCACCATTGCGGGTGAACTCGGTGTAGTAGGCCTCGGTCCAGCCCTTGGTCACCTTGACACCGTTGTTGCGCATGCGCGCCCACCAGTCGAACGCAGCCTTTTCGCCGAGCCCGGCAATGGTCGCCAGCATGAAGGCGTAGCCCGGGCTCGATGTCGCCGGGTTCTGCACCGCGACCAGGCCGCGATAGGCCGGTAAAGCGAGGTCTGCCAGTGTTTTAGGCAGCGCCAGTCCGCTCTTGGCGAACCAGGCTCGGTCGTAGTTCAGGTTCACAAAACCATAATCCACGGCGACGATCCCGGGCGCCAGCGGCACGACCGAGGCACGCTGCGCAGCGGCTCCGCTGTAGGGCTCGATCACGTTGGCTGCCAGCGCCTTGGCGATCAGTGTGTTGTCCAGGCCAAACACCACGTCAGCAACAGGCTGAGCGCGGGTGAGGATCAGCTTGTTGAGCATCTCGCCGGCATCGCCCGCCTTCACGATGCCCAGCTTGACGCCGGCCTCGGCCTCGAACTGCGCCAGCAGTGGCTTGGGCAGCGAGAACGAGCCGTGCACGATGACACGCAACTCGTCGGCACGGGCTAACGTGCTGCTGACCGATAACACCAGCGCCAGCGCGGCGCAAAAAGAAAAGGTCCGTCGCAACATGCTTGTCCATCCTTTCATTGTGGCCACATCGGGACACATGAAAAGACGGAGTTCGACAGCGCGAAGGACCCGTCTCATCACGCTCCCTACGCTGGCATGACCCAGATCAGGTGCGAGGATGCGAATTTTTCTGGACGAAATCTTCACAACCTCAGTTGGGGTATTTCTCAGTCAACGCAGACTTTTCAGTCTGCGGCGACACCCCCGGTGATGGCCGAATTGTATAACGGAGGTTGAATAAGCATCACGCAGGCAGCGCCAGCAGTTGCCCGAAACGCTGCAGATCGACGTTGCCGCCACTGACGATCACGCCAACCCGCTTGCCACGCAATGGCAAGCCACCATGCAAGGCGCCGGCCAGGCCAAGGCAACCCGTGGGCTCGACGATGATCTTCATGCGTTCGGCAAAGAAACGCATGCATTCGACCAGTTGCGCATCGGTGGCGGTCAACACGTCTTGCACGTCGCGCCGCACGATGGCGAAGGTCAGCTCGCCCAGCGCCTGCGTCTGGGCGCCGTCGGCAATGGTCTTGGGCGTGGCGATGTGTACGATGCTGCCACTGCGAAACGACTGCTGCCCGTCGTTGCCGGCCTCGGGCTCGACACCGATCACCCGGCATTGCGGCGACAACACACGGGCGCTGAGCGCGCAACCGCTGAGCAGACCACCGCCACCCATACAGACGAACAGATAGTCGAGTGGGCCGACCGCGTCGAACAATTCCTTGGCCACCGTGCCCTGGCCGGCGATCACGTCCGCATGATTGAACGGCGGGATCAGCGTCATGCCGCGCGCTCTCGCCATGTCGCGCGTCAACACCTCGCGGTCCTGCTGGAAGCGGTCGAACATGACCACTTCCCCGCCGTAACCACGCGTGGCGTCGATCTTCGCCTGTGGCGCGTCCAGCGGCATCAGGATGACGGAGGGAATGCCCAGCAGCCGCGCCGACAACGCGATCGCCTGGGCATGGTTGCCGCTGGAAAAGGCGATCACCCCGGCCTTGCGCTGGGCGGCGTCGAATCGCGACAAGGCGTTGAACGCACCGCGAAACTTGAAGGCACCCATGCGCTGGAAGTTTTCACACTTGAAGACCAGCTCGGCACCCAGTTGCTGGTCCAGCGTGGCCGAGCGCAGCACCGGCGTGTGGTGGGCGTGGCCTTGCAGCCGCTGTGCGGCAGCTTGCACATCGGCAAAGCTTGGCAAGTTGGTCATGGATTCGGTCCTCGGGTAAGCTGCATTCGATCACCCAATATACCGCCTCGTGTTCGCATTGCTCAAAACCTTCTCCTGGCAGGAACTGCTGCACCACCCGTGGCGCAATGGTGCCGCCGTGGTGGCCGTGATGCTGGGTGTGGCGCTGGCGTTTTCGGTGGCCCTGATCAATACCTCGGCACTGGGAGAATTCGCCCAGGCGGTGCGTTCGGTGAATGGTGAACCGGATCTGGAGTTGCGCGCCGGCAGCGGCTTTCTGGACGAAATGGTCTATGCACGGGTCGCCAGTGAGCGCCAGGTCGCTGCCGCGTCGCCGGTGCTGGAGCTGGCAACCAGTGCCTTGGCGCGCGACGGCAAACGCTTCGCATTGCGCATCGTCGGCATCGACGCACTGCAGGTCGCACAGGTGGCGCCCGGTCTGCTGCCGCAGCCGGGGCCGGGTGCAGACCGCATGGCGATATTTGACCCGGCGACCATTTTCCTCAACGCTGCAGCGCTGCAGGCGCTGGCGCCCCACGGGCAGGTGCCAGCACAACTGCAGGTTCAAGATGCCTTGCGCTGGCGCACGGTACACATCGCCGGCAGTGTGACAGCCAGCGGTGGCCCGCTGGCGGTGATGGACATAGGCGCGCTGCAGGATCTGTTTGGGCGCGGTGGCCAGCTCAGTCGCATCGATCTGCGGCTGCTTGCCGGCACGGATCGGGATGCCTTCGCACGTGTTTTGATGGCAGACCAGGGCTGGGGCCCGAACCTTCGGCTGACACCCCCAGCCGATGGCCTGCAGCGCATCGGCAACGTGTCGCGTGCCTACCGGGTAAACCTGACGGTGCTGGCGCTGGTGGCCTTGTTTACCGGGTCGTTCCTGGTGTTTTCGGTGCTGGCCCTGAGTGTGGCCAATCGTGCGCAGCAGTTTGCGCTGCTGGACGTGCTGGGATTGGGGGCCCGGGCGCGGTTGCAACTGGTACTGGCCGAGGCCCTGGTATTGGGCAGCGTCGGCAGCGCGGCGGGCATTGCATTGGGCAGTGCACTGGCGTGGCTGGCGCTGCGCCTGCTTGGCGGCGACCTGGGTGGTGGATATTTCCCGGGTGTGACACCGACACTGCAGTGGGACGGGACGTCGGCGGCAATGTACGGCCTGTTGGGGCTGGCAGCAGCACTGGTGGGTGGCTGGTTACCTGCCCGCGCCGCGCAGCGCCTGCCCGCTGCGCAAACACTCAAGGGTGCGGGTGCGCCGGCCATGGGGGCCGGCAGCGCGCGGTTGGCACCCTGGTTGCTGGCTGCCAGCGCGCTGCTGTGCCTGGCGCCACCGGTGTGGGGCATTGCGCTGGCGGCCTATGCGGCAATCGGGCTGCTGCTGGTGGGCGGGATCAGCCTGCTGCCAGCGGTGATGGCCCTGGTGTTCGACCGGCTGGCGCCGCTTGCATCGGGACGCGTCCTGCCCATGCTGGCGATGGAACGGGCCCGCCGTGTGGGGGGCGGTGCGGCGGTGACCATCAGCGGTGTGGTGGCCGCCCTCAGCCTGGCAGTCGCGCTGACGGTGATGGTGGCGAGTTTTCGCGCATCGGTGGACCGGTGGCTGGACGTGGTGTTGCCGGCCGACCTGTTCCTGCGTACTGCGAGCGGCGCATCTGGCAACGAAACAGCGTATTTTCCAGCCAGTTTTGTACTGGCCCTGCAGCAGCTGCCGGGTGTACAGCTTGTGGCCAGCCTGCGCAGCATGCCACTCTCCTTTGATCCGGGGCGACCGGCTGTGGCATTGCTGTCGCGCAGCCTGGGCGAAGTCGAGCGCAGCCTGCCGCTGGTGGGCAGCACTGTCGCTGCGCCACGCGGCACAATTGCGATCTACGTCAGCGAAGCCATGGTCGATCTGTACGGCGCACGCTTGGGGGCGCCATTCAAGCCGCTGTCTGATGTATTGCTTGCCGACCGGCCGATGGTGTCGCCGCAGGATCACAATGCGGTTTTTTTTGTCGCCGGCGTCTGGCGTGACTACGCCCGCCAGTTCGGCTCGATTGCCATCGCCAAGATTGACTTCGAGCGTATTACCGGAGACACACGCGCATCTGACGTTTCGCTCTGGCTGGCCCCTGGCTCTGACAACGCTACGGTGCAGCAGCGGGTGCGTGACCTGGCGGCGCAACAAGGCGGCACCGCACTGGTCGACATCGCCACGGCAGGCGAGATTCGCAGCCTGTCATTGCGCATCTTCGACCGCAGCTTTGCCGTCACCTACTGGCTGCAGGCGGTGGCCATCGCGATCGGCCTGTTTGGCGTGGCGGCCAACTTCAGCGCCCAGGTGTTGTCGCGGCGCAAGGAATTCGGCTTGCTGGCGCATCTGGGGCTGACGCGCAGACAGATACTGCGCCTGGTGGCAGCCGAGGGACTGGCCTGGACCAGCATCGGTGCAGCAGCAGGCCTGTTACTCGGGCTGGCGGTCAGCGCCGTGCTGGTGCATGTGGTCAATCCGCAGAGTTTTCACTGGACCATGGATCTGCTGGTGCCCTGGTGGCGATTGCTGACCTTGTGTGCTGCCACCGTGGTTGCCGGCACCGCGACCGCCTGGCTGGCGGCGCGAGCGGCAGCTAGCGCCGAAGCGGTATTGGCAGTGAAGGAAGACTGGTAACACGGCACCTTGCCGCGCACGGCGCGGACTTGTTCCACGCTTCCCCATACCGGCGTCAGCTAGTGATGGCAACCAGCACGCTGCAGTGGGCATACTCGATCAGGGCGCCGGAGCTCGAGCCTCGCCACCAGCGTGCCGCCCAACCCTCGAGGTGCTTGTGCCCGACCACGATCAGATCAGCCCGAATCTTGCGCGCGTAACCGGTGATCTCCGACACGCTGTCACCGACCAGAACCTGACCGTCGGCCTTGTGGCCGGCGTCTGACAGCGCTTTGAGCCCCTGGTCGAGCACGGCCTGGTAGTTGAGCTTCTCGCGCTCGCTGACCTTGGGGTCGTAAAACCCGCCTTCGGCCCCGATGAAATCGATATGGTGCGGCATCACAGCCACCAGTGACAGGGTGGCGCCAGACCACTGCACCAGGTCCTGGCAGTCGAGCAACGCCTTCTGTCCTGCCTCGGTTCCGTCATAGGCCAGCAAAATCCGCTTGTACATGCGCAAACCCTCCAGGCAATCGGTTGTTGATCGATGCAGTCAGGATAGCCGGTCTGCGCTGCCGACGCAATTATTTCTCGATCGCCAGCAACTCCACCTCAAAGGTCAAAGTGGCACCGGGCGGTACGGCGGCACCGGCCCCACGGTCCCCGTAAGCCGTGGCCGGCGGGCAGGTCAGCGTGGCCTTGCCGCCAACCTTCATCTTTTGCATTGCCTCGGTCCAGCAGGGTATGACACGGCCCAGCGGAAACGTGGCTGGGGCATTACGCTTGTAGGAACTGTCGAACTCCTTGCCGTCGGTCAGCGTGCCCCGGTAATGCACCTTGACACTGTCGCCGGCCTTGGGGCTGGGGCCAGTGCCGGGTTTGGTATGCGCGATGCGCACGCCTGAGGGCAGGGTTTCGGAATCGGCAGCGATGGCAGGCAAAAACAACTGAGTCGCCAACAGGCTGATCGTGACAATAGTGGGGATGGGATTCATGGCTTTTGGATCGATCATGGGTTGATGGGGAGTTTCGCTGATTCAAACAAGCGCAAGCTGCCGCTGGCGAAGTTTACGTCGCCGCCGAGGCGTCCGGATCCCGTCCGTCCTTGGCGCGCGCCACCTCCATGTCGCGTGGCAATAACACACCGTTCTTGACCGCCAGGATCTCGGACATCACACTCACTGCAATCTCTGGTGGTGTCTTGCTGCCGATAAAAATCCCGATCGGCCCGCGCAACGCCCGTATCGACTGCTCGGTTTGCCCGAAATGCTCCACCATGCGCAGGCGCCGCGCCTCATTGTTACGCCGCGAACCAATCGCGCCGACATAAAACGCCTCGGTTTTGAGTGCTTCGAGCAGCGCCATGTCGTCCAGCTTGGGGTCATGGGTCAGCGCGACCACACAGCTACGCCGGTCCGGCTTGAAGGCGGCGACCACATCGTCGGGCATCTCGCCCAGCACCGTGGCACCCGGCACCGACCAGGCACCGCGGTATTCCTCGCGCGGGTCACACACCGTCACCGCAAAGCCGCTGAACAGCGCCATGGTGGCGAGGTACTCGGTCAGTTGCCCGGCTCCGATGAGCAACATGCGGTACTCCGGACCGAAGGTGTTCACAAGCTCGGTAGTGGTCAGGCTCAGTGCCTGCGGAGTGCGGGCCGCCGCCAGCACGACCTGGCCATCCACGAGGCACAGACGGCGCTGCATCAATTGCCCGCCAGACAGGGCATGCACCAATTGCGCCAGGCTGGCTGCATCAGGATCAAACTCCAGCAACAATTCCAGCGTACCGCCGCAGGGCAAACCAAACCGGTGCGCCTCGTCGGCGCTGATACCATATTTAAGGAATCGCGGTGCACCGGATGGCAACTCGTGCATCGCGTCGCCATCTTGCGGTGTGCGCGGCGGTTCGGATAGTTTGACCCGGGCATAGGCCCGTGTGAAACTGTGTATCAGGTCATCCTCGATACAGCCCCCCGACACCGAGCCCACCAACGCGCCGTCCTCACACAGGGCCATGATCGAGCCCACCGGTCGCGGCGACGAACCCCAGGTACGCACCACGGTGGCCAGCAAAGCGCGCTTGCCGGCCATGCGCCAGTCGCGCAGGGTACGCAGCACCATGACGTCCAGATTTTCCATGTCAGTGTTCTCGCTCGGCTGTCATTTCGGATAGCAGATCAAACGGCAGAGGCACATCGGCTTGAGGCCCAGTGCGGTCGTTTCAACTGCTGCATACAGCCCCACCATCGGCTTATCGCAACCACCACCAGACGACCGCCGACACCACGGCGCCGCCGACCGCCCAGAGCCAGACCGGCACCGCGGCAACTGGACGCGGCGCAAGGACCGCCAGCCCGGCTGGTGCGCCAGGCACTGCTGCGGGATACAAACGCTGCATTTCAGCATCGAAGCGGCTGAAGAAATCTTCCGCCATGCCCCGGGCGGCGCCGTCGACCAGGCGCTGGCCTAGTTGCGCGATCTTGCCGCCGACCTGGGCATGCACGGTGTAGCTCAATTCACAACCACCTTCATTCGGAGTCAAAGCCACCTTGGCCGTGCCCTTGCCAAATCCCGCTGCACCACCCTGGCCGTCGAAGCCAATGGTGTAGCTGTTGGGTGCATCGACATCGCTGAGCTTGATCTTGCCGTTGAACCGGGCCGCGACCGGGCCGATCTTGACGGCCACGCCGACCACAAATTGGTCTGGTCCACTCGCATCGATCTTGTCGCAGCCCGGGATACAGGCCTTGAGCACTTGCGGGTCGTTCAGCGCGTCCCAGGCCTGCTGTTGGGTTACCGCGAGCTGGCGACTGGCTTGCATGTCCATGAATAGGTCCTTTTCGATGTCTTTGGGCTGGCAAATCGGCAGCGTGTTGTCAGCGCCTGAGCAACGCTGCCAGGTTGACAGCGAGGCCTTCGAGATGGGCGATATTGTGCACGGCCAGCATGCCATGGGCGCGTGCGTGCAACGCGGCAGCGCCACGGGCGATCGGGGCATAGGCGTCAAAACGTAGCAAAGGATTGAGCCACAGCAGCCGCGCGCAATGGCGGCGCAGCCAATCCAGTTCGAGCTGCAACTGGCCCGGGTCACCGGTATCCAGGCCATCGCTGATCAGCAGCACCAGCGTGCGTCGGCCCACCAGGCAATGCGAATGCTGCAGGCGCAGGGCGCAGAGCGCGGCGCCGAGGCATGTACCGCCGCCAAAATCCTTGATCGCCCGTGCGCTGGCCAACAACATGGCGTCGGTGTCAGTATTGCGCATGGCCGGGCCGAGGTCGGTCAGCCGGGTTCCAAACGCGAACAGTTGGCGCTGCCGCAGTGCGCGTGTGGCCCCGTGCAGGAAAGCCAGCAGCATGCGCGCGTATCGCTGCATGGAACCCGACACATCGACCAGCACCAGCAGCGGTACCGGTTGTTGGCGCCGCCGCAGGTGCGGCAAACGCAGCATTTCCCCGCCATGGCGCACCGCCTCATGCATCACGCCCGGCCAATGCAGGCGCGCACCGCGGTTCCCCGGATACACACGACGCGCCAGAAACCCGGGCATGGGCAGGCGAACTTCACGCGCCAGGCGCTGCACACGATGAAACTCACTCGCCGACAGGGCGTTGAAGTCAGCCTGGCGCAATCGCTCCAGACCACTGGCCGTCATCGCCGCGTCGTTGGTGCGACCGGCATCCGGTCGTGCAGCATCGGCCTGCGGCGCAACGCCTGGCAGCGACGCTGCGGCGTCAAGGCCGCGCACCGGGCACGCGTTCGCAATGGGCCCGAGTGGCCGCTGTACGTCCGTCAGCAACGCGGGCGTTGCCGCAGATTCGCGGAACCAGGCATCGAACAATTCGCGAAACACAGTGCGATCACCCCCACGGCACACCAGCACCGCCTCCAACGCCGCAGCGACATCGGCCCGGCGGCCGACGCCCACCACGAGCAAGGCCTGCGCTGCCAGGGCCACCCGCGCCGCATCCACCGGCAGTCCGGCACGACGCAGGGCTCCGCCAAACCCGCTCAGGTTGTCGGCAAAACGCCCATGCGGCAACTCAGTGTGTGTGTCGTGTGTCATCAAGCCGCATCGTCGGTCGGCACTGGCGCAGCGCCATGTGCACTCACGACACCGTTTCGGGCCGCAGCAGCCGGGCGGCCAGCTCCGGCGTCAGCGCCGCCACATCGTCACGTTGCTTGAACAGGATGCCCGCCGTGTCGGCAACCAATTCGGGGTCGATTACCCGGGTGTCCAACGCCACCAGGGCTTTCGCCCACTCCACACTCTCGGCAATGCCGGGCGCGCGCTGAAACACCGGCAACATGGGCGGCGCGCGCAGCCGCGCCACAAAGTCCGCGACCTGGGCCGACAGCGCGGCACTGGCCTGCGGCACCTGGGCCCGCACGATCGCCAGTTCGCGCTCGCGCTGCGGATAGTCCAGCCAATGGTAGAGGCAACGCCGTTTGACCGCATCGTTGAGATCGCGCGTGCGGTTGCTGGTAAGCAGCGTCACCGGCGCTACCTGCGCACGCACCGTGCCGAGCTCCGGAATGCTGACCTGGTATTCACCCAGGTACTCCAGCAGAAAAGCCTCGAACGGTTCGTCAGCCCGGTCCACCTCGTCGATCAGCAACAGCGCACCCGGCGCTGGCGCCTGAAGCGCCTGCAACAGTGGTCGGCGGACCAGGAAACGCTCCTGGTAGACCTCACGTTCCAGGGTGCCGGCGACCGGCATGCCGGCCACGCCTGCCCCGCCCTGCGCCAGCTCCATCGCCCGCATATGCAACAACTGCGCCGGATAGTTCCACTCGTAGAGCGCTTCGCGCTGCTCCATGCCGTCATAACACTGCAGGCGCACCAGCGGGCGCTGCAGGGCCACGGCCAGCGCCTTGGCAAGCTCGGTCTTGCCCACCCCGGGCTCGCCTTCGAGCAACAGGGGCCGCTGCAGTTTCAGCGCCAGAAAGACGGCCGTGGCCAGCCGTCGGTCGGCAAAATAACCAGCGCCTTGCAGCGCCTCGATCAGCTCTTCGATGTTGTTCAAGAGAGTGCCTTGGCCACCGCCCGCTGCGTTTGCACACTGACCAGGTTGGCACGGTAGGCGGCCGGGGCGTGTATGTCGCTGTTGAGGTCGGTCGGGTCGATAACTACCGATGCCGCTGCCTGCACGGTGAAGCTGCGTCCCAGCGCCTGCTCCAGGCCAGCGTGGCGGAACACGCCGTTGGCGGCACCGGTCACGGCCACCCGCACGCCGCCATCAGTCTGTGCCACGAACACACCCACCAGCGCAAAACGCGACGCCGCCTGCTTGAACTTCATGTAGGCCGCGCGCCGCGGAATGGGAAAGTGCACGGCCGTGATCAGTTCGCCATCACCCAGCGCGGTGGAAAACATGCCGGTGAAAAAATCTCCGGCGGCAATGGTGCGTCGGCTGGTGTGAATCGTTGCACCCAAGGCCAGCAGCGCGGCCGGGTAACAGGCGGCCGGGTCGTTGTTGGCGACCGAGCCACCCAGGGTGCCCATGCTGCGCACCTGCATATCGCCGATGTGGCCGGCCAACTCGGCCAACGCCGGGATCGCCGCAAGCACGCCGGCGTGTGTCGCCACGTCGGCGTGCCGTGCCATGGCACCAATCCGCATGGCATTGCCGTCGCGGCGTATCTCAGTCAATTCGGCGATGGCACCGAGGTCGACCAGGGTGTCAGCCTGCGCCAGGCGCAGCTTCATGGATGCCAGCAGCGTCTGGCCACCGGCCAGGGCACGACCGCCCGACTCCAGCAGCGCCAGTGCCTGCTTGACCGAGGCCGGGCGTTGGTACGCGAATGTGTACATGGCTTGTTTCCTGTTCAGACGTTGGCCATGGCCGTGCGGCCCTGTACCACCGACTGCACGATATTCTGGTAACCGGTGCAGCGGCAGATATTGCCTTCCAGCAGTTCGCGGATTTGCGCCTCGGAGGCTTGCGGATGCTGTCGGCACAGGCTCACGGCCGCCAGCACCATGCCGGGCGTGCAAAAGCCGCACTGCAGCCCGTGGCAATCCTTGAACGCCGCCTGCATCGGATGCAGCGTGCCGTCAGGCGCGGCCAGTCCTTCAATGGTCAGCACCTGTGTGCCGCTCGCTTGTGCCGCCAGCATGTTGCAGGACTTCACAGGTCGGCCATCCAGCAGCACGGTGCAGGCACCACATTGGGCGGTATCACATCCCACATGGGTGCCGGTAAGGCCCAGCGCCTCGCGTAGGGCATCGACCAAAAGTGTGTTGGCCGGCACGTCCAGGCGCACCGGCTTTTCGTTGACAGTCAAATCGACCTGCATGGCGTACCCCGTTGTTGCTTCATGTTGGCCCGATGGCCGATGCGCCAGAGCTTACCAGCCGATACGACGCCAGGGTTGCCAGCGCCGACGGCGCGGGCCGAACCGGTTGGGCAGCATGCCAGCCCAGGCCCCAGAGTGAAGTAAATCAGGCCGGACGGATGGACATTCATGCGTTACGCGCCGGCATCACGTGCACCTGGGAGCGGTCCAGCCGCACCGCCAGCCGGGCACCGGCGACCACATCGGCCCGTTGTTGGCCAGACAGGGTCAGATGCAACTGTTCACCCGGCTGATCCGCCAGGTCCAGCGTCGCCAGCGTGATCTCGCCCAGTGAGCGCGCCCCGCTGACCAGCACCGGCAGATCATCCGGACCCTGCAGCGCCGGGTCGACCAGGTTGACCGCATCGCCAGTGATGACCCACTGCACTTGCTGGCCTGCATGCAGGCGCCCCTTGTCACGCACCGTCAGCGTCAGGCCCGTGCCCGGGTCACCAGCCAGAGCCCCCCAACGCAGTTGCCCCCAACCGGACTCGCCGGACGGCCCCAACCAGACACCCTGGAAGCGGTTGCGTATGCCCACCAGATCTGCCACCCGGGCGTTGCGCGGCGAGCGGTAGATGCTGGCCGGCGCTCCCTGCTGCAACACGCGGCCGGCGTCCATCACGACAAACCGGTCGGCCAGCAGGCGTGCCTCGTTCAGGTCATGGGTGACCAGCACGATGGGAATACGCAGGTTCTGGCGCAGATCGGCTATCAACTGGTACAGGGCCTGGCGGCTCATCTGGTCCACCGCCGAAAATGGCTCATCAAGCAGCAACAGGCGCGGCGCGCGCGCCAGCGCCCGCGCCACCGCCACCCGCTGCTGCTCGCCGCCGGACAGGTGCTGTGGCAGGTGGCCGTGCCGGGCCGCTGGCAAAGCCATATGCGCCAACCAGTGCTGCGCTTGGCGCAGCCGCTCACCACGCGGTAGCTGCAGCATCGACAGTGCCACGTTGTCCAGCGCTGTCAGGTGCGGCATCAGAGCGTAATTCTGAAATACCAGGCCGACATGGCGCCGGGTTGCCGGCCAAAAAATGCCCTGCGAGGAGTCGCTCCACACTTCGTTGCCGACCACGACGCGGCCCGATTGCGGGCGCATCAGCCCGGCCAGCATGCGTAACACCGAGGTCTTGCCGGCGCCAGACGGCCCGACCAACGCCAGCAACTCGCCCGGGGCGCAGGAAAACGCCCCCGACACCGGCATCGGGAACTGCTGCTCCAGTTCCACCAGCAGGGCGCTGTCTGCCACAACCTGGCTCATCGGCGCACCACGGTACGCGCCGATGCAAAGAAGGACGCCGCCACCGCAACCAGCGAAAAAACCAGCAACAAGAAGGCCATGCGATCGGCGCCGGCCAGCTCGAACGCCTGCACTTTGTCGTAGATCGCGATGGCGATGGTGCGCGTCTCACCAGGAATGCTGCCACCGACCATCAACACCACGCCAAATTCGCCCAGCGTGTGTACAAAGGTCAGCACCATGGCCGATAACACGCCGGGCCAGGCCAGCGGTAGCTCGACGCGCCAGAAGGTCTGCCAGCCGCCCAGGCCACTGACGGCGGCGGCCTCACCGAGTTCACGCGGGATCGCGGCAAAGGCGCGCTGCACCGGTTGCACCATGAACGGCACATTGAAGATGACCGAAGCTATCAGCAAGCCCAGAAAGTTGAAGCTCAGGCGCAGATCGAGGTGTGTTGCAGCCCAACGTCCGAGCGCCGAATCTCCACCCAGAGATACCAGCAGGTAATAACCGAGCACGGTTGGCGGCAGCACCAGCGGCAACACTACCAGCGCCTCTATCCAGGCTTTGCCGAGAAACGCCGTGTGCGCCAGCCAGCGGCCCAGCACCAGGCCGAGCGGCAGCAACACGCACAGCGTCACTGCGGCCAGCTCCAGCGAGAGGGTAAATGCCTGCCAATCCACGAACGGCTTACTCCTGGGGTACAACGAATCCGGACCGCTCCATGATCACACGCGCCGGCGCGCTGCCCAAGAAGCGATAGAGGCCATGCAGTGGCTCGCCCGCGCCTTTGAGCAGAACCATGCGTTGGCGCAAGGGTTGATGCAACCGGTCATCGATCAGGGAGAAACTGCCCAGAGCGGCGACCTGCGGCACCCTGGACAGGGACAACGCGACGATGCCGCCCTGGGCCGAGCCCGACAGCGCAAATTGCGCCGCCTGCGACACGTTTTCGCCCAACACCAGGCGCTCTTGCAGCGCGCTCCACAAGCCTACCGCCTGCAGGGCCTCGCGGGCTCGCGCGCCATACGGCGCGTGTTGCGGGTTGGCGATGGCGAACTTGCGCAGGCGGCCATCGTGCAGCGCCGCCGCCAGGTCTGTCAGGCTGCCATCCGCTTGGAGCGGCGACCCCGTGGGAACGGCCAACACCAGGCGACCGATACCGTACACCCTGCCTGTATCCAGGGTCTTGCCGCGCTGCGCCAAACGTTGCACCAGCGCCTCGTCGGCAGACATGAACATGCCGAAAGGCGCGCCTTGTTCAATTTGCGACGTCAGTGTGCCGGACGAGCCATACACGACACGGACGGCGTGGCCACTGTCGATCTGGAACAGTGCGATGACTGCGTCCAGCGCATGCCGCAGGTCGGACGCCGCCGCCACAGTCGCCGGCGGCTGGAGCGCCACCGCGGCCATTGGCATGGTCACAAGCCCGGCACACAACCGGCGTCTGGTCAAGTTTTGCATGGAAGTAGGTGGGCGCTGGCGCCACGGGCTTGCGGGGCACAGGTAGGCAAAAAGTATAGCCATTCGGCCGGGCCGAATGGGCGTTCCCACACACGCGACAATGCTTTGGTCGGCACCACAACGACAGAAACAACACACCGCAAATCCATGTTCCAGCCTGTTGTTCTTGTTCTGGCCTCTGGTCGCGGCGAGCGTTTCCTGGCCAGCGGCGGCGGCGTGCACAAGCTGCAGGCGCTGCTGCACGGCAAGCCGGTGCTGCAACACACACTGGACGCGGTACGCTGCAGCGGGCTGCCATGGCACCTGGAAGACTCGGGACAAGCCGGCATGGGGGACTCGATCGCCGCGGCGGTGCAAGCCACCCGCGCTGCCGACGGCTGGCTGATCCTGCCGGGTGACCTGCCACTGGTGCGGGCCGAGACTTTGCGGCTGATTGCCATCGCCCTGCAATTCGACCCCCTCGTCGTGCCGCTGTATCGGGGGCAGCACGGACATCCGGTGGGGTTTGCCGCGGCCATGGGTGCGGCGCTGGCGGGCCTGCGCGGTGACCGCGGCGCCGGTGGTTTGCTGCAAGGGCGCAGGGTCTCGCAACTGGTCACGGGCGACATCGGCTGTATCACCGACATCGACACACTGGCGGACCTGCAAGCCGCGCACGCGTTGCCGCTGGCCGACACCACGCGCCACAGTTCCAGGCCATGATGGGCGAGCGCGTCGGCGCGGTCAGAAATTCTCGCGCTGGTAAATCAGCGGGCTCTTGAACAGGCCAAAGAACGCCCGTGCCACCGGATTACCAACGGTGCCAGTCCAGTTGTACTGCAGGCCAGGCAAGTTGGCTGTGGACGCCAGCGGGCCGGGGGCACCGACACTGGTACAGGCATTGCCGGATGCCGTCACACCCAGATTCAGCGTGATATCGGCCCAGCCGGAGTTGGCGAGGCCAGGGGCAGCCAGCGAGACCGCAAAGTCGGGCGCCGCACCACCCACCGTGATGGCGCTCTCACAGGCGGCCAGATTGTTGGGCCGCGACGCGCTACCAGCGGGAAAGGCAAATGCAAACTGGTTGGCGGTGATGCTGGTGCAGGTGTCCAGGCCGTTCACCACAAAGGCGCTGCCGTTCCAGTATTGGGCCTGCAGCGGCAGCGGCAGCGGTAGCCGTTCCGACCCATAGGCATTTTGCAGCCGCAATCGGCCGTAACGCAGGGCTGCCGTCACGCCCAGCGACACCCGGTCGGCCACGCCGTTGTTATCGGTATCGAGATTGTTCGGCGACAGCGTCACACCATCGCTGTCGGCTGGCGCAATACCAAAACTGGCGGCCAACGGTGCATCCGGTGCGGCGGCGCGCAGCACCGTGGCACCCAAAGCGGCGGACACTACGCCGTTGCTCCAGGCGCCAGTCGCCGTGCCGCTCAGCAACCGGCCACCGACCCCGGTCGCCAGCACGGTGCTGCCGGATATGCCAGCCAGGTTCCAGGCGCTGGCAACGGTTGGGTCGAGCTTGGCAAAACTGCCGCCGTAGTTCTGCGTCGTGGCGCCTGCGGTGTTGCGCGCTGTCAGACCAATGGCCAGCCGGAACCCCTCGTCCAGGTAGGTGAAGGTAGATGCGGCGCAACCAGCGCTCGCCACGCGGTGGGTCACGCTGGTCGCACCGAGCGCAAAACTGGCCGGTATGAAACGGCCGATGTTGCCACTGGTGGTGCCAGTCACGTTGCCTGTTCCAAGATAGTCGGCGTCGGCGACCGAGGGCGTGAGCGTGATGATGCCGACTTCGGACCAGCTCAGGTTGTTCGCCGCGCCCAGCGTAGCCACCCCAGCCGCAAAATTTCCACCGGCAATGGTGGCGTTGGCAAGCGTGCCGGCGGCGCCACCCACCGGCAAGATCAGGTTGCGCGTCAGCGCGACACCTTCGGGCACCGTTTCGCGCCCGAAGTTGGGTGTCGCCAGACCAGTCGAGCCAACGGCAGTGAGCGTGGCCGCTATCGGCTGGCCGGCCGGCATGAAGGCAGCACCGGCGGCCGACGCGGCAGCCGGATTGTTGCCGGGCGCTGCGATCGCCGTCGTGGCACAGGCTCCTGCAACATAGTTCGCACAGCGGATGTTGGACAGCACAAAACCGGCCGGCTTGGCCACAAAGGCATTCGACACACCGGACAACGGGGCCTGCAATGCACCACCCGCCGCCTTGCTGGCCTGCAGGGTGATCTGCCCGACGTCGGCGAATTGGATGGAAAACGGCGCGTTGCCATTGGCATCAAAAGTCATGGGCACCGCTGTCGATGTGGCAAAACTGCCGTTCGGGTTGCCTGCAAATGCCACGGCGCCGCTTCCCGTCACTGTCAACCGGTTGCCGCTGGAGCAGGTAGTCGGGTTGTTGCACTGGTAGGCCCAGCTCACGGTGTTGGGGCCACTCAGTGCCGCGGTACAGGCCGACGTGGTGGTGCTGGTTTGGACCGCCCGAAGGACGAAATTGGCCGACGTGGTGCCCGCGGTCTGCGTCGGTAATGAGGTGCCGGCGCCGTTGGCGGCCGCAGCAATGACGAAACCGGCGTTG
>JANLVB010000145.1:0-2184 GCA_031363785.1 Betaproteobacteria bacterium
CCTCGGCCTGCCCGCCATCGACTGGCTGGGCCTTCGCCTCGAATTTCGGATTGATCATCAAGCCGTTAGGCTGCATGTCTGGCGGGAACCCCAACGGCCCAGTCATCCTGTGCACCCGAGTCACGAGTGTCCCCGCCGGCACCAACGGACCGGTGTCCGTTCCAAAGACCGATTCCGTCAACCTGTACCGCTGCGTGGCATTGAACGCGATGCCGTGCAATCCACCGACGAGGTACTGCTCAACGCTCTCACCAGTGCGAGGCAACACGGCATCAAGGTAGCGAAGGCCCAACCGACTGACGTGGTCGAGGCTTGCCACTTCGTGCACGGCCGCCAAGCCGCGCAGTAACTCCGGGATGAACTCGTTGTGCGTGTCGTAGTGGGTCGTGTGGTACGTGATGGCGGAGGGCGCCAGAATGAACCCGGCTGTTCGGTCGCTCCGTGTGATGAGCCAAGAGACCGTATGCGTAATCTGCGGCTCTGCTTGCTGCGCCTGGCCAGGACCCGGCACAACCAGGTGCGTGACTTGTTGCGGCTCGAACAAAGGATATCCCTCGCGCCGCAAACGATCCTGGATCTGATCCACGTACTTGGACATGGCGGCGACGGGATTGAAGTGCGCCTGAGCGAGCGCGTAATACACCGGCGCGTTGGACATTCTCTCACTCACAGTTAGGCTCCGATCTATTCTTGGTTGACAGTTCAGTTGTCAGTTTACACCTTGGTTGTCGCTGCGGCCAGAAAGTTCACGGCCCTCCTTGGTGGCCGAGGAATGCGATAACAGCACCACCAAGGCCTCATCCGCCTGCGGATTCCATCACCCGGGACCATCGAAAAAGGAGCGCAATCAGCCCTTGACTTGTCCGCGCAGCGAAGCGTTCATACAAACCCCGCATCCCGAGTCCGCACGGCCATCCGCGATGTCCTGCTGGCTCAACACAAAGGAGTTTGAATGATCGCATCCCCGCCCCTGTCGGGCGTCATCGGGCGCATCGCGCGATTGCCCGATACCAAGTTCGAGGACACCGGCGATGCGATGCTTGTGCGCGCCTTGGACGGCGCTGTGACAGTTTCCATCCCGATCCGGATCCGGCGATTCAGTGGTCGGAAACAAGTTGTGGTGCCGGCAGGAGTTTCGGCGACAGTCAACGGCGAGGCGGTGCCGACCGCCCTGCAGATCGCGCTGGCACGCGGGCATCGGTGGCTACGCCAGATCGAGAGCGGCAAGGTCGCCAACCTCGCGGCCATCGCCAAACTGGAAAACGTCGACCGAAGCTACGTCAGCCGGATTGTCAACCTGACCACACTGGCTCCGGACATTCAGGCCGCGATCTTGGACGAGACCTTGCCAGACACGTTGTCGCTGTTCGACTTGGCGGTGGACACGCCGCTGTCGTGGGAGGAGCAGCGGCGGCGAATTGAATGACCGGCTCCATCGCAGCGTAAAGAGTCGCTCGCTACCGTCAGCTACCTGGCAGGCAATTTGGGTGCTTTTGGGTGCGGGTCAGCTGCCGTTTGTCTGGGCCGGCAATCGACTTGGACCGGTCTCCCACGCTTCATGAAAGCACCCGCTCGCGTTCCTACTCGATCACCTCGTCGGCGCTCATCAGGAGCGACTGTGGGATTGTGAGGCCCAGGGCTTTCGCGGTCTTCCGGTTGATGAACAATTCAAATTTTGTCGGTTGTTCCACCGGCAGATCGGCGGGTTTCGCACCTTTGAAGATCTTGTCTACATAGTGCGCGGCCCGGCGAAAGAGATCCGGGAGGCTGGGCCCATAGGAAATGAGTCCACCGTCATCGACAAACAGGCGAATGTCGAACATCCCTGGCAGCCGGTATTTGGCCACCAACTCCAAGATCAGTTTGCGATTGGCCCCGGTAAACGGGGACTGCTGCACGATCAACACCTGGGCGCCCGCGCTTTGCATGGCGGCGAACGCGCCCGGCAGTGCCTCGGGCTCATTGACTTCCTGGACGATGAGCGTCAGGCCCATTTTCTGCGCCACGGTGCGCATATTGGCGAGCAGAGGCGGCGTGGAAGATGTGCCTTTCATGGCGAGCACGGCGATCCGGGTGGCCTTGGGAACGAACTCGCGCAGCATCTGGACCCGCTTTTCCGTAAGGTCGGTCGACAGCATGCTGAGTCCGGTGAGGTTGCCGCCCGGGCGCGCAAGGCTGGCGACC
>JANLVB010000173.1:0-1881 GCA_031363785.1 Betaproteobacteria bacterium
CAGATTGGCGGCACCGAAAAGGACATCCCGCAGTTGGATGGTATGGTGACCGAAAAGGATGCCCTAGCGCTGATCAAGCTCATCCAAACCCAAGGCGACATCCAACGCTGGACCGCCGGCCCGCCCGGCATCCCCAAGGACCGGTTGGATGCGCTGCGTATGGCCTTCCGTAAGGCCATGGAAGATCCCGAGCTTCAGCAGAAGGCGATTAAAGCTGGGCGCCCGCTGGATCCGGCGTATCGCCGCGCAGCCGAGCGACACTGACCAGCGTCATCGCACGAATATGCGAGGGCGGCAAGGCACGCACCAGTTGCTGCGCGCTGGTCAGTGCCTGCGACCGGTCGCCGGCTGGCAGGGGCAATCGCGCCAGGTTGACGGCAGCCGTGGCTTCCAGCGCCGGGTTGCCGCTGCTGCGCGCGCTGGTCATGCCTTGCCGGTAGAGCTCGGCGGCTCGGGCGGTGTTGCCCGCCTCTGATTCGAGCCGCGCCAGGTCGTTGGCGCTTTGCGCGATCACGTCCTGGTCGCTGCCGTTGCGCCCCAGCGTGATGGCCTGCTCCAGGGCGATACGCGCCTTGGCCGGCTCGCCAGCCAGCAGCAGCGCGCTGCCCAGCGCCGCCGAGATCGGCCCCAGCAAGGCCTGGTTTGCATTCGCCGAGGCGAGCTTTTGTGCGCTTTCGAGCCGCTGCGTGGCAAGCGGCGCACGCCCCAGAGCGAGGTAGCTGCGCGCCGCGCCGAGCAGCGACCGCGCCTCGGCGTTGGCGTCACCGGCCGTCTGGGCGTCGCGCCGTGCCTGCTCCCAGTGGCCGAGAGCGGCTTGAAAACCGCCGGCCTGATGCTGCCGCGCGGCAGCGTTCAGTTCGGTGGCCACATCGGCAGCCGCACGCAGCGGCGTACCTAGCAGCACCAGCACCACGGCCAGTGGCGCCGATATCGCTGTCCAGGTCGACGCAAGGCCGCGTCCATCGTTCACCGAGCTCATAGTACCCAGCCTGTGCAAGAGACGCATGCCAGCAAGGCCATGCTCAGCATCGAATATGAACAGCCACAAACGACCAGCCACCCGACGCTCTCGCTTTGATTATGCGTCAGACACCCGACACAATTAAGGCTGGAAGCCCTCGCCAGTTGGGTGAAACTTCACTCCGGCCACTGCTTTCAAACTGCCCACCGACCCGAAAACATGCACAGGAATGTCGGCCGCTGGGCAGCAATGTGCGGCTACCGCACCGTCAAATGTTCGCCTCGATCAGAAATGGCCGGCGCATGGCCAGCGCCGCTGCCAGCAGGTCATTGAAGGTCTCGCTGCTGCTGGCGCTGGCCGCTTCCACACCCATGGCCTGCGCCAGCCCCACCCAGTTCAGGGCCGGGTCATCGATGTCCAGCATTCTTCTGGCGTTGACCCCGGGTGCACCGGCGCCCACGTCTCTGAGCTCGCCATGCAGGATGGCATAACGCTTGTTGGCAAAGATGATGGTCACCACGTTCAGCTTTTCGCGTGCCTGGGTCCACAGGGCTTGCACGGTATACATCGCGCTACCGTCGGCTTGCAGTGTGATCACCTTGCGTTCCGGCGCCGCAATGGCAGCCCCGGTTGCCAATGGCAGGCCGAGGCCGATGGCGCCGCCGGTGAGCTGCAGGTAGTCGTGCCGGGCAGCGTGGTAACTCAAAGGGAAAAAGTCGCGCCCGGAACTCACGCTTTCGTCGCAGATGATGGCCTGGTCGGGCATCAGGGCGACCACGCTGTGTGCGATGCTCGACGCTGTCAGCGCACCGCCGGGCAGCGCCAGCTCGCGCCGGGTGGCAACCATGTCACGATGCGGTGACGGTGTGCCGACCGAGTTGTTGATACCCAGGCGCTCAGCCAACTGACGCAAGCAAGCC
>JANLVB010000148.1:0-11425 GCA_031363785.1 Betaproteobacteria bacterium
CTGCGATTGCAATGCAGCGATCTGTTTCCCTTGGCCCTGAAGCATCGACCACGAAAGACGAATCAGATCGTCTTTCTGGCTGTCGCCGAGTTGACTCAGATCGGGTAGTTCTTGCATTGCGAAGAATTGTCGCTCATCCGCAGCAGGGGGCTGAGTAGTTACAACGACCTTTTCGGACGAAGCCTTTTGACTGAGATTGACGCAACTCCCAAAATGGGAGACACTGATGCGAATGAGGGTCATCGCAAAGAGCAGTCTGAAGAAGTTTTGGGACCGGCCTGGGTCCGGTGACGCACGTGGTCCGCTGCATAGCTGGTATGACGAGGCAGTCAAGGCGACTTGGGCGTCACCGCAGGATGTCAAGGACCAGTACGCCAATGCAAGCATCTGCGGCAACAACCGCGTGGTGTTCAACGTTGGAGGCAACAAGTACCGGCTGGTGGTGGAAATGCAGTACCGGGCGGGCATCGTCTGGGTGAAGTTTGTCGGCACCCATGCCCAATACGACCGCATTGATGTGGAGAACGTGAATGAATATTAAACCGATTCGAAACGACGACGACCTGAAGGCGGTGTTCCGCCGACTGGATGCCATCTTCCAGGCCGGGGAGCAGACCCCGGAGGCGGACGAGCGTGACGTGCTGGTGACGCTCGTTGAGGCCTATGAGAACAAGCACTATGACTTCGGCCCAGCCGACCCCGTTGCGGCCATCAAGTTCCGGATGGAGCAGCAGGGTCTGACTGCACGTGACCTCGAGCCATTCATCGGGTCGAGTGGCCGGGTGTCCGAAGTGCTCAACCGCAAGCGACGCTTGAGCCTGCGCATGGTCAAGAGCCTGCATGACGGACTGAAGATTCCCTACGAGAGTCTGCTCGCCGACGCGCGCTGATTGCCGGGTGACGTCGATGGCCCCCGCCTTCACCCGGTACATCGGCATCGACCACGGGTTTTCGTTTCAGCGCAGCACGATCAAGCGCGGCCCTGCCAGCGCCAGTCGCGCACCTCGGGCAGGTCGTCACCATGCTCGGCGATGTAGAGCTTGTGGCGTTCGATGCGCGTCCAGTAGCGGGATGTTGCGCGCTCCACCTCGCCAGCCAGCCGGGGAATGCGACGCACGGCGTCGAGTGCGAGCTGGTTGCGGTCCAGGTTGTTCAGCACCACCATGTCGAAGGGTGTGGTCGTAGTGCCTTCTTCCTTGAAGCCGCGGACATGGATGTTGTCGTGGTTGCGCCGCCGGTAGGTCAGCCGGTGCACCAGTGACGGGTAGCCGTGGAAGGCGAAGATCACCGGCCGGTCGGTAGTGAACAACGCATCGAAGTCACGGTCGTCCAGACCGTGCGGATGTTCTGTCTGCGGTTGCAGCACCATCAGGTCGACAACATTGACGACGCGGATGCGGATATCTGGCACATCGTCGCGCAGCAGCATCACCGCCGCCAGTGTCTCCAGCGTCGGCACATCGCCGGCGCAGGCCATCACCACGTCGGGACCCGCGTCACTCCCGGCCTCCTCGTTGCCCGCCCAGGCCCACACGCTGGCGCCGGCGGTGCAGTGGCGCACGGCCGCGTCCATGTCCAGCCATTGCCAGGACGGCTGCTTGCCGGCGACGATGACGTTGACGTAGTGGCGGCTGCGCAGGCAATGGTCGGCAACCGAGAGCAGGCAGTTGGCGTCCGGCGGCAGGTAGATGCGCACCACGTCAGACGACTTGTTGGCCACGTGATCCATGAAGCCCGGGTCTTGGTGCGACAGGCCGTTGTGGTCCTGGCGCCAGACATGGGAGGTGAGCAGGATGTTGAGCGAGGCGATCGGCGCGCGCCACGGAATCCTGCGGCTGACCTTCAACCATTTGGCGTGCTGGTTGAACATCGAGTCGATGATGTGGATAAAGGCCTCGTAACACGAGAACAGGCCGTGGCGTCCGGTCAACAGGTAGCCCTCGAGCCAGCCTTCGCACAGGTGTTCGCTCAGCACTTCCATCACACGGCCGTCGGCGCTGAGGTTGGTGTCGTGCTCGAGCGTCTCGGCCATCCAGGCTTTGCCCGACACGGCATAGACCGGGTCCAGCCGGTTGGATGCGGTTTCGTCCGGTCCGAACAGGCGGAAGTTGGCGCTGGCCATGTTGAGTCGCATCACCTCGCGCAGAAAGCCGCCCAACACACGCGTGGCTTCTCCCTCGGTGCTGCCGGGCGCCGACACGGTCACGGCGTGTTCGTGCAGGCGCGGCATCACCAGGGCTTTGAGCAACTGGCCGCCATTGGCATGCGGGTTGAAGCCCATGCGCCGGCGCCCCGTTGGTGCAAGCCGGGCGAACTCTTCGCGGAATTTGCCCGCGTCATCGAACAATTCCTGTGGCCGGTAACTCTGCAGCCAGGCTTCCAGTTGCTGCAGGTGTTCGGGCCGGGTGAACTTGCCGATCGGCACCTGGTGGGCGCGCCAGGTGCCTTCGACCGGCAAGCCGTCCACCTGCTTCGGCCCGGTCCAGCCCTTGGGCGTATCGAGAATGATCATCGGCCAGCGGGGGCGGTCCGGCGGCACCTTTGCATAGTGCGCACGAGCTTCGGCCTGAATGCGCTGGATGTGCTCCAGCGCCTTGTCCAGCGTGCCGGCCAGGCTCTGGTGCACGAGGGTCGGGTCATCACCTTCGACGAAGTGCGGCTCATAACCATGGGCGTGCATCAGCTCGAACAGCGCGCTGCGCCCGATGCGCGCCAGCACGGTCGGGTTGGCGATCTTGTAGCCGTTCAGGTGCAGGATGGGCAGCACGGCACCGTCACGCGCCGGGTTGAGAAACTTGTTCGAGTCCCAGCTCGCCGCCAGGGGACCGGTTTCCGCTTCGCCGTCGCCGACGATACACGCCACGATCAGACCCGGGTTGTCGAAGGCGGCACCAAAGGCATGCGACAGTGAATAACCCAGCTCACCGCCCTCATGGATCGAGCCTGGGGTCTCCGGCGCCACATGGCTGGGTATGCCGCCCGGCCAGGAGAACTGGCGGAACAGCCGCCGCATGCCGCTGCGGTCGCGTTCGATGGCAGGATAGTGCTCGGTGTAAGCGCCTTCCAGATAGGTGTTGGCGACGATGCCCGGCCCACCGTGACCGGGGCCGACGATCAGCAGCATGTCCAGGTCGTGCGCCTTGATCAGCCGGTTCAGGTGCACGTAGATCAGGTTCAGGCCGGGCGTCGTGCCCCAGTGCCCGAGCAGGCGCCGTTTGACGTGGTCCAACGTCAATGGCCGGTCGAGCAGCGGGTTGTCCTGCAGGTAGATCTGCCCGACCGAGAGGTAGTTGGCAGCGCGCCACCAGGCGTGTATTTTGTGCAGCAGGTCGGGCGCGAGGGTGTCGGGCATCGTGCATCCGAAAGTTGTGAATCACACAATTGAAGCACGAACGAACCCTCCTGTCTGTGACTTGGCGCACCCGGGCTGCTTCGATCGTGTGTACGCCACCGCACAGATGAGCCTGCACGGGTTGGTTACAAACAGACACTGGCTGCCATCGCAGCCATGGCGGCACGTGCTGCCTGCGTTGGACAACCAGCTTGGGCGAACACCATGAATCGAATGATTGTTGTCATTTTTTCGGGCCAGTCTGAAGCGTATGCGGGCGTTCGGGCACTACGCCAACTGCATGAGGACGGCAGCCTGGCCCTGTATTCGCTGGGTGTCATTGCCAAAAGCGACCAGGGAGTTGTCACCACACTGGAGACGGACGGACCCGGCAGCGTGGGTACCGGTGTCGGCATGGCGGTCGGCGGATTGATCGGTATGCTCGGTGGTCCGGTCGGTTTGGCGCTGGGTGCCGTCGCCGGCTCGCTGGCAGGCGCCCTGCGCGACTATTGGGTGGCGGGAGTCTCGCTGGACTTTGTCGAAGACACTGAAAAGCTGCTGACACCGGGCAAGGTGGCGGTAGTGGCCGAGGTCGAGGAGGACTGGGTCATTCCGCTCGACTCGGCCATGGAAGCAGCCGGTGGCACGGTGTTCCGGCGTCGGCGTGCCGAGGTCGAAGCCGCCGTGCTGCAGCACGATGTAGCCGCCATCCGCAGCGAAATGGCGGAGCTGCAATCCGAACTGTCGCAAAGCGCTGGTGTTGCACGTACCCAATTGCAAGCCAAGGCCGACCAGGCCGGGAGCCGCCTGGAAGCTGCGCTGGGTCGCGCCAGGAGATCGCTGGCCGAATTGCAGTCCGAGGCGGAGTCCAGGCTCGAAACACTGGACAAACAATGGTCGGATGCGCAGGGAGCGCTCCAGGCGACGCTGAAAGAGCGGGCACATCGGGTACGTCTGTCCTACGACGACCGCAGTGCCAAACTCAGCCAGGCTTGGGGTCTGACCAAGGCGGCGCTCGGCGCCTGAAGCCGTTCGTGCCCCTGCCCGAGCGCCGTTGCAAGCCCACGCTGTTGCACCATGTGTTTCTCCGCCACCGCGAGTTTTTCTGCCGGCTTGGGCCTGCTGGTGATCGGCGTTGTCGCGGCGCGGCGCACGCGTAACACAGCGGAGTTGCCATTTGCATTGATTCCGGCACTGTTTGGTGTGCAACAACTGGTGGAGGGTGCCTTGTGGCTCGCCTTGGGCAGGGACGCGCCGCTGCTCACCAGTTGTCTAACCCAGACCTACTCGGCGTTCTCCCAGATACTGTGGCCGTTCTACATCCCGCTTGCTGTGTTGTTGCTCGAAGTTGTGCCTTGGCGGCGCACGGTGATCGGTGCATTTGCCATCGCCGGCCTGGCCGTATCGATGTTTCTGGCCTGGGCGATGCTGCACCAGCCTGTGCTTGCCGAGCTGCGTGACCACCACATCAGTTATGTCTTCTGGCACAGCAGTGTCGTCACCGCGACGGCCCTGTACCTGTTGGGAGCCTGTCTCAGCCCCCTGGTTTCCAGCCATTCCGTGGTGCGTGTGTTCGGGTTGGGCGCCACGGTGTCCCTGGTGACCGCCTATACCCTTTATTCCACCTGGTTCATTTCGGTCTGGTGTTTTTTTGCCGCAGTTCTCAGCGCGGTGGTTTTGTTGCACTTCGCGCCGAACCGCCTTTCACTGATGAAAGCCGGCCGAAGACAGCGGCATATTCGGGCTGCCGCAAAACATGGCTGCTGACGCCGGGGCGCGGTGCTGGTCAGGATGTGCGACTGCCCCTTGTCTTACAAGGCTGCATGCGCAAGGCCTACATACACCAGGCACAACAAAAAATACAGTCAGTCGGTAGCTCAATCACTTACCAGGAATCATTGTGAACAAATTGCAGACTTCGATTGCCATCCTGCTGGCTGTGGCCGCTTGCGCCAGCGCACAGGCACAGAGCACCTCCAGCACGAGTACCGCCAGCGCCAACTATGGGTTGGGCAACAGCTATGTCGGGGTCAGCGGCGGGCGCTCCAACTTCTCGCTCAATCAGGGCACCGGGGCTTTTGCATCGGAGAAGCGTGACACGTCGTACGGCATCAATGCTGGCTCCTTCTTCGACAGCAATTTCGGCGCCGAAGTAGGCTACACACAGTTCGGCACGATCAATCGTGGCGGCGGTCGCACGCGCGCCGAAGGCATCAACCTCAGCGCGGTTGGGCGCGTACCGTTGAGCACGTCCTTCAACCTGCTGGGAAAGCTCGGTACCACCTACGGGCGCACCCAGGTGTCTTCGCCGCCGGTCTCGGGCATCACCAGCGGTAACCAGAACGGCTTTGGTCTGTCCCTGGGTCTGGGTGCCGAATACGTGTTTGCGCCCAATGCATCGGTATTGCTGCAACACGAATTGCATGATCTGCGTTTCGCTGGCGGCAGACGTGACCATGTCGGTAACACCAGTATCGGCCTGCGTTACCGCTTCTGATGTTGTGCCTCGGGTTTCAACCTGCGCGACCGTGGCCTGCTTTACCTGATTGAGTCTGCGCCGCACGACGCCCGGGTTCTTCAACAGCGTGTCGAAAATTGCATGGGGCCTGCTGTGGTCGGCTGTGGCCGGGCCTGCGGCGCTGCTCTGGCCGCAAACTGCCACGGCTTCGGAGCTGTCCTTGCGCGGCAGTTACGTTGCGCTGGGCGAGCGGCTTGCCAGGAACCAGTTTGACCGCCCGCTGGTACTCGATTCAGTCCAAACACCAGAGCGCTTGACGGGCCACCTGTATGCGGTGGTGAAACATCCATACGAACGTGTGCGGATGGCGCTGAATGACCCCCGGCATTGGTGTGACGTTCTATCCCTGCACAGCAACAACAAATATTGCCGGGTGACCGGTAGTGAACCCCATGCGAGGCTGTTGCTGTTCATGGGCGTCAAGACGGCCCAACCACTGGCTGGTGCGCTGCGTGTGGACATGGGGCTCCGGGTGGCGCACGACACATCGAAGTACCTGCAGGTGGACCTGCAGGCGGGCAACGGGCCGCTGGGCACCAGTGACTACCGCGTGGCACTCGAAGCCATCCCGCTGGCAGACGGCAGCAGCTTCCTGCATATGACGTATTCGACCGCAACCAATCTGCTGGCCCGGGTGGCCATGCAGAGCTACCTGGCGACTGCCGGGCGGGGCAAGGTGGGTTTTACGTCCACGCGCGCGACGCCGGATGGACCACCAGTCCATATAGGTGGTGCACTCGGTGCGATTGAACGCAACTCCATGCGCTACTACCTGGCGGTGGATTCCTACCTTGGATCGACCCTGGTACCGCAAACCGAGCAGTTGGAGACCCGCTTGCAGAGCTGGTATGGCGCGGTGGAGCGATACCCGCGGCAGCTCCATGAGATGGATCGGGAATCCTACATGCAGATGAAGCGCGCCGAACATCTGCGTCAGCAAGCGCCGCCCTGACCTCGCCGACGCCGGGTCCGGCTCCCGAGCGTATGTGCGCCATCGCACGGACCGGCAGCCAGCCGGCGGCTGACACTGCAGATCCACCAGGAGGAATCCGATGCTGCGCAATACCAATGACTTGCAGAATTTTGTTATCCAGGCAACCGATGGTGACGTCGGTCATGTCAGGGACTTCTACTTCGATGACCAGGCGTGGGTCGTGCGTTACCTGGTGGCCGACACCGGTAGCTGGCTGGAGAGTCGCAAGGTACTGATCTCGCCCATGTTCGTCCGCGTGCCGGATTGGAGCGCACGCCTGTTGCCGGTAGCCATGACACGGGACCAGGTCAGGAACAGCCCGGATATCGACACCGAGCGCCCGGTCTCGCGCCAGCACGAGGTGCAGTACCTCACCTATTACAACTACCCCTACTATTGGGGAGGCACCAGTTTGTGGGGTGGGGAGATGTACCCGGACATGCTGGTGCCCGGGTATGGGGGTCTGATGGCGATGGGCCACTCGACCTCGTATGCATCGGCCGCCGCCAGGCTGAGCCACACCATGGATCCCGTGCGTGACGATGACGACCCGCACCTGCGCAGTTGCAACGCGGTCACCGGCTACCACATCCAGGCCATCGATGGCGACATCGGCCACGTGCAGGGCTTCCTGCTCGACGACAAGACCTGGTCGATCCGTTACCTGGTGGTCGACACCAGCAACTGGTGGTTGGGCCACAAGGTGCTGCTGGCGCCCCAGTGGATCGACAACGTGAACTGGGCCGAAAAGAACGTGGCGATTCACCTGACGCGCAAGGCGATCCAGGATGCACCTCCCTATGACCCATCCAGGCAACCCGAGCGCTCGCACGAGGCGGGGTTGTACCACCACTATGGGCGCGACGGGTATTGGGTCAAGAAAGACGCAGAGGAACGTGCCGCGGCGCCAGGTTGAACGTCTTTTCGTCCAGCCTGCACGCAACCAATGTGTCCGACCTGTGTTCGCCACCGAACAGACGATGCCCATCCCGGCGGCAAAAAATGCAGCAGGAGGACCACATGATCAATGCTGAATTTTTGACGCCCACCGCCGCACCGATACCGCACCTGCCGCAGACTTTGCCCTTGCCAGGGCAGGGCGTGCGACACAACGCTGCGGTGGTTGCCAATCTGGGCCCGGCGTGGAACGAGTCGCTGCGCCTGGTCGAGCAGCATCTGCCGTTTCGCCGCCGCATGTTGCACGCTGGTGATGTTGTGCAGGTGGCTGGTGAGCCTTTTGTGCACTTGCACGTCGTCAAGTTGGGGGTGGTCAAATCGATCAGCCTGGCTGCCAACGGCACGCTGCAGGTAGCGGGCTTCCATCTCAAGGGCGACTGGATTGGTTTTGACTGCATCGCATCCGGCAGCAGTGTCTGTGACGCCGTGGCAATGGACACCAGCGAAGTCTGGAGCTTTTCCTACAGCAGCCTGTTGCAGGCGGCGCCCGAGATTCCGCAACTGATGCACGGCCTGCATGTGGCGATGAGCTGCCAGATGGCACGGGACCGCGACTGGCGCTTCGCGCTGGGAACACTGGCTGCAGATGCACGGGTGGCCGACTTCGTGCGCAACTGGGCCAGCCTGCTGGCCGAGCGCCAGCTGCGCACCGACGAGATCACACTGCGCATGACACGCGCGGAAATCGGCAATTACCTGGGCATGACACTGGAGACGGTCAGCCGCGCGTTCACCCGGTTGGCCCAACTCGGCCTGATCCGCTTCGAGCAGCGCGGGCGCCGCCACTTCACGATACCCAGTGTGCATGCCCTGATGCAGTTTGTCGAGCAAACCGGGAACACCAGCACCGGCGCAACGCTGCAATAAGCCGCCCCGGCAGGTCCTGTTGCCGCTGCCCGGGGCGGGCGTTACGTTACCGGGACGGCATGGTGATCGTGCTCTGGCGCAAGATGCCACCTGCGCCGACACTGCCCTCAGTGGATCCCTGCATGCCCATGCGCATTTCGCAGGCGCGCCGGTCATCACCTTCGTGTACACCACAGCGCATCATCGTGTTGTGCTGCATCTGCCCGCCCGGATTGGTCAGACCGTTGCGTCGCGAGTCGGCCAAGGCGTTGCGCGCTTCGATGCGGCAGGTTGCAGCGTCCTGATGGGACTGGCCGGAGTTGCACACGGCCAATTCCTGGCGGTAGCGGGCTTGTGCCTCGCTTGCCGCCTGCGCACTGGCGGCACAGGCGACCAGGGTGGTCACCACGAGTGAGAACTTGCGCAATTGTTGCAGGGTGCTTGTCATTGTGGGTTCCTTGTAAAAACCCAAGACTAGAGCGAAGCCCTTGCGCTGTATGTGCGGCTGCGCACGGAGTCGCCAGCAGGGTGGTCACACAATGGGTGCAAACATCGGATCACGCGATCGACCTTAAGCCCACCAATATGCCTGCCTTGACCAGCACCAAGCCATGACGCTGCGCCGAAGCATGCTCTGGGTGATGGGCGCGGTAGCCGTGGCGCTGCTGTTGGGCGCCGCATGGATTGCGTTGTTTGGCTGGAACTGGCTGCGTGCCCCGATTGAACGCCAGGTCCTGCAGAGCACGGGCCGCAGTTTGGTGATCAGCGGCGACCTCCGCGTGCGCCTGGGCTGGCCCGCGCTGCACATCGACTCTGGCCCGGTCAGCTTTGCCAATCCGCCGTGGGCGCAGCAGGCCCAGATGCTTACAGCGGATGCCGTGCAGCTCTCGCTCGCTGTACGCCCGTTGCTGTACCGCGAGTTGGTTTTGCCGCAGGTCCGCCTGGTGCGTCCGACACTGTTTCTGGAGCGGGGTCCGGACGGGCGCAAGACCTGGTTGCTGGACCGCGAGCAGCGCGATGAGAGCGCACGCTTGCGCGTCAACTTGCTGACCATCGATACCGGAACGCTGGGGTACGACGATCTGGCGCAACACACCCGCTTGCTGGTTGAGTTGTCCACCATTGGCACGCTGGTGTCGCAGGCCAACGTAGCTGGCGCGCTGCAATTCCGCGTGCGTGGCAGCTACAAGGGGCTGGTGGCGGCGGCGCAGGGAAGTGGCGGGCCCGCCCTGGCCTTGCGTGAAGAGACTACCCCCTACCCGCTGCAGGTCGTCGCATCGGTGGGCCGCACCCGCGTGCAGGCCGAGGGAACAGTCACCAACCTGCTGGGCCTTACCGCGCTGGACATGCGGCTGGCGCTGCAGGGCGCCAGCCTGGAAGACCTGTTTCCGGTTCTTGGTATCGCTTTGCCGGCCACCGGCGCATACACGACCAAAGGGCATCTGGTCCATACCGCCAACGTCTGGCGCTACGAACAGTTTTCCGGCCGTATTGGTGTCAGCGACATCGCCGGCACGCTGTCGGTACAAACGGGCACAGGCAAGCCCGAGCTGCGCGCTGTACTGGCGTCCAGGGTGCTGGACCTTGATGACCTGGGACCGGTGATCGGGGCCCGTCCTGGCAGCGTGCGACAAGCCAGGCAGGAACCGGCGTCGTCTGGCGCCCGCGTGTTGCCAGACCTGCCGTTCAACAGCGCGCGCTGGGACAGTGTGGACGCCGAGGTAACGCTGAATGCCGACTCCATCCGCCGCGCCCGTGCCTTGCCGCTGGAGCGGCTGCAGACAAAATTGGTGCTGCGCGACTCGGTGCTGACGCTCGACCCGCTTGAGTTTGGGGTGGCCGGTGGCATTTTGAAGGGCGCGGTCACGCTGGACGGCCGCAAACAGCCGATCCGCGGCCATGCCCGGGTCAGCGCGCGCAAGGTGCAGCTGGCGCGGCTGTTTCCCACGCTTGACCTCGGCAACACCAGTGTCGGGCAGATCAACGGCGACTTCGACCTGAGCGGCAACGGCAACTCGGTCGGCGCCATGCTGGCGCACGCCGACGGCAATATGGCGCTGGTGGTGGCGGACGGCCAGATCAGCAAACTGCTGATGGAGAAGGCCGGACTACACCTCTGGGAAATACTGCAACTCAACCTGACCGGCGACAGGCAGGTGAAACTGCGCTGTGCCGTCGCTGATTTCCAGGTGGCGCGCGGCACCATGCAGGTCGACTCCCTGGTACTCGATACCGCCGTGACGACCATCCACGGCAGTGGCTCCATCGACCTGGGCCGCGAAACCCTTGACCTGACATTGCGGCAGAAAACCAAGAACACCAGCCCGCTGGCACTGCGCAGCCCGATTCACGTGGGCGGCAGTTTTGCCAAACCGGACGTGTCGGTGGACAAGGCCCAGATGGCGGCACGTGCGCTCGGTGCTATCGCCCTGGGCGTTGTCAACCCGCTGCTGGCGCTGCTGCCACTGATTGACAGCGGGCCGGGCAAAGACAGCGATTGCGCGCAACTGGTGCGCGACGCCCGATTGTTGCAACCTGCCCCCAAGGCCAAGGCGGCCACAACCCCATGAACGCCACGTCACGCTCCCGGCTGCTGCGCGCGGTGGTGCTGGCGCTGGCGCTCGCGGCGGCCGGCAGCTGCGCCACCCTGCCCGATACCGAAGCGCTGCGCGCGCGCCATAGTGGGCAGCAGGCACGTTTCGAGACCGCAAGTGGGCCACTGTCGGCGGCCAGGAGCGCGGCGATCCTGGCCGCCCTCAAGCTCAAGTCGGGTGATATAGACATCCTGGACAAACATGTG
>JANLVB010000256.1:0-10285 GCA_031363785.1 Betaproteobacteria bacterium
GGTAGGCGGTGACACGCCAGTGGGCAAGGGCATCTACACCCACTTCCTGGACGCCCGGGGCGGTGTGCGCGCCGACCTGACGGTGCTGCGCTTGGGGCCAGACCACTACCGCGTCATCGACGGGGCGGATGCCGGCCACCGCGATCTGATCGGGGTGCGCCGCATGGCGCAGGACCGGGGTGCCAATGTCGAGGTGACGGACACCACCACGCAGTACGGCTGCCTGGGCGTGTGGGGGCCCAATGCCCGCGCCACGATCCAGAAGATTGCCGACGCGCCAGAGGCTTGGTCGAACGAGAATTTTCCCTTTGCCGCCCTGCGCAACCTGAAGATCCAGGGCGTGCCGGTGTTGGCCTTTCGCATCTCCTATGTGGGCGAGCAAGGCTGGGAGCTGCATTTCAAATACGAGGACGGCCTGGCCCTGTGGGATGCGTTGCACGCGCTGGGCGTCACTCCGGTGGGCGTGGAAACCTACGCCAACAGCCGGCGCATGGAAAAGAGCCTGCGCCTGCAGAACGCCGACCTGCTCACCGAATACAACCTGTACGAATGTGACCTGGCCCGCCCCAAGGTGAAGGCGGCCGATTTCCACGGCAAGGCAGCGCACCTGAAGTTCCGCGAGCGCGAACATCAGAGCGCCACCCTCTGCACGCTGGTCATGACCAGCAACATCGACAGCACCGGCGTGGCGCGCTACCCCGTGGGAACCTGCCCGGTGCTGGACCCGGCCACCGGTGCCACGCTGATCGACGCGCTGGGCCGGCGCTCCTACACCACCAGCATCGCCTTCGGCCCGACCATTGGCCAGAACATTGCCCTGGCCTACCTGCCGCACGGGTATGCCGAAGTGGGGCGCGAACTGCAGATCCAGTACTTCGGGGATGTCTATCCGGTGAAGGTGGAGGCGGTGGGCTACCGGGCCTTGTATGACGCGGAGAACGTCAAGCCGCGGTCTTGACGGCGGTTAATCTGGAGTCAGTGGCCCGTCCGGCCCCGGAACTGCTATCCCCCTGGCCGCATGAAAAACTGTTCGCGGCCCTGCGCAACCTGAAGATCAAGGGAGTGCCGATGCTGGTCTTCCGCATCTCCTATGTGGGCGCGCAAGGCTGGGAGATCCACTTCCAGTATGAGGACGGCCCGGCCTCGTGGGATGTGCTCGTCCGGCAACAAGCAGGGTCTTATGCTCGCCATCGCCGAGCAAGACATGCCGGGTCAGGCAAGACTCAGGCCATCGCCTGCAGATCAAGCGGCCTTATCTGGCCAAGTTCATCGTGCAGTTTGGCTTCCGCCTGCCACAGGTCAAACTTGGTCTGCATGTCCAGCCAAAGTTGTGCGCCATTGCCCAGGAGTGTTCCGAGGCGCAGTGCCATCTCGGCGGACACTCCGCTGCGTTCTGCCAGCACAGAGTGCAGCGTCTGGCGGGAAACGCCCAGGTTTCTGGCGAAGGCGCTTACGGACATGCCCGGCAAGCTAGGCAGTACATCTTCCCGAAGGATGGCTCCGGGATGGGTAGGTACACGTCTACGCATCATTCACTCCTAGTGATAGTTCTCAAAATCGACCTTGGCGGCGTTCTCACCTTGCCACTCGAAGGTAATGCACCACGGCCCGTTGACATGCACGCTGTAGCGCTTTGGCTTGCCCTGCAGTCCATGGAAATAAAAGCCTGGGACATTCAAAGCCTCCGGCGTCTTGGCAACGTCAATCGCATCGAGTCGGCGAAGCGCCCGCTCGACAAGGGATTTTTGCAGTTTCGCGCTGTTCCCCTTTTCAAAAAGCTCCTGAAGTCCCTTGTGCTTGAACGACTCAATCATGGATCGTGAATGTAAAGCTTTTCTTTACACATTGCGAGTCGGTTGTTTATCAGAATGTCTGCCGGCCGGTCGAGGTGCCACACGCGCAGTTGCCGCAGGCGCGACGGATTCACCACACCGTGCCACGCCGTGGCCATGCTGCCGACGATGGTGGCTCCCACCAGCACCAGCACGAACGGCCCATGCTCGGAGTCGAACACGCAAACCACGCGCTGGTTGCGCGCGAACAATCCGATCACGCCGCGCACCGTTACCGGATTGACCGAACGGTATCTCGGATGTGGGCGAGCAGGGCTGGGAGCTGTACTTCAAGTACAAGGACGGCCTGGCCCTGTGGGATGCGTTGCACGCCCTGAGCGTGACCCCCGTGGGTGTGGAAACCTACGCCAATGGCCGGCGCATGGAGAAAAGCCTGCGCCTGCAAAACGCCGACCTGCTGACCGAATACAACCTGTTCGAACGTGACCTGGCCCGACTGGTTGGCGCCAATTACATTGGCCGGCGGCCAGGATAGTTGACGCGGACCAGGTGGCCGAGCGCATCACCGTCGCAATCACCGGGCACAATGACAACGAGGTCAAGCTGTCAGTCGCCCGGTTTCTGCGCTTGTATCAGGGTGATTTCCTCGCGGGCGACAAAGATCAGCCGTGGTCGATGCAAGCACGTGACCAGGAGCGAGCGAAATTCATGGAAGCGCTTGATCGGGCTGGAGCCTACTTCGAAAGTGAGTCGGAGTGGTCATCGGCGCAAGAGGTTTATGGCAGCGGGCTTGCGGTGGACAATCTCGCCGAGCCGTTTTATCGCGGCTTGATTCGCGGCCATCTCGCACGCTGCGAACCTGCGGAAGCGTTGCGCGTCTATCGGCGTTGCCGCGAGTTGCTGTCGATCGTGCTGAATGTCCAGCCAAGCGAAGAATCCAAGAGACTGGTTCGCTACGTTCATGCCTGACTGGCGAGATTGGGTGCCACATCAATGACTGTTTGTATAGCCATGTCTCGGCACAGTACGCCGCAGTGGCTGATTTTTTGGCCCAGATCACGCGAGCCGATGAGGTAGCAATCCTAAGCCGGCGAAGCCGGAACCAAACAAGCAATACGATTGCCGACGTACCGATGGTGGGGGGCCATCGGAACGCCCGGGCTCTTCGTGGCCCAGTAGCCTGCCATGAGGCGGACGCAGCCTGTAACTAAGTGCCGAGCAGCCTGCGGGCAAGCAGCGACTGCATGTCGCGCCGGCCATCGGCGATCACGTAAACGTAGACCTTGCGTCCGAACACCCGGTAGATGAGGCGATAAGGCTTGAAAAACGACTGCCGGAAATCGCGTATGCCCAGTGCGATCAATTCCCTTGGATACGAGCCGCGTTCAGGCAATAGCGCCAGGCTATTTACCGCCTTCAGCAAACGGTCCAACACGTAGTTGGCGTTTGCCGCGGAGTCGAACTCCGAGATGTAGTCATAGATGGATTCAATGTCCCGCTCGGCACCCTCGGTCAGCAAAACCTGATAGCGTTCGCCGGGCATCAGCCTGCGGCAGGTTTGGCGCGTAGCCGCGCCACTATGTCGGTGACCGGCTTGATTTGGCCCGCTTCGATTTCCCGATTGCCGAGCGCCAGAATTTTCAGCAACGCCAGTGTTTCCTGTGTTTCTTCATAGGAGGCCACATCCTGGATAACGGCCCTGGCTTCGCCATTCTGGGTGATCACCAGTGGCTGGCGCTGCGTCGCCAGTTGCAACAATACCTCCGCGGCATTGGCCTTCAGGTAACTGATGGGTTTGACTTGGACTGAATAAAGCATCGCATGCTCCGCACGAATCTTAGACGGACTGAATATAGTCTTTTTAAAGATCTCCGTCAAACTGCGGTGTCGGGAGCAAATGAGTTGTCCGGTCCGTAGCAAGTAATCTGTCCGGTTTGTGGAGGAGCGATGCAACACGCCCCCATGAGCCGGGCCCGCTGCGTGCAGGAGAACCGGAAGATGCGATTCAAAGACGCCTTGGATGGCTGGACACAAGGGCGAGTGACACAGGCCGATGCTGGCCTTGTGGGATGTGCTGCACGCACTGGGCGTCACACCGGTGGATGTGGAAACCTACGCCAACAGCCGGCGCATGGAAAAGAGCCTGCGCCTGCAAAACGCCGATCTGCTGACCGAATACAACCTGTTCGAATGTGACCTGGCCCGCCCCAAGGTGAAGGCGGTCGGGTACAAGTCGCTGTACGACCCGGAGAACGTCAATCCGAGGTCTTGAAACACGGCGGCCATCGGAAGAGGCGGGCACTTCGTAGCCTGGCAACCCTGCCGAGGTGGGTCTTTCGCTTTGGCGGTCTGACTCAGGCTGCCAGCGCGTCCCAACGGCGAATCCGGGACAGCACTTCATCCATCGACTCCCGTGCTGTTTCAGTGTCGTAGTGACTTTGTAGGTTGATCCAGCTTTGCGCGTCCGTCCCGAAGAACGCGGCCAGGCGCAATGCCGAGTCAGCAGTGATTGATCGGCGGCCAGCCACAATTTCGCTGATGCGCCGTTGCGGAACGCCAATTTCCTTGGCAAGCCTGTACTGCGTGATACCCATCGGTTTGAGAAAATCGTACAACAGGATCTCGCCTGGAGTCGCGAGCGGTACTTTGCGTTGCATGGTTTTGCCTCCCTCAGTGGTAGTCAACGATCTCGGCGCGCCAGGTATGCCCGTCGCGCCATTCGAAGCAGAGCCGAAACTGGTCGTTGATCCGGATACTCCATTGCCCTTTGCGGTCACTCTTCAGTTGTTCCAGTCGATTTTGAGGCGGTATGCGCAGAAACTCCAGAGACGCTGCGGCGTTGAGCAATTGCAGCTTCCGAATTGCGACACTTGCAATGTTGGCAAAACGCGCCACGCGCCGTCCGTTGAACAGGTGTTCCGTGTCGACACACTTGAAGGACAGAATCAAGCGGACATACTAACCCGTCAGGATACTAGCGTCAATGGATAACACAGGACAATCTATAAATACGGCTGCCTGGGTGTGTGGGGACCCAACGCCCGCGCCACCATCCAGAAGATTGCCGATGCGCCCGACGCCTGGTCGAACGAGAACTTCCCGTTTGCGGCCTTGCGCGAGCTCAAGATCAAGGGCGTGCCGGTGCTGAACCCCGCCACCGGTGCCACGCTGATCGACGCGCTGGGCCGGCGCTCCTACACCAACAGCATCGCCTTCGGCCCGAGCACGGCCAAGAACATTGCCCTTGCATACCTGCCGCATGCGTATGCGCAAGTGGGGCGCGAGCTGCAGATTCAGTATTTCGCGGATGTCTATCCGGTGAAGGTCGAGGCGGTGGGTTACCGTTCCTTGTACGACGCGGAAAACATCAAGCCGCGGTCGTGGCGAGGCCATCGGAAAGCCCAGGCACTTCGGTGCACATTGCGTAGCCGCTGCCCCGCTATTTTCCGATTCTTCTTGCTTTGAGCGGGAGAAGTTCCTGCATCACGGGCAACGGTTTGAATGTCGGGTCTTTGTGCAGCAAAACAGCGCCTTGTTCTGCAGCGCATGCGGCAATCCAGGCGTCTGCAATCGATAGCGGATACAGGGCTTTGTATTCGGCGGACCTGGCCAGCAATGCTTCACTGTTTGACATCCACTCGACCGGCAGGGCCAGGCATTGCTGGTAGGCCAGTTGTCCTGCTGCCCGGTCTTCGTCCCGCCATACACGGTAGTAAACCTCCATCAGGGTGATGAAGCAACCAAAGCATTTGGCCTTGCCGCTGCTGGCAAAATTCAGCACCTCAGCAACGCGGTCGGCACCAGCCTCATCATCACGCAAGGTCAACAGGGCCGACGTATCCAGCAAGAATCGTTTCATTCCCGCGCCAAATCCTGTTTGCGCGCGGCAAGCAGACGCGCAGTTGCGCCACCTCTGCCCTGTCCCCTGAAAGCGGCTATCGGGTTGGATCGCACCGGCACCACACGGATGCCGCCGTTGTCAAGTATCCATTCCAATCGATCCGCGGGGCCCAGGTGGAGTTGGTTTCGTATCGCAGCGGGCACAACGGTTTGTCCTCTGGCGGTGATGGTGCTTTGCATGGTGAGCCCACTTGAACTGAATTACTAAAGTTACTCAATTGTAATTCAGTCGCAGTCGCAGTCAAGCCGATGCCGGCCTGCGCTTTGTGCTGCGCGCAAGTCGCTGTCGCCGCAAACGTTGTGAGCCCGATTTCAAGCACCAGTCACCACGATGTCTAGGGGCGGCAAACCGGGGTCGCAAGGTCGATGCTGGCGTGGTGACGCTGGCGCTAAATATCCACCCGGTCCCGCGTTCGCAGCAGCGCGCCCCAGCCAACCAGCGCCACCAGTCCCAACAGGATGGGAAAGCCCAGCGTTGGTGACCATTGGAGCAACGCACCCGAGGCGGCCGAGGCGGCCATGCTGCCGAAGGTGTAGGACAACACCAGCACTGCTGTGCTGTTGACCAGGGTGATGCCCTCCTCGCGCGAGCCGATGTCGATCATTGCCAAGGTGTACAGGCTGCCCCCGGCACCACCCCACAGGAAGACAATCGGCCAGGACAACCATGTGATGTGTGCCACCCATGGCACCACAGCAGTGGCGAGCAGGGTCACGAACGCCAGCGCGATCATCATGCTGCGTCGGCCTGCAGCCTTGTCGCGCCAGCGATCCGCCAGCATGCCAACGGGTAACATCATCAGCGCACTGCCCAGGCCGCTAGCCGATGCCAGGAGGGCCGCTGTCGCAGCGCCCAGGCCCAGCGCCAACCCGTACAGCGGCAGGATGGAGGTGATGCCACCTTCGAAAAAGCCACCCACGAACCCCGCCAGCATGATGATCGGGTGTTTCACCAGGGAACGCCACACGCCACGCAGCCCGACTGCAGACGAATGGTCATCGGATGCGCGCGGCAGGACCGGGATGAACAGGCTGCTGGCCAGACCGCTCATCAGGAAGGCCACCACGACCCATATTGCCGCGCTGCTGTCGGGTCCGACCCAGACCAGTACGGCGGGCCCCACGATGAAGGTCGTGCCGACCATGGTTTCAAACAGGCCGATGTAGCGTCCACGTTGCCCGGGCGGTGAAAACTCGGCCACGACTGCCTCGGCCAGCACCCAGCGCAGGCCCGACGCCGCACCGGCGAGCAGTTCCAGCAGAAACCACAACGGTAGCGAATTGGTCAGCGCAAATCCTATCGAGGCGACCGCGGGAATGGCCGCAGCCAGCCACAGGGTCTGGCGGCGCCCGATTCGCTGCGCCACCCAGGAGGCGAATGGCGTGAAGAGGAAGATGCCGGCCCAGCCGGTCGCGGCGAACAGGCCGGCCACACTGGTCGACACATCGTCGCCCTTGAGTCGCAACAGCAGCAGCGGCAGCAACATGAAATAACCGACCAGTTCGAGGAAGGTCGACGCAAAAATCACGAACAGCCCAAGCCGGGCGCGCGGCGCAGTCATGCGCTCGCGCCGCGGGCCCGCAGCAGTGCCGCCACCACCTCGGCAAACCCGGCGCCGCGCTCAGCCTGCGTCACATAACGCGGCAGGTGCTGCAGGTCTGGCACAAAACGGCGGATGTTGGCAACACCCATCGAGTTGGCAAACGCCTGGAACATCACTTGGTCGTTGGTCGAGTCACCCACATAGAGCCACTGGTCCATTTCGTCGTCGAGTGCGTGGCCAAACAGGTGCTGCACCATCCAGCGCGCGCCCACCAGCTTGTTGTGGTCGCCAAACCAGCCATTGATATGGATGCTGCTGACGGTGGCGTTCATGCCTTCGCTGCGCATGGTGGCGACTACCTGGGTGATCGCAGCGGTCGGCAACCGCGTGAACTCGCTGTGGTCGATCGCCATGTCGGTCTCCCGGCCGGGCGAGTCGTGCGCCAGCACGGCGCCATCCACTTCGCGCAGGATACGCTGCCCGATCTGCTGCATGCGTGCGTGGTTCCTGGCCCGCAGTTGAGCCGGCTGCTGGTAATGGGTTGCCACGCCCTGCGGCCCGCCGACCAGGGCCACTGCCCCGTTTTCGGCCACGATGCAGTGCACCGGCCAGGTGGCGGCAAACGGGCGGCTCCAGCCGAGCGGTCGCCCGGTGACCGCGATCACGGGCAGCCCGGCCTGGCGCAGCAGGGCCAATGCCTGCAGTGCTTCGGCGGTGATGGCGCCGTCCGTGGTCAGCGTGTCATCGATGTCGGTGAATACACCACGGATACGCTGACGTGCCTGCAGGGGCCAGTCAAGCAGCGGCAACATCGTGTTGTTCACCTTGCACAGTGGACCGGTAGTCGATTGCCCTTCAGCCAGCGTTTTGCAGCGCCAGCCCGGCGTGTTCGCGCAGCGGGTGGAAGTGGATCTTCGGGAACCGCTCCTGTGCCAGCCGCACGTCGTAGGGTGAGGTGGTGAGGTAGGCCAGCGTGTCGGCGGCATCCAGCGCCATGCGTATCGGATAGGCATCGGTGAACGCGCGCAGCTCGGCCGCTGTGTCGGCGGTTATCCAGCGCGCCCCCACATACTGGCTCGACTCGAGCCGTATGTCGGCGTCGTATTCTCCCTTGAGGCGGTGTTGCACCACTTCAAACTGCAACTGCCCGACGGCGCCCAGCAGCATGGGACCGCCGACGTTGGGCCGGAACACCTGGATCGCGCCTTCTTCGCCCAGCTGCGCCAGGCCCTGCTGCAACTGTTTGGTGCGCAGCGGGTTTTTCAGTATCACCGTCATGAACAACTCTGGAGCAAAAAACGGCAGGCCGGTGAACTGCAGTGCCACACTGCCGTCGGTGATGGTGTCGCCGAGTTGCACTCCGCCATGGGTAGTGAAGCCCACGATGTCGCCAGCATATGCTTCGTGGACGGCTTCGCGCCGCTGGCTCATGAAAGTCACGACACTGGTCGGGCGCAGTTCCTTGGCGGTGCGTTGTACCTTGAGTTTCATGCCGGGTGTGTATTTTCCGGAGCACATGCGTACAAACGCGATCCGGTCGCGGTGTGACGGGTCCATGTTGGCCTGGACCTTGAACACCACGCCCGAAAACGCGCCGTCCTCCGGCCGCACCTGTTGCACCACGGCTTGTTTGTTGACCAGCAGCGAACTGGTCCGTGGCTGCGGTGACGGCGCCAGATCGACCAGGGCGTCCAGTACCTCCATGACACCGAAGTTGTTGACGCCGGAGCCGAAGTACACCGGTGTCTGTTGGCCGGCCAGAAATGCTGCATGGTCCCAGCTCGGCGATGCACCGGCGGCCAGTTCCATGCTCTCCACCGCGGTCTCGAACTCATGGCCGAAGCGTTGCTGCAAGGCTGCCCGCTGCGCCAGGGCGATGGTGCGGAAATCCAGCGGACGCCGCTCGCTGCCGGATTCGAACACCGTCATGGCCTGGGTCTGCAGGTTGATGATGCCGCCGAAGGTCTTGCCCTGACCCACTGGCCATGTCATGGGCACACAGGGCATGCCCAGCTCGCGTTCGATCTCGTCCAGGATGTCCAGCGGCTCGCGCACCTCGCGGTCCATCTTGTTGATAAAAGTGATGATCGGGGTGTTGCGTTGGCGGCACACCTCGATCAGCCGACGTGTCTGCGCCTCGACACCGTTGGCGGCATCGATCACCATGAGCGCCGCGTCAACTGCCGTCAGCACCCGATACGTGTCTTCCGAGAAGTCCTTGTGGCCGGGTGTATCGAGCAGGTTGATGACATGGTCGCGGTAGACCATCTGCATCACCGAGCTGGCGACCGAAATTCCGCGTTGCTTCTCGATCTCCATCCAGTCGCTGGTGGCATGCCGCGTTGCCTTGCGTGCCTTCACCGAGCCGGCGATCTGGATCGCGCCGGAAAACAGCAGCAGCTTCTCGGTCAGTGTGGTCTTGCCTGCGTCGGGGTGGGAGATGATGGCAAAGGTCCGGCGGCGCCGTGTTTCTGAGAGGTTGGACATGCGAGAGGTGTGAAATGTGACCGGTTAAGCCCGCAGGAATCGGGCTTTTCGGAACCGGGTGCCAGCAAAGTGGTGCACCACGGTTAGAATTATCGCTTCCGAGGAGCGTTGCAGTTCACACCATGGTGAACGAGGCTCGGACAGCATCGATGGCCGGTTTTCTTCGTCATCCTTGGCAGCAACGGCGCTCACCCACGGGTCTGTGTGGTGAGCCTCCCCCAAAGAGATTCTCCAGGCAGCCCAGTGGCTTATTCAATTCATCATCTTTGGAGTGGACCATGAGCGCCGTATTGAAACCGATCAAGAACCAGGACTATGAGATTGCAGATCTGGGCCTTGCTGCCTGGGGCCGCAAAGAGCTGACCATCGCCGAGACCGAGATGCCGGGGCTGATGGCGATCCGCCAGGAGTTCGCCAAGGCGCAGCCGCTGAAAGGCGCGCGCATCACCGGCTCGCTGCACATGACGATACAGACCGGCGTGCTGGTCGAGACCCTGCAGGCGCTTGGTGCCCAGGTGCGGTGGGCATCCTGCAACATCTTCTCCACGCAGGACCATGCCG
>JANLVB010000261.1:0-8478 GCA_031363785.1 Betaproteobacteria bacterium
ACGTTCTCGCGCAGCAGACGAAGCCGCGCGGTACGCCGCACCAGGCCTGCGGTGACCATGCAACCGGCAATCGAGCCGATTTTGGAGACCTTGAAGATCTCGCGGATCTCGGCCGTGCCAATGACTTCTTCTTTTTTGTCCGGTGTCAGCATGCCCGACATGGCCGCCTTGAGCTCATCCACCGCGTCGTAGATGATGTTGTAGTAGCGGATTTCGACGCCATTGTTCTCGGCCAGTTTGCGGGCACCGGAGTCGGCGCGGGTGTTGAAGCCAATGATGAGCGCCTTGGATGCGATCGCCAGGTTGACGTCCGACTCGCTGATGCCACCAACTGCGGTGTAAACCATCTGCACCTTGACCTCGTCGGTCGAGAGCTTGAGCAGGCTCTGGGCCAGCGCTTCCTGCGAGCCCTGCACGTCGGCTTTGACGATGATCGGTACCAGCTTGACTTCGCCGGCGCCAATGTCGGCAAACATGTTCTCCAGCTTCGCAGCCTGCTGGCGTGCCAGCTTGGTGTTGCGGAACTTGCCGGCCCGGTAGGTCGCGATTTCGCGCGCCCGGCGCTCGTCTGACAAGACCATGAATTCGTCCCCGGCCTGCGGAACTTCGGTCAAACCCTGGATCTCAACCGGAATCGATGGCCCGGCCGACTTGATCGTCTTTCCGTTTTCGTCCAGCATGGCGCGTACCCGGCCATAGGTGGAACCGGCCAGCACGATATCGCCAGTTTTCAGCGTACCCGATTGCACCAGCACGGTGGCGACAGGTCCGCGGCCCTTGTCCAGCTGGGCCTCGATCACCAGACCCTTGGCCATGGCATCGACTGGCGCGCGCAACTCAAGCACTTCGGCCTGCAGCAACACCTGTTCGAGCAGGGCATCAATACCCTCACCAGTCTTCGCAGACACAGAGACGAAAGGCGAGCTGCCGCCGAATTCTTCTGGGATGACCTCCTCGACCACCAGCTCATTCTTCACCCGCTCCGGATTGGCGTCGGGTTTGTCGATCTTGTTGATCGCCACCACCAGCGGAACCCCGGCTGCCTTGGCATGTTTGATGGCCTCGCGGGTCTGCGGCATCACGCCGTCATCCGCTGCCACCACCAGAATCACGATGTCGGTCGCCTTGGCACCTCGCGCCCGCATTGCCGTGAACGCCTCGTGGCCGGGTGTATCCAGGAAGGACACCATGCCACGCGGGGTTTGCACATGGTAGGCACCGATATGCTGGGTAATGCCACCAGCTTCGCCGGCCGCCACCTTGGCACGCCGAATGTAATCGAGCAGGGAGGTTTTGCCATGGTCCACGTGGCCCATGACCGTCACCACCGGTGCGCGTGGCAGTGATTCGGCCTCCTGCAGCTGGGTTTCGTCGACCGTAAAAGCCTCCGGATCGTCCAGCGCCGCAACAATCGCCTTGTGTCCCATTTCCTCGACCACAATCATCGCCGTGTCCTGATCCAGCGGCTGGTTGATGGTGACCATCTGCCCCAGCTTCATGAGATGCTTGATGACCTCGGACGCCTTGACAGCCATCTTGTGGGCCAGTTCAGCGACGGTGATGGTCTCGGGCACATGTACTTCAAAAATACGCGCCTCTTGTACCGGCGCCGGTGCGTGTTCCTCACGTTCACGGCCGGTGCTACGCCGTCCGCGTGGACCGCCGCGCCAGTTACCACGCCCGGCACCCGCACCGGTGTCGCCGCGCGTCGGAATCGCCTTTTTCTTTGCCGGATCACCGGCCCAACTGCTGGACAACTTGGCTGACTTGATCTCCTTGCCGCTGCCTGGACCGGTGCCTGGACTGCCTGGGCCCCCCGCCGAGCCCGGGCGGGCCGGCTTGTTGACCATGGTGCCGGCGGCTGGCTTGTGCAGGGTTCCCTTCACCGCCGTCTTGGCCTCGTCTGCACGCGCCACCGGTTTTACTTCTTCCGGCTTCTTCGCCACCAACACCTTCTTTGGCGTCGACATCATGGTGCGGATCGCTGCCGCTTCGGCTTCCGCCTTGCGCCTGCGCTGCCCCAGGTCAGCGGCCCGCGCCGCCTCTTCGTCGGCGCGCACCTTGGATTCCCTGGCCAGCTTTTCTTTCGCAGCAGCATGGGACTTGGCAGCCGCCTCGGCCGCCTCGTCGTCAGCCGCGCGGTCTTGCGCAGGACTGTCAGCCACTTCGGCCAGGGCCTTGGTTCGCGCGGCCGCAGCAGAGGCTTCAGCAAGCGCCCGCGCGCGCGCCTCCTGCTCCTGGCGCTCCTGGCGTTTCTGCGCCAGCTCTTCCTCCTGGCGGCGAATCAGCTCCGCCTGACGGCGTGCCTCTTCCTCGCGGCGCGCCAGATCGGCATGGTCGATCGCCGGCGCCTGCACCGCCAGCGCTGCCGCCTCTGACGCCTCCGCTGCACCTTCGGGCACCGCATCGACACCATCCTCGCGGCGGACAAAGGTGCGCTTCTTGCGCACTTCAACCTGGATCGTGCGGGCTTTTCCGGACGAATCTGCCTGCTTGATCTCGGTCGTCGACTTCTTGACCAGAGTAATTTTCTTGCGCTCGGCCGTGACCGTGCCGTGAGCCGCATGCAAGAAATTCAGCAAGCTGTGCTTGTCCGCGTCCGTCAGCGTGTCGGACGCGGACGACTTCGCAACACCCGCCGACTTGAGCTGCTCAAGCAGCGTGGTGGTGGATTTCTTGAGTTCGTTGGCAAACTCGGCGACGGTCGTACTGGACATGTGTTGTGCTACCTTTGGTTCGGCATAACAAGCCCTTTGGGCAATTGTCAGCTATCACTGAAACTTGTGTGTCATGGCCGTTATTCGTGAGAGGCCGTTGCATCGGTGAACCAATGCTCGCGGGCCTTCATGATCAGGGTCCTGGCGTCGTCCTCGGTCTGGCCGGTAATCTCGGTGAGTTCGTCCACCGCCAGATCGGCCAGGTCGTCACGGGAATGAATGCCGCTGTCGGCCAGTTTGCCAATCAGTACCACATCCAGGCCCTCCAGCGAGCGCAAATCCTGCGACACGGCGTCAACGTTTTCCTCATGCGCGATCTCCATCGTCAACAGAGCATCTTTGGCGCGGGTGCGCAGCTCGTTGACGGTGTCTTCGTCAAAACTCTCGATTTCCAGCATCTCCTGCAACGGCACGTAGGCGACTTCTTCCAGGCTGGTGAAGCCCTCAGCAATCAGGATGTCGGCGATTTCTTCATCCACATCGAGTTTTTCCATGAACAGGCGGCGGCCCGAATCGGTCTCGGTCGCCAGCTTCTGGGCCGACTCCGCGGCATCCATGATGTTGATCTTCCAGCCGGTCAGGTCAGACGCCAGGCGCACGTTCTGTCCGCCGCGCCCGATGGCAATGGCCAGGTTCTCCTCGTCCACCACGACGTCCATTGCATGGCGCTCTTCGTCAACCACAATGGAGGACACGTTCGCCGGCGCCAGCGCACCAATGACGAACTGTGCCGGGTCCTCGCTCCACAACACAATGTCGACCCGCTCGCCGGCCAATTCGTTGGTGACACCGTTGACGCGCGTGCCGCGCACCCCGACACAGGTGCCGATAGGATCGACCCGCTTGTCGTGCGACAACACGGCAATCTTGGCGCGCGAACCGGGGTCGCGGGCGCATGACTTGATCTCCAGCAGGCCCTGTTCGATCTCCGGCACCTCGGTGCGGAACAGCTCGGTCATGAACTCGGGCGCCGAGCGTGACAGGATGATGGGCGCACCACGCAGGGTGAGATCCACCTCCATGATCATGGCCCGCACCCGGTCACCGGTGCGAAGGTTTTCCTTCGGGATCATCTCGCTGCGCCGCAAACGCCCTTCGACACGTCCGCTCTCGACGATGATGTCGCCCTTGTCCATGCGCTTGACGGTGCCGACAAATATCTTTTCGCCCCGCGACATGAAGTCGTTCAGCAGCATCTCGCGTTCGGCATCCCGGATGCGCTGCAGGATCACCTGCTTGGCAGCCATGGCGCCGATACGCCCGATGGGCACCGACTCCACCGCTTCCTCGATGTGTTCATCCACTTCGATGTCGGGAATTTGCTCCTGGGCTTCAAAGTGCAGGATTTCCTGGTCCGGTAGCTGCAATCCGGCTTCGTTGGGCACCACATGCCAACGCCGGAAGGTTTCATAACTGCCGCTGTCGCGATCAACCGAGACGCGAATGTCCACGTCGCCCGGGTAGAGTTTCTTGGTCGCCTGCGCCAGCGCGGCTTCCACGGCCGCAAACACGACGTCACGCTCCACGCTTTTTTCGCGTGAGATGGCGTCCACCAACATCAACATTTCGCGATTCATGCCACTACTCTCCTAAAGTCATCAACACCACCGTTGCGGCTTCCTGCGCCGCAACTCTGTTTGCATACCGAGCCCGATCTGCCGACGCCGCGAGCTGCTAAGGCGCCGCGCCGCGTCCTTTGAAATTGACAATCGGCGCCAACCGCGCCTCGCGCAATTCGTCCAGCGAAAACCGCAATACCTGCTGCACTGGTGCCAGCCGCTTGCGGCTGACACGTTGCCCCGGCTTCACGGTCGGCGCGTCACTCCAGACCAACTGCCACGCACCTGCAGCGCCTTCCCCATCCGGGCGCTCCAGCCGGCCGCGGAATTTCTTGCGGCTGGCACTGACCATTCCCTGCGCCGCCTCACCCATGGCGGCCTTCAGCGTGATATCCACTTCATGACCGGCGAAACGCTCAAAATCGCGCTGCCCCCGCAACGGACGATCTATGCCTGGCGATGACACTTCCAGCCGCCTGTAATCGACCGCCTCCACTTCCAGCGCGAACTGCAGCTGGCGCGTCACCTTCTCGCAATCCTCCACCGTCACGAGTGGCTGCATACCGGCGCCGCCCGCCTCCGCCCGGGGGCCATCCCAGGGCAGATCAATGGTTATGCGCAGCAGGCCCCCAGCCGAACGTACAAGCTCCACCAACTCGTACCCAAGGCCGGTTACGGTTTGTTCCGCAATGTCCAAAAGCGCCACGTGAATCCAGCCCCCAAGCAGCCGTCTGTCTGACCCAACTTTCCGTTCGCCCAAAAAAAACGGGCGGTGAAAACCCGCCCGTTTGGTCGTGAAGCAGGTATTCTAATACAAAAAGTGCAGCTCTGTGCTCGCCAAGCCGGGCCAATCCACGGGAGTCTGGGCTGGCACGTGGGCTTCAGGTAGCAGCAGCAACCAACATCGCCGAATAGGGATGGACTGGCGTGTCGAGCACCCGGAAAACCGGTCCGGCTTCCACCACTTCGCCATCCTTGAGCACCATGACGTCGTGCGCCATGGCCCGGATCACGTCCACGTCGTGGGTAATCAGCAGATAACTCAGGCCGCGCTCGCGTTGCAGCCGCTGCAGCAACTCGAGGATCTGCTTTTGAATCGTCACATCCAGTGCGCTGGTCGGCTCGTCCAGCACCAGCAGTTGCGGCTGCACAATGAGGGCGCGGGCCACTGCCAGTCGCTGCCTCTGCCCGCCAGAAAACTCATGCGGATAACGCGTCAACAGGCCATCGAAGTGTTGCTCGTCCAGCCCCACCTCCTGCAACGCAGCAACCACCCGCTGACGCCGCTGCGCCGCGCTCAGTGCCGGCTCGTGCACCAGTAACCCCTCGCCCACAATCTCTTCCACCGTCATGCGTGGCGAGAGTGAAGAAAATGGGTCCTGGAAGACGACCTGCACCCGCTTGCGTATCGCCTGATCCGAGGCACTGCCAACGCCCCAGCCCTGCCCATCGTGCGACAGCGAGCCGGTGAAGCGCTGCAAGCCAAGCACCGCCAATGCCAGTGTCGATTTTCCCGAACCAGATTCTCCGATCACACCCAGGGTGCGGCCCGACCCCAGCAAAAAACTGGCATTGCGCAAGGCCGCAAAGGAGCCCTTCTTGAACCAGCCACGCAGCCCCGGCAACCGCACCGGGTAATCCACCCCGAGTGCATCGGCGCGCAGCAGGGACTTGGCGTTTTCTCCGGCACCGACGTCCTGTGCAGGCACTTCCAGCAGCCGGCGTTGGGGTTTGCTGTTGATCAGGCTGCGCGTATAAGCATGTTGTGGATCGGCAAACACCTGTTCGACCGGCCCCTGTTCGACGATCAGTCCCTGCTGCATCACCGCAACGCGATCGGCAAACTTGCGCACCAGGTTCAGGTCATGCGTGATCATCAACACCGCCATCCCGGTGTCGTGCTGCAGGGTCGCCAACAACTCCAGTATCTGGGAGCGTACCGATACGTCCAGCGCGGTGGTCGGCTCATCCGCCAGCAACAGGGCTGGCCGACAGGCCAGAGCCATCGCGATCATGGCACGCTGGCGCTGGCCACCGGAGAGCTGGTGCGCATAGGAGTCGGCGCGGCGTTGCGGCTCGGCAATGCCTGTGGAGGCCAGCAAGCGGACGGCTTCTGCGGCCGACTGCGCCTTGTCCATGCCGCGCTTCTGCTGCAACACTTCAGCGATTTGTTCGCCGACCGTGAACAGCGGGTTGAGCGCCGTCATGGGCTCCTGGAAAATCATCGCAATGTCCTGCCCGCGGATCGCCTGCAACTCATCGGTCGGCATCGACATCAGGTCACGCGGCGCCGTATCGCTGCCAAACAATGCGCTACCTGAGCAGTGCGCGTTCTGCGCCAGGCGCAGCAGGCTGAGCGCCGTGACTGTCTTGCCGGAGCCAGATTCCCCCACCAGCGCCAGCTTTTCGCCGCGGGCGAGATTGAAATCGATGCCACGCACCACTTCCTTGCCGCCGAAGGCTACACGCAGCCCGGTCACCTGCAACAGGCTCACGCAGCATCCCCTTCGCCGGCGACCGGATCCTGGTCTGCCTTGCGCGGATCGAGGGCATCACGCAGCGCATCACCCATGAAGGTGAGCAGCAACAAAGTCACCACCAGCACGAAAAAAGTTGACAGGGAAATCCACCAGGCATCGATGTTGTTCTTGCCCTGCGACAGCAATTCGCCCAGTGAAGGTGTACCGGGCGGGACGCCCAGGCCAAGGAAATCGAGCGACGTCAGGGCCAGTATGGCCCCACTCATGCGAAACGGCAGGAACGTCACCACCGGTGTCAGGCTGTTGGGCAACACATGGCGCAGAATGATCTGCCAGTTGCTGACACCCAGGGCACGCGCGGCACGAACATAGTCGAGCTGGCGGTTGCGCAGAAACTCGGCCCGCACATAGTCCGACAGGCCCATCCAGCCAAACAGGCTGAGCAGGACGAGGAGCAAGGCCAGGCTGGGAGCAAAGACGGCGCTGAAAATGATCAGCAGGTACAACTCCGGCATCGAGCCCCAGATCTCGATGAAACGCTGGAAGGCCAGGTCCGTCTTGCCGCCAAAGTACCCTTGAATGGCTCCTGTCAGCAGCCCGAGCAGTACGCCGGTGGTGGTCAGGGCAAGGGCAAACAGCACGCTGACCCGAAAACCATAGATGAGTTGGGCCAGCAGGTCGCGACCGCGATCATCCGTCCCCAGCAGATTGGCACGGGTCGGGCGCGAAGGGTTGGGTTCGGCTGCGAAGTAGTTCAGCGTCTTGGGGCCATACGGGTTGGGCGCGAAGACGGCCCAATTGCCGGGAGCGGCGAGTCGCTCACGGATGAAGGGATCCAGATAATCGGTATTGGTCTCGAAGTCGCCACCGAAGGTTTTCTCCGAATAGTCCCGCACCATCGGGAAATAGATTTCTCCCTGGTAACGCACCAGCAGCGGCCGGTCGTTTGACACCAGCTCGGCGAACAGGCTCAGCACCACCAGGCAGCAAAACACGACCAGGCTCCAGTAGCCCAGCCGGTTGCGCCGAAAGCGCCGCCAGGCGCGCCGGCTCGGCGACGCTCCGGCCGGGCGTGGCGTGGGCAGCGGCGGCGTTGCGGCTTCTTGCACCGGGGTTGCTATGTGGATGGCCATGTCAGTCGAACTTCACCCGCGGGTCCACCCAGACGTAACACAAATCGGACACCAGCTTGGTCACCAGGCCAATCAGGGTGAACAGATAAAGTGTTCCCAATACCACCGGATAATCGCGCCGGATCACGCTCTCATAACTCAGCAAGCCCAGGCCATCGAGCGAGAACAGCGTCTCGATCAGTAGCGAGCCGGTGAAAAAAGCACCCACAAAAGCGGCCGGGAAGCCGGTGATGATGGGTATCAGCGCATTGCGGAAGACGTGTTTCCACAACACACGGCCCTCCCCAAGGCCTTTGGCACGCGCCGTCACCACATACTGCTTGCGGATTTCCTCCAGAAAGGCGTTTTTGGTCAACATGGCGGTCACCGCGAAGCTGCCCAACACCATGGCCGTCACGGGCATGGCGATATGCCAAAGATAGTCGGTGATGCGCGCACCCCATGCCAACTCTTCCCAGTTGCTCGAGGTCAGGCCGCGCAGCGGAAACCATTGCAATTGCCCGCCAAACACCACCAGCAACGCCACACCCAGCACAAACCCCGGAATCGCATAACCCAGCAGCACCAACAAGGTGGTGACAAAGTCAAA
>JANLVB010000099.1:0-1548 GCA_031363785.1 Betaproteobacteria bacterium
GTGTTCTCCGGCGACAACGTGCGCATGGATGCCGAGGGCTTCCTGTATTTCATCGGCCGGCGCGACGAAATGATGAAAACCTCGGGTTACCGGGTGAGCCCGACGGAAGTGGAGGAAATTGTCTACGCCAGCCAGTTGATCGCGGAATGCGCCGCTTTTGGTGTCGAGCATGCGACTCTGGGCCAAGCGATACAGCTGGTTGCCACCCCGCCCGCCATCACCGGTGCGGCTGAATCGCCAGACCATGCCGCTCTGGCCGCCGCCCTGTTGGTGATGTGTCGGGCCGGTATGCCAGCCTACATGGTTCCAGCCGGAATTCATATCGTGGCCGGGCCACTGCCGCGCAACCCGAATGGCAAGATAGACCGAAAATTGCTGGCCCAGCAGTGGCTGGATCGCGGCCTTGCCTGAAACAATACCAGTCCACCACGCCATGACTGTGCCGCCACGCGCTCTCCCCGTTCATGCCCCGATGGACCAGTTTGCGGTTGACGACGGCGAGCTGGTTGTTGGAGGTGAGCGCCTGAGTGTTCTGGCGGCGCGGGTCGGTCAGACGCCGTTTTACGCCTATGACCGCGGGCTGCTGAAAACCCGGGTGGCTGAACTGCGCTCGGCCTTGCCATCAGAGATCAAGCTGCACTACGCCATGAAAGCCAACCCGATGCCGGCGGTCGTCGCTTTCATGGCGACGCTGGTGGAGGGCGTGGACGTGGCCTCGGCGGGTGAACTCAAGGTGGCGCTGGATTGCGGCGCCGACCCGGCAGAAATCAGCTTTGCCGGGCCGGGCAAGCGCGATCCGGAGTTGCGCCAGGCGGTGGCGTCGCGCGTGTTGATCAATCTGGAGTCGCCGCGGGAAGTTGGCGCATTGCGCGCGATATCAAACGAATTGGGTATTGCAGCGCGCGTGGCGGTGCGAGTCAACCCGGATTTCGAACTCAAGGGTTCGGGCATGAAGATGGGCGGAGGCCCGAAACAGTTTGGCGTTGATGTCGAACAGATGCCCGAGCTGCTGGCGAGCATCGGTGCGGCCGGCCTCGCATTTGAGGGCTTCCACCTGTTTGCCGGTTCGCAGAACCTGCGCGCGGATTCGATTTGCGAAGCCCAGCAAAAGTCGTTCGAGCTGGCGCTACGGCTGGCCGCCTGCGCACCGGCGCCGGTCAGGTTTCTCAACCTGGGCGGTGGGTTCGGCGTGCCGTATTTTCCCGGCGAACAGCGGCTGGACCTGGCACCGATTGGAGACAATCTGGCGCGTTTGGTCGAGCTTGCCAAGACCGCGCTGCCGCAGGCAGAACTGGTGATCGAGCTGGGTCGTTACCTGGTGGCAGAAGCGGGGGTCTATGTGACCCGTGTGGTGGACCGCAAGGTATCCCGCGGGCAGGTGTATCTGGTGACCGATGGCGGGCTGAACCACCATCTGTCGGCGTCCGGCAACTTCGGCCAGGTGGTGCGCAAGAACTATCCTGTCACCATCGGCAACCGTTTGCGCGCACCCGAGACAGAGCTTGTGTCGGTGGTCGGGCCGTTGTGCACGCCACTGGACTTGTTGGC
>JANLVB010000283.1:0-2101 GCA_031363785.1 Betaproteobacteria bacterium
GTTACGGGCCAAAGTCCGAGGTGCTCACACCGCCCTTCGACGACTACACCGACCTGCTGCTGGCCTCGGTGCCCGAGATGCAGATCGGCTGGCTGGAGAGTGCGATTTCACGGCGACGTATGGAGAGCGCGGGTCACTGAGGCGCCGTTGCGACGCTATGCTCTCCGTCTTCGGAATGTCGGGGCCCGTGGTTCCCCACAACCAACCACCCATGCGGGCGTGGCGGGTGGCTGCGCCGCAGGAGACATCACCATGCCATTTGTAGTCCTTAGCGCCGAGTTTGCACACGAGACCAACACGTTCAGCCGCTTGGAGACCGGCTACGACAAATTCATGGCGCGTTCGCGCTGCCTGCGCGGTGACGAGGCGATTGCGGCGCGTGGTCACGCCAACACCGAGTTGGCGGGCTTTCTGGATGCTGCGCGCAGCTGCGACTGGCAACTGATCCATGTGCTCAGCGCCTCGGCCAACCCGGGCGGCCCGGTGACCCAGGACGCGTTCGAACGCCTGGCCGGACCAATCGTGGATGCCGCGCGGCAGCACAAACACCGGTTGCACGGCATAGTGCTCGGGCTGCACGGCGCCATGGTCACCACCACGCTCGATGACGGCGAGGGTGAATTGCTGCGGCGCTTGCGCGAGGTAGTGGGGCCAACGCTGCCCATCGCCATCACCCTCGACCTGCACGCCAACGTCACACGCGCCATGTGTGCGCTTGCCAACATCATCGTGTCGTACCAGACCTACCCCCATGTGGACATGCGCCGTACCGGTTTGCAGGCGGCGCAAATCCTGCAGCGCGCCATGGCCGGCGAGACTCAGCCGGTGACGCTGCGCGCCCATCTGCCGATGCTGGGCGAGACCACCGGCGGGCGCACCGACAAGGGGCCGATGCTGCAATGGCTGGACCGGGCGCGCAACTACGAAGCTGCGCAACCGGATGTGTTCGCGGTGAGCCTGAATGCCGGCTTCAGCCACGCCGACATCGCCGAAGTCGGCCCCACCGTGCTGGTCACGTGTCAGGGCGACATGGCGCGGCATCAGCAATTTGCAGAGGGCATTGCCGACGCCATGTGGGGGGCGCGGCACGAAGACCTCAACCACTATTACACCGTGGACGAAGCGGCTGCGTACTGCCTGGCGCGGCCACAGGTACAGCGCCCGATCGTGGTCGCCGACTACTCCGACAACCCCGGTGGCGGTGCCTATGGCGATTCGACCACCCTGTTGGCGGCGCTGCTGCGCCATGGAGTGTGCAACGCCTGTTTCGGCCCCATGGTCGACGCCGCGGTGGCGCAGCAATTACACCAACACCAGCCTGGCGACACGGTAGACATCCTGCTCGGTGGCAAGACCGACCCACGTTTTGGCGGTACGCCCCTGGCACTCCGTGCCACACTGGTGTTATTGAGTGACGGCGTCTACGTGGGAGACGGCCCGATGATCGGAGGCCAGCAACGCAGCTGGGGGTCGACAGCCGTTATCCGGGTCGATGGCATCGAGATTCTGGTGGTGACCCATGCCGCGCAGATGTGGGACCTGCAACAGTTTCGTAGCTTCGACATCGACCCCGCCGCCAAGGCCGTGGTGGCGCTCAAGTCGGCGCAGCACTTTCGCGCGGCTTTTGAGCCGATTGCCTCGGAGGTGATCGTCTGCGACAGCGGCGCGCTCTGTGCGCCCGACTGCACGGTGCTGCCTTATGCCAAGGTGCTGCGGCCGATCTTCCCGCTCGACCCGGAGATGGAACTTGGCGCCTGGAGAACCAGCGTCGGCAGAAGCGGCTGAGGTCAACCAGCCTTGGGCCAACAGGTGTTGCCAATGCGATAGCGACACGCCGCGCGTGGCGCTACCATGCCAGCAGACCACGCACGGAGCACCCCCATGGACATGAACTATTCCGCCGAAGAGGCCGCGTTTCGCGACGAAGTGCGTGAATGGCTATCGGCCAAGCTGCCGGCCGACATTCGCGAGCGGGTCACCAGCTACCGGCATCTGCCGCGCGAAGACATGATCCGCTGGCACAAGATTCTGGCCGCCAAGGGATGGTCGGTGCCGCATTGGCCCAAAGAATGGGGCGGCACCGGCTGGAACATCACCCAGC
>JANLVB010000294.1:0-7166 GCA_031363785.1 Betaproteobacteria bacterium
CGCAGTGCACAGCACGGAGGTCTCATTCTGCCGCCGGGCCGCTCCCAAGGCAGATCGCACCGCAGTGCACAGCACGGAGGTCTCATTCTGCCGCCGGGCCGCTCCCAAGGCAGATCGCACCGCAGTGCACTGCGCGAAGGCACCTCCATGACCCAGGTCATACAGCTCACACTCAACGGCATGGCGATTGGAGCCATCTATGCGCTGGTGGCGCTTGGCCTGGTGCTCACCTACAAGGCCACCGAGGTACTGAACTTCGCGCACGGCGACGTGTTAATGGCGTCGTCCTTCGTCGGCTGGGGCCTGATCGTTGGCCTGGGCTGGCCATTCTGGATTGCCGCGCTGGCTACAGTCGCCATCGCGGCGGCGCTGAGCTGGCTTATCGACGCCCGTGTGATGCGCCTGATCGTCGGGCAACCGCAGTTTGCCGGCGTCATGTTGACCATTGCCATCGCCTTCATGTTGCGCGGCGGCGTGAGCATGGCTTTTGGGCCGGAGTCTCGCACCTACCCGACGCCCTGGACCGGGCAAAAAACGCAGTTCGGCGGCGTTGTAGTCAGTGACCTCAGCCTGGTCATCATCGCCGCCGCCATGCTCATCACGCTGGCCTTGTTCTGGTTCCTGAAAAAAACGGCCCTTGGTGTGGCGATCCAGGCGGCGTCGCAAAACCAGCTCGCGGCCTACTTGAGCGGTATACGCGTCAAGCGTGTCACCTCGCTGGTATGGGCGATATCGGGTGCCATCGCCGCCATCTGCGGCCTGTTGCTGGCCCCCATCGCGCTGGTGGACATCGGCCTGTGGATCGTCGTGCTCAAGGCGCTGGCCGCCGTGGTGCTGGGTGGTTTTGGCAGCATACCGGGCGCCATCCTGGGCGGTTTGTTGCTTGGCGTCATCGAGCAGTTCTCCGGCGTTTACCTGCCCACCGGCTTCAAGGACGCCATGGCCTACCTGGTCCTGATCGGCGTCCTGATACTGTGGCCACGTGGCCTGCTGGGCGAGGCCCACGGCCGGCGCGTCTGAAAGAACCTGCAGACCCATGCGTTTCCACTACGACACCAGCTACCGGGACAGCCAGGCCCTGCTGCGATATGGCAGCGGCCGAATCGCCTACGTGCTGCTGATCATGACGCTGCTGGCCATACCCTGGCTGCTGCCCAAATATTATGTGGGCGAGATTGCCTATATCTTCATCATGTGTATCGCCAGCCTCGGCCTGATGGTACTGGTGGGCTACACCGGGCAGGTCTCGCTGGGCCACTCAGCCTTTGTTGCCATTGGCGCTTACACCCACACCTGGCTTCTGTCGCAGGGCGTACCGCTGCCGGTGTCAATGGTGCTGGCGGCGTGTTTCACTGGCGCCATCGGTCTGGTGATCGGTTTGCCGGCCATTCGCGTCTCGGGCCTGTACCTGGCCATGGTCACGCTGGCCTTCGCCATCCTGACCGAACACGTGATCGGCCACTGGAAGAGCGTCACCGGAGGCTTCAGCGGCCTGAGCGTTGGCAACCCCATCATCACGGGTTACGACCTGTCGGCCCTCAAACCGTTCTACTACCTGTGCCTGAGCGTGCTGGTGCTGGTGGTGCTGGGTCTCATCAACCTGCTGCGGGCACGGACCGGGCGCGCCTTCATGGGTGTGCGCGACTCGGAGGCTGCCGCCTACAGCCTGGGCATCTGGGTGGCTGGCACCAAGGTGCTGGCCTTCGTGGTTTCCGCCATGGTCACCGGCCTGGCCGGCGCCCTGCTGGCGCACCACGTGCGATTCCTGACACCCGAAGGTTTTGGCCTCATCCTGTCGCTGGAGCTGGTGCTGATGGTCACCATCGGCGGGCTGGGCTCGGTGCGTGGCGCGTTGCTGGGGGCGGTGCTGATCAGCATGTTGCCGACCTTCATCTCGCGCATCAAGCCGCTGTTGCCAGACCAGATTGCCAAGCAGTTCGGCCTGGAGACCTTTGTCTTCGGGCTGGTGCTGGCGCTGTTCGTGTTGTTCGAGCCCAAGGGACTGAACGGCCGCTGGATCAAGTTCAAGGCCTTCATGCAGACCTTTCCGCTGTACCGCCAGGACATGTTCAAGCGCGGCAAAAGTTACATGAAGTCGGAGCGGTACAAATGAACCGCCGGGCCGCTCCCAAGGTTCATGGCGCCGCAGTGCGATGCACGGAGGCTTCCCGATGACTTTATTTGCCGTCTCCGATGTCTCGCTGCGCTTCGGCGGCGTGCAGGCGATTGCCAACGTCAGCTTCGAGGTGGCGCCGGGTGAGGTGTTTGCCATCATCGGCCCCAATGGCGCGGGCAAGACATCCATGCTCAACGTCATCACCCGCGTCTTCGACCCGAGTGCGGGGCGGGTCATGTTCGAAGGGCAGGACATCACGCAACTGCCGCGCCACCGTATCGTGCACAGCGGCATCGCCCGCACTTTCCAGAACATCGAGTTGTTCGAGGGTGGCACCGTGCTCGACAACCTGTTGCTGGGTCGGCACCGGTTTGACCACGGCAGCTTTGCCGCGCAGTGGTTGTGGACACCCGCCGTGCGACGCGCCGAGGAACAGTCGCGCGCCCAGGTCGAGGAAGTCATTGACCTGCTGGACCTGATGCCGCACCGCAACAGCCCGGTGGCCGGTCTGCCTTATGGTGTGCGCAAGGTGGTCGAATTGGCGCGGGCCCTGGCGACCCAACCCCGCCTGCTGCTGCTGGACGAACCGGCCTCGGGCCTGAACCCCGAGGAGACGCGCGATCTGGCGTTCTGGATCGATGACATCCAGAACGACCTGGGCATCACCGTGATCATGGTCGAGCACGACATGTCGCTGGTGTCGGAAGCCGCAGACCGGGTGTTGTGCATGAACATGGGGCAGGTGCTGGCCCTGGGCACACCCGAGGCGGTGCAAAGCGACCCGGCGGTGATCGCCGCGTACCTTGGGGGCTGACATGGAACAGCCAACCGCTACCGTGCTTTGCGTGAAGAACCTCGAGACCTGGTACGGCCCGGTCAACGCCATCAAGGGCGTCAACCTCGATGTGCAGACGGGCCACATCGTCACTGTGCTGGGCGCCAACGGTGCCGGCAAAACCACGCTGCTCAACACCATTGCGGGGGTCATCGACCCGTTCAAGGGCAGCGTCGAGTTCCGTGGCCAGGCCATTCATGGCCAGGACCCGGACCGTGTGGCGCGCAGCGGCGTGGTACTGGTGCCGGAAGGTCGGCAGGTGTTCCCGTTCCTGTCGGTGCGCGAAAACCTGATGATGGGCACCTTTGCCCGCGCCAGCCGTGACGGCTTGGACAGTGATCTGGATCGCGTGTTCGGCTGGTTTCCGCGCCTGCTGGAGCGCCAGGACCAGCATGGTGGGTTGCTCTCCGGCGGTGAACAGCAGATGCTGGCCATTGGCCGCGCCTTGATGGCACGCCCGACGGTACTGCTGCTCGACGAGCCTTCGCTCGGCCTGTCACCCCTGCTCACACGCGAGATTTTTGCCATCGTGCGGCGCATCAACGCAGAGCTGGGCATGTCGATCCTGCTGGTGGAGCAGAACGCAGCCATTGCGCTGGCGACCGCCGACGATGGCTACATCATGGAACTCGGCCGCGTGGTTGCCGCCGGCACCTGCGCCGAACTGATGGCCAAGGACGACGTCAAGGAGTTCTATCTCGGCGGCGGTGTGGCAGCACACCAGGCCGATGGCCAGAAACAGCGCTGGAAACGGCGCAAGACCTGGAGGTAAGTCATGCAACACGCCAATGCCTCCACCACACTCGTCGCTTACGGGCACGACACACCGCAGAAACTATTCCGCGCCCGCTGCACCGAATGGGCCAGCAGCCCGGCATTGCGGCACAAGAAAAAAGGCATCTGGTCCTCCGCCAATTGGGCCGGGTACTACACGGCGGCCCGTGCTGTCGGCCTGGCGCTTGCCGACATGGGAGTACAGCGCGGCCAGAGCGTTGCCATCCTGTCGGAGAACCGGCCGGAGTGGCTGTATGCCGACATGGGCGCCCAGTGCATGGGCATGTTGTCTACGGGCATCTACCCGACCTCATCCCCGGAGCAGGTGCAATACATCCTGAACGATGCTGCAGTGCGCGTCCTGTTCGTCGAGAACCAGGAGCAGTACGACAAGGTGGTGGCCGTGCGTGACCAATGCCCGGCACTGCAACATGTGGTGATCACCCGGCTGCGCGGTATGCGCGGTTTGGCGGACCCGATGGTGCTTGACTTCGAGGTCTTGCTGGCACGCGGGCACACACTGGCGCAGTCGAAATCCAGCCAGTTCGAGCAAAGCATCGACGCCAGCCGACCGGACGACGTGGCATTTCTGGTCTACACCTCAGGCACCACCGGTGCGCCCAAAGGCGCCATGGTCAGCAACCGCAACCTGGTATTCCAGATCGGCAGCGTGCAGCAATACCTGGATCTGAAACCGCTTGATCGCACGGTATCGTTCCTGCCGTTGTGCCATATTGCCGAGCGCATGAGCACGGTCTACAACCCGCTGGCACAGGGGCAGATCGTGCACTTTCCGGAGAATGCCGGTACCGTGTTAAACGACGTGCGCGAGGTGGCACCGCACCTGATCTTCGGCCCGCCGCGTTTTTGGGAGAAGATGTATTCACAGGTCACGCTGTACATGCAGGACGCCATTCCGGTAGCGCGGCGTGTCTATGCCCAGGTGCTGGCCGAAGGCGCCGCGCTGGCCCAGGCCCGGCTGGACGGCACTCCCGTCACCGGCTGGCGCGCCACGCGTTACGCCTGGATGCAGAAGCTGGTGTTGTCGAATCTGCGCAGCTTCCTGGGCCTGCAGAACATCAAGACCGCCATGACCGGCGCTGCGCCGGTGCCACCCGATCTGCTGCGCTGGTACATGGCGGTGGATATCGATCTGCTGGAGGCCTTTGGCATGACCGAGACCTGCGGTTTTTGCACCTCGATGCCGCCGCAGCGCATCAAGATAGGCAGCGCCGGCGTCTGCGCCGAGGGCACCGAGATTCGGCTCGGAGCCGATGACGAGGTGCTGGTGCGCGGCCCGAACGTTTTTGCCGGCTACTGGAATCTGCCCGAGAAGACCGCCGAGGCTATCGACGCAGAAGGCTGGCTGCACACCGGCGACTGCGGCGAGATCGATGCCGATGGTTACCTGCGCATCAAGGACCGCATCAAGGACATCATCATCACCTCGGGTGGCAAGAACATCACGCCGAGCAACATCGAGAACCACATCAAGTTCAGCCCCTACATCTCGGACGCGGTGGTGATCGGCGAGGGCCGCCACTACCTGACCTGCCTGGTGATGATCGATCAGGACAACGTGGCGAAATTCGCGCAGGACCGCCAGGTGCCCTACACCGACTTCGCCAGCATGACGCGTGCGGCTGAGGTCATCGCGCTGATCCATGCGGAACTGGAGCAGGTCAACAGCAAACTGGCGCGGGTCGAGCAGATCAAGGACTTTCGCATCATTGCCCAATTGCTCAGCGCCGACGACGACGAATTGACCCCCACCATGAAGCTCAAGCGCAAGGTGGTGGCCAGCAAATATGCCGCAGTAGTCGCTACCATGTACCGTTGATCTATTTTCCCGGTTTCACTTCGGGCCTGGCCCATTTTCAAAAGGAGACAGCAATGTTCGCAAGAAAACTTAAACACGCACTGCTAGGTGCCGCCCTGGCGGCCGGCATCACCAGCAGCGCCATGGCGGCGGGCGTCAGCGCCACCGAGATCGTGCTCGGCACCCACCTCGACCTGTCTGGCCCGGTGGCAGCCGGCATGCCCAGCCTGCGCAACGGCATGCAGATGCGACTGGACGAAGCCAACGACGCGGGCGGCGTGAACGGCCGCAAATTCCGCCTGGTAGTCGAGGACAATGGTTTCCAGCCACAAATGGCAGTGCGGGCGGTTGACAAGCTGATCCGCAAGGACGAAGTGTTTGCCATCGTCAACGCCTTCGGTTCGGGCACCAATGCAGCGGTGGTCAAGCGGGCGGTGGACGAGGGAGTGCTCTATTTCGGACCCTGGGGTGCATCGTCGGCATTTCGCAAGGAAGCCAACAACAGTCCCTTGTTGTTCACGACGACGCCCCACTACGACACCATCATGGCCGCCGGAGTCGGCTGGATGGTCGACAACCACAAGCCGAAGAAGGTTGGGTATATCTTTCAGGAGGGCTTGTTGGGTGCACAGATGGGCGACGGCATCAAGAAGGCGTTGAGCGCCCGCGGCATGGCACTGGCAAGTGAGGCGGGCTACAAGCCGGGTGATATCGACTTCTCCTCGCAGGTCGCGCGCATGAAAGCGGCCGACGTGGACCTGATCGTGATCGCCACCGTGACGCGCGAGACCATAGGCATCATGTCCGAGGTCAAGAAGCTCGGCTGGAACAACGTCAAGGTCCTTACCGGTAACCCGGGACGCACCGGCATCGTGCTGCAACTGGGCAAGGACAACGTGGAAGGCCTGTACGGCGTTGGAACCTGGAAACTCTACACTGCCACCAACGGCCCGGACTCGGTGAAAAAATGGTTCGCCGACTACAAGAAGAAGTACACCAACGAGCCGGACGACAGCGATATCACGGCCCTGCCGGAGACCCGACTTGAGATCGAGGCCATCGCCGAAAGCCTGGGCGCGAATGCCGCCAACGACGCCTTCTTTGGAGAGCGCGCCACACGCGAGTCGGTGCTGATCAGCAGCAAGATCGGCCAGTTGTTCAAAAAGCGGGTGCTGGTCTTTGCTACCCACAGGCTGGTTCCCGGTGACTTGCCCAACCTGACACAGCCTGCGTTGGCAGTTGCCGCCACCGGGCAGGAACATACCAACCTATTGGCGCAGCTGCTTACCCTGGAGGACGTGCTGACCTTGAAACTAAACGCCGACTGGGTGGTGCTCAGTGCCTGCAACACGGCAGCGGCAGACGGACGGGCAGAAGAAGCACTGAGTGGTCTGGCCCGGGGTTTCTTTTACGCCGGCTCCCGGAGCCTGCTGGTAACCCACCGGGCAGTGGAGAGTGAATCGGCCAAGGATCTCACCACCAGCACCTTTGCGCACTACACGGTCAACCCGCAGGCCCCAAAAGCCGAGAGCCTGCACCAGGCCATGCTCAAGGTGATGGGCATGGCGCAGTTCAGCCACCCGGCTTGATGGGCACCGTATGCGCTGGTGGGGGATGGGGGG
>JANLVB010000327.1:0-13394 GCA_031363785.1 Betaproteobacteria bacterium
AGCCAAGCCGGCGGAGACTTCAGGCCTGCAGGAGCCGCCCAAGGAGTCGGGCGGGTTGCAGGAGCCGCCCAAGGAGGGCGATGGCCTCAAGGATCCACCGGCCGAGCTCGGCCAGCAGGCAGCCTCCGCCGCCGTCGCAGCACCGGTCGTGGCACCCTCCGCCGCGCGCACCGAGCCGGCCCCGGCGCCAGCCGAATCCGCGCCGGTGCCGCGTGTCGCGGCCCCCACCTGGTACTGGGTCGTTTTTGGCCTGGGCATGGCCGGTCTGGTGTTGGTGAGCTGGATGATGAACTGGCAACGGCTTGAGATCTTCAAGATGCTGCTGACATCGTTCTTCCCGCTGGCGGTGATGATCATCGCGGTGCTCGGATCGATCGTTTTCGGCCTGGCCACCCCGACCGAAGCCGCGGCGGTCGGTGCCTTTGGCGGTCTGGTGTTGGCCGGCGCATACCGCTACATGTCGGCCCGCACCACGCACCCCGCCCAGCCCGTGGTCAGAACACTGGTCGATTTGGGCGGCATCCTCAAGGAATCATCGTTCCTCACCGCCAAGACCAGCGCCATGGTGTGCTGGCTGTTCGTCGGCTCGTCGATCTTTTCCGCCGCCTTTGCGCTGCTGGGTGGCCAGGACCTGATCGAAACCTGGGTGTTGTCGCTGGGGCTGACGACGCTGCAGTTCTTGCTGCTGTCGCAGTTCATCATCTTCATCCTCGGCTGGCCGCTGGAGTGGACCGAGATCATCGTCATCTTCATGCCGATCTTCATCCCGCTGCTGCCCAAGTTCGGTGTTGACCCGCTGTTCTTCGGCCTGCTGGTGGCGCTGAACCTGCAGACCGCGTTCCTGTCGCCGCCGGTGGCGATGGCGGCGTTCTACCTGAAGGGTGTCTCGCCCAAGCATGTGACGCTGAACCAGATATTTGCCGGCATGATGCCATTCATGGGCATACAGGTGCTGGCGCTGGCGTTGCTGTATGCGTTCCCGGCGATCGGCATGTGGCTGCCGGGCGTGCTCTACAAGTAGGCGCGCTGACGCAATCCTGCCCGGCAACTGGTGCCCGGATGATCACCTCGGGGGGTCGGCGGCGATTCGCCAGTCAGGAAGTTGTGCAGTAACTTAATGGGGCCGACGGCCGCTTCAGTTGCTCCGCAGGCAGGTCAATCATTGCCGCCAGCGCCGGGCGTTTCCCGTTACCGACAAGGCGCTAAACAGCACACCGATCGCAGACTGCAGCGGGGAAAGATCGAGCATGTCCGCTTTATACCAGCGTACCGGCCAGCATGGTGGCAAGCTTCGCGCCCGGCGACCGTTGCTACACGTTCGAATCCGCAAACGACGCCTTGCGCCGGTTCACGTAGTCCAGGATGGCCTCGTCGGTGGCCACGTCCATGGGCGGCACTTCGTACTCCGCGAGTTGTTTCTTCCAGCTCGCGTTGGCGCGTTGCGCCAGATCGCGCGAGCCTTCGGCCTCCCACTGCTCGAAACTGTTGTTGTCGGTGATGGGTGAGCGGTAAAAGGCGTTCTCGAAGTTGGCCTGGGTATGCGCGCAGCCGAGAAAGTGTTTGCCCGGGCCGACTTCGCGGATGGCGTCCATGGCCTGGCCGTTCTCGGACATGTCTACGCCAGCCAGCAGCGTGTGCATCATGCCGGCCTGATCGACGTCCATGATGAACTTCTCGTAACCCATTGACAGGCCGCCTTCGAGCCAGCCAGCCGTGTGCAACACAAAGTTGACGCCGGCATGGCAGGTCGGCAGCAGGGTGTTGGCAGATTCGGACGCCGCCTGCGCATCGGCGATCTTGGAGCCACACAGGCCGCCGCCGGAGCGGAACGGCACCCCCATGCGCCGTGCCAGCGCCGCCATCACGTACAACACAAGCGCCGGCTCGGGCGTACCGAAGGTGGGCGCACCCGACTGCATCGAGATGCTGGACGCAAAACTGCCCAGCACCACCGGCGCGCCGGGGTTGCACAGTTGCACGAAGGCCATGCCGGCCAGCGCCTCGGCCAGGGTCTGGGCGCAGGTGCCGGCCACCGTGACCGGTGACATCGCGCCGGCCAGGATGAAGGGTGTGATGATGGTGGCCTGATTCGCACGCGCATACACCTTGGCCGCGCCCAGCATGGTCTCGTCGAAGGTCATCGGCGAGTTGGCGTTGATCAGGTTGATGACCACGGTGCGCGGGCGGCCGGTTGCCGGGTCCATGAAGTCGCTGCCGAACAGGCATTTGGCCATCTCCACCGTGTCATGGGCGCGGTCGGGGTGGGTGACAGACCCCATGAAGGGCTTGTCGCTGTACTTCATGTGTGCGTAGACCATGTCGAAGTGGCGTTTGTTCACCGGCAGGTCGACCGGCTCGCAGATGGTGCCGCCCGAGTGGTGCAGCGCATTGGCCATGTAGGTGAGCTTGACGAAATTGCGGAAGTCTTCGATCGTGGCGTAACGTCGGCCCCGGTCGAGGTCGCGCACAAAGGGCGAGCCGTAGGCCGGTGCGAATACCGTGTTCTTGCCGCCGATGACCACGTTGTGCGCCGGATTGCGGGCGTACTGGGTGAACTCGCGCGGTGCGGTGGCTTGCACCAGCTTGCGCGCCAGGCCGCGCGGGAAATGCACCCGTTCGCCTTTCACGTCGCAGCCGGCGCCACGGAACAACTCCAGCGCCTCGGCGTCGTCGCGAAAGTCGATGCCGGTTTCTTCCAGAATGGTGTCGGCGTTGCGCTCGATGGTCTGCAGGCCTTCTTCGTCCAGCACCTCGTAATAGGGGATCTTGCGTGTGATATAGGGCACCGACTGGCTGCTGCGGGCCGAGCGTGCGGCGCGTTTGGCTTCACGCCCGCCGCCTGCGCGCCGACCACGCGGTGGATGTGTTTGCGCCATTGCCAATGCCTCGTCCATAACTTTCTCCACCAGTAGTTGCGGGCGTCTGGGACACCCAAAGTGGTCATGAGTATGGTCAAGCGCATGTCGTTCGGGTGGTCCGCATGCGACGCCCTCTTGTGCGCTCACGCCAAGTCCCTGGTCCCCACCGGGGGCAGCGGGGTGATTCTTTTGGAGGCCGTGGGCGGCCGTTCTGCCGAACAACGCGGCAGACCGCCGGGCGCAGCGGCAAGCCGGCCTGTCTTCGCGCCCCGATAATGCAGCGTCTGGCGCATCCGGGGCGATTTCAGTTTCGAATGGTGTCCACTGCGGGAAAGGAAATCGTACCTTGCACGGGCAATCCTCAGTGTGGCGATCCGTTATCGCCGGGCCGGTGGTGGTTTTTGTCGTCGGCGTGTGTCTGGCGGCGGCGGCTGGCCTGTGGTTGAACCGGCTAAACGCCGAGCAGGCTAGAACTGACCTGGAGCAGGTTGCCCAACGCGTTTCGGACGCGGTGGCGCGGCGCTTCCGCCAGCCAATCTACGGGCTGCATGGCGCACGCGGCTTGTACGCCGCCAGCAAGCTGGTTAGCCGCCAGGAGTTCCGGTCCTATGTGGAGTCGCGCGACCTGGCGCGCGAGTTTCCCGGTGTCCGCGGTTTGGGCGTGATCGAGCGCGTTGCGCGCGATGCACAGGCTTCCTTCGTGGCCAGGGAGCGTGCCGACGGCCTGCCGCAGTTTGGCATCCGCCAGCTCGCAGACCAATCACACGACGACCTGTTAGTCATCAAGTTCATTGAGCCCGAGGGGCAAAACGCCGGCGCGGCTGGCCTGGACGTCGGTTCGGAGCCCAAGCGCCGGGCCGGCGCACAATTGGCGGTGGACACTGGCCAGCCCACCGTGACCGAGGCCATTGTGCTGGTGCAGGATGAGCGCCGCAGTCCGGGCGTGTTGCTCTACGTGCCGATGTATGCAAAAGGCGCACCGGTGTCGAATGCCGCCGAAAGGCGCCAGGCCATGGCCGGCTTGCTGTACGTACCGATCGTGATTGCCGAACTACTGCGTGATGTGCACGATGTCGTGGTGGGCAAAGCCGGTTTCGCGCTCTTTGAGGCAGCCGACCTGGCCTCTGGCGTCAACCCGCTTTTCGATTCCAGCCGTATTGACGGCGATGGGACAAACCGGGTGTCGTCGCAACTGGCAGCCTCCCGGTTCGAACTCGTGCGCGATGTGGCCGTGCCCGGGCGCGCATTGTCGCTGCGCGTGCGCAGCACTCCGGCGTTCGACGCAATTTACTCCCGATCGACCCCGTGGTGGCTGTTTGCGGCAGGCACCTTCATCAGCGCCCTGCTGGCGGCGCTGTTGCGCCAGCAGGCCACCGGGCACCAGCGCGCCGAAGCCATGGCGCGGCGCATGACAGCAGATCTGGACCGGTTGGCCAAGGTGGCGCAGCACACGTCGAATGCCGTGTCCATTACCGATCGCCAGACCCGCATCCAGTGGATAAACGAGGGTTTTACACGTATCACGGGTTATTCTCTCGACGAGGCAAGGGGCAAAACACCGGGCGAGCTCCTGGGCAGCGGAAAGGCAGCGGCGCCGGTGCTCCAGGCCCTGAAGGACTCCGCAACCAATGGCAGCAGTTGCCGCGTTGAGATGCTAAACCGTGCCAGGGACGGGCACCTGTACTGGGTCGACACCGAGGTGCAGCCCCTGCACGACGCCAATGGCACGGTAAGCGGGTTCATGGAGATCGGCACCGACATCACCGAGCGCAAGTCGGCCGAGGCGCGCGCGCAGGCGAGCGCACAGCTGCTGCGCGGCGCCATCGACGTGATCGACGAGGCCTTCGTGATCTACGATCCCGACGACCGCCTCGTCCTGTGCAACGACAAGTACCGCCAGACCTATGCCAGTGTCGCCCATCTGCTGGTACCCGGTGTGCGGTTCGAGGAACTCATCCGCGCGGGTGCCGAAAACGGTGACTACAGCGCGGCCATCGGACGTGTTGACGCGTGGGTCGTCGAACGCCTGACCGCGCACCGGGCGGCCGACACTATGCAGGTGCAACGGCTGGAAAACGGCCGCACGCTGCGTATCATCGAGCGCCGCATGGACGATGGGCACACCGTCGGCTTCCGGATCGACATCACGGACCTGGTGCAGGCGACCGAGGCAGCGCAGCTCGGCTCGCGCGCGAAAAGCCAGTTCCTGGCCAACATGAGCCATGAAATCCGCACCCCGATGAATGCCGTGATGGGCATGCTTGCGCTGCTGCGCAAGACCCAAATGACGACACGCCAGGCCGACTATGCTGCCAAGGCCGAGAACGCCGCGCGCGCGCTGCTCATGCTGATCGATGACATTCTGGACATTTCCAAAATCGAAGCCGGCAAGCTGACGCTGGAGTTGCGGCCGTTTCGTATCGACCAACAGTTGCACGACCTGTCGGTCATTCTGTCGACCATGGTCGGGCAGAAGAATCTGGAAGTGCTGTTCGATGTCGACCCGGCCTTGCCCCGGCAGCTGGTGGGCGACAGCTTGCGGTTGCAGCAGATCCTGATCAACCTGGCCGGCAATGCCATCAAGTTCACGCCTGCGGGTGAAGTGCTGGTGTCCTTGCGGGTGGTGCACCAGGATGCGCAGGCGGTGATGCTGGAAGTAGCGGTCCAGGATACCGGTATTGGCATCGCGCCCGAGAATCAGGCGCAAATCTTCAAAGGCTTCACGCAGGCGGAGGCGTCGATCACCCGGCGTTTTGGCGGGACCGGTCTGGGCTTGGCGATCAGCCAGCGCCTGGTCACGCTGATGGGGGGGCAACTCGAACTCGACAGCGCACTCGGCCAGGGCAGCCGGTTTCATTTCCGGATCACGCTGACAGTGGCACACCTGGCCGACGGCAACAGCCAGGCCCCCGCGACTGTCCAGGGGCTGCCCTGGCGCACACTGGTCGTGGACGACAACCCGGTGGCACGCGAGGTGCTGGCACGCATGTGCACTTCGCTGGGTTGGACCGTCGATGTTGTAGAGGGAGGCGAGGCCGCGCTGTCGTTGTTGCAACGCCAGATGGCTGCCAGTGTCGGCTACCAGGCGATGTTCATCGATTGGCAGATGCCGGGACTGGATGGCTGGCAGACCTGCCAGCGCATCCGCGAGATGCAGCTGGCAGGCATGGCCCCGGTGATCGTGATGGTCACCGCGCACGGGCGCGAACTGCTGCTGCAGCGCTCGCCGAAGGAGCAGGCCCTGCTGGACGGTTTCCTGGTCAAACCCGTGACCGCCTCGATGCTGCACGATGCGGTGCTCGATGCCCGCGCGGGGCAGGGCGCGACGCAAGCCGCGCACCACACCGTGCCGGAACCCGCGCGGCTGCCCGGAATGCGGATCCTGGTGGTCGAGGACAACACCAATAACCAGCAGGTGGTGCGCGAACTGCTGACGGCTGAAGGCGCTGTGGTCCAGATTGCTTCAGACGGCCAGGAAGGCGTCGATGCGATTGCCCATGCCCGGATACCGTTCGAGGTGGTCCTGATGGACTTGCAGATGCCGGTGATGGACGGGTTCACGGCCACCGGCCTGATCCGTGCGCAACACGGGCTGGACCGGTTGCCGATCGTGGCGATGACCGCCAACGCCATGGCGTCTGACCGCGATGCTTGCCTGGCCGCCGGCATGAACGACCATGTGGGCAAACCCTTCGACCTGGGTGACCTGGTGCGCGTGTTGCGCAAGAACACGGGCTGGCCCGAGCTGATCGCGCCGGCGGCCCGGGCGCCAACCCCGCAGTTGCCGCCTGCGCTGCGCGACGCCGCCGCCGCCGCAGGCGTGGACCTGGTCACCGCAATTCGGCGCATCGGCGACAGGACGGATGTCTACCAGCGCATGCTGCAGATCTTCGTTGACGACCTGCGCTCAGCGCCGGCCCGCTTGCGCTCCTATGTGGCGCAGGGCGGCATGGGGCCAGCCTCGGACCTGCTGCACGGGATCAAGGGCGTGGCAGCGACCTTGGGCGCAGACCTGGTTTGCGCCGAGGCGGCGTCCGGCGAGGCGCAACTGGCCATGGCGTCCCTGCCGCTGGCGGCGGCGGCGGCGGTGGTCGAACATGCCGGCGCCGCGTTCGATACCGCCATCGGCGGCCTGGAGACCCTGTTGGCGCTAATGTCCGCTGCGGAAAATTCCGCGGCTGTGGCGTCGGCAGGCAGGCTAGGCCGGCCGGCTGCGGTGCCAGCTTTGCAGGCCATTGCCCAACTCCTGCGCAATGGCGACATGGCAGCGACAGACGCGGCTGCGGCGCTGCAGCTGCGCGGTCACCCGGCGCTCGACCTTCTGGTGCAACCTCTGTGCGAGGCGGTCGCGCGGCTCGATTTCGAACGTGCCCTGCGCCTATGTGAAGAACTCATCGAAAGCAAGGCCTTATGACTACCCTGTCCGCTGCAGATATCCAGTCGATCACCCGGATTCCTGGCCAGGCGCCGCGTCGCTCGCGCCTGTTGATCATCGATGATCAGGCGGCCAACGTGCATGCCCTGTACCAGGCGTTTTCGGCCGACCACCAGGTGTTCATGGCCACTAGCGGCGAGCAGGCACTCGAGATGTGCGCGCGCCAGCAACCAGACCTGGTGTTGCTGGATGTGGTAATGGCCGGCATCGATGGCTTCGAAGTGTGCCAACGCCTCAAGGCCGATGCGGCAACGCATGACATCCCGGTGATATTCGTCACTGCGAGTAATGACGAGGCGGCCGAGACCCGCGGCCTGGATGTCGGTGCGGTCGATTTCATCACCAAACCGATCAACCCCAAGATCGTGCGCGCCCGCGTCAAGACCCACCTGACCTTGAAGGCCCAGGCGGACTTGCTGCGCCATTGGGTTTACATTGATGGTTTGACCGGTGTGCCCAACCGCAGGCATTTCGACGAGCGGATGTTGGCGGAATGGCGCCGCGCGATGCGCAATGCCACCGAACTGAGCGTGGTTCTTCTCGATGTGGATTACTTCAAGCTCTACAACGATCGTTACGGCCATCAGGCAGGTGATGATTGCTTGCGGCAAGTCGCCCAGACGCTGCTGCGATGCATCCGGCGCCCGGGTGACTTGGTGGCTCGCTACGGTGGTGAAGAGTTCGTCTGCCTGTTGCCGGACACCGGGCTGGCTGGCGCCATGCAGTTCGCGGAGCAGCTAGGCGAGCAGGTGGCTGCGCAGCAGATGGAGCACTCCGGCTCATCGGTGGCGCCGGTGGTCACGGTCAGCGCCGGCGTGGCAAGTGCGTGCGCCAGCAACGCCGAATCCGCTTTGGCGCAGCTGCTGCGCCTGGCGGATGGGCAGCTGTATCTGGCCAAGGCGCGTGGACGGCACCAGGCCTGTGGAGCCGAACTGGATTCGACGACACTGCTGACGGCCCGGCCCTGAGGCAGCTAGTGTCGCTCCCGGGTTGTTGTGTGTCGTGCTGTGGACACTGCTGCCAGGTTGGCTGTCCACAATTCCGGTAGTCTGCCATCAACTCACAACGCATAGGCTTCGCATTGAACTTGAACGACTTTGACCCCGAACTCGCTGCGGCCATGGCTGCCGAGGCGCAGCGCCAGCAAGACCATCTGGAGCTGATCGCCTCTGAAAACTACACCAGTGCCCTGGTGATGCAGGCACAGGGCAGCGTGCTGACCAACAAGTACGCTGAAGGCTATCCGGGAAAGCGGTACTACGGCGGTTGTGAACACGTGGACGTGGCTGAGACGTTGGCGATCGAACGCGCCAAGACGCTGTTTGGCGCGGCCTGGGCAAATGTGCAGCCGCATTCGGGCTCCAGCGCCAATGCGGCGGTCTACATGGCGCTGTTGCAGCCCGGCGACACCATTTTGGGCATGAGCCTGGCGCATGGCGGGCACCTGACACACGGCGCCAAGGTGAGCTTTTCAGGCAAGTTCTACAACGCGGAGCAATACGGCATCGACACGGCCAGCGGCCTGATCGACTATGACGCACTCGAGGCCCAGGCAATCGCCGTCAAGCCAAAGATGGTCATCGCCGGTTTTTCGGCCTACAGCCGGCACCTGGACTTCGCGCGTTTTCGCACCATTTGCGACAAGGTGGGTGCGCTGCTGTTCGTCGACATGGCGCATGTGGCGGGTCTCGTGGCCGCTGGTCTGTACCCGAACCCGGTGCCATTCGCAGACGTCGTCACCAGCACCACCCACAAGACGCTGCGCGGGCCACGCGGCGGCTTGATCCTGTGCCGCGCCAACCCCGAGATCGAGAAAAAGCTCAACTCCATGGTCTTCCCCGGCACCCAGGGCGGGCCGTTGATGCATGTGATAGCGGCCAAGGCGGTGGCTTTTCTTGAAGCACTGCAGCCGGAGTTTCGCGCCTACCAGCAGCGTGTGATAGACAACGCGCGCGCCATTGCCGCGGTGTTTACGACGCGCGGCTACGAGATCGTTTCCGGCGGCACCGACAACCATCTGATGCTGGTTAGCCTGATCGCCAAGGGGCTGACCGGCAAGGACGCCGATGCCGCCCTGGGTCGCGCGCACATCACGGTGAACAAGAATTCGGTACCCAACGATCCGCAGTCGCCGTTTGTCACCAGCGGCATCCGCGTTGGCACGCCGGCCATCACCACGCGCGGCTTTGGGTTTGCAGAATGCACCCAGGTTGCCATGTTGATGTGTGACGTGCTCGATCATCTGGGTGATGCTGCGGTCGAGCGGCAGGTGGCCGACAAAGTCGTGGCGTTGTGCCGCCGCTTCCCGGTGCCGGCCTGAGCATTACAGCAAGTGAGTCTGCCGTGGCACTGAGCGTCTTTGACCTGTTCAAGATCGGCATCGGCCCCTCGTCGTCACACACGGTGGGCCCGATGAAGGCGGCTGCCATGTTTGCGCGCCGTTTGACCAAGGCCGATTTGCAGCTCCGCGTTGTGCGTATCGAGGCCAAACTGTACGGCTCGCTGGGCGCCACTGGCAAGGGCCACGGCACCGACACCGCCATCATGCTGGGGCTGGAAGGCGCCATGCCCGACAGCATCGACCCGGACAGTGTGGAGGGCCGCGTCAAGCGCATCCGCGCCGAAGGCCAGGTGATGCTCGATGGCAAGACGCCGGTGGCGTTCAAGGAGCGCACAGACATGTTGTTCCTGCGCCGCGAGACCCTGCCGTTTCATACCAACGGCGTGCGCCTGACCGCCTTCGGTGCCGACGGCGTGGTGCTTGAGGAACGGCGCTATTTCTCGGTCGGTGGTGGTTTTGTGGTGTCGCAGGAAGAAGCCGACGCGTCGGCCGACCATCCACGCCTGGTGGTCGACCCGACCGTGCTTGCACATCCGTTTTCCAGCGGTGACGCGTTGCTGGAGATCACCACCGCCACCGGCATGTCGATCGCGCAGGTGATGCGCAAGAACGAACACGCCTGGCGCACTGACGCCGAGCTGGACGCCGGCCTGGACCATATCTGGGATGTGATGCAGGCCTGCGTCGCGCGTGGCTGCCGCACCGAGGGCCATCTGCCCGGCATGATGAAGGTCAAGCGCCGTGCTGCGGAATTGCACCGCAGCCTGAGCAGCCGACCCGAGCAGGCGTTGAAGGACCAGCTGACCACGTTGGACTTTGTCAATCTGTACGCCATGGCCGTGAACGAGGAAAACGCTGCCGGCGGCCGCGTCGTGACCGCGCCGACCAACGGTGCAGCAGGCATCGTGCCCGCCGTCATGCATTACTACGACCGTTTTGTACCGGGTGCCAATCAGGCAGGCATCCGGGACTTTTTGTTGACGGCCGGTGCCATCGGTTTGTTATACAAGGAGAACGCCTCCATCAGCGGTGCCGAAGTGGGTTGCCAGGGCGAGGTCGGTGTCGCCTGTTCCATGGCGGCGGCCGGGTTGGCGGCCGTGATGGGCGGCACGCCGGAGCAGGTGGAAAACGCAGCGGAGATCGGCATGGAGCACAACCTGGGGCTGACCTGTGATCCGGTTGGCGGTCGGGTGCAAATCCCCTGCATAGAGCGCAATGCCATGGGTTCCGTCAAGGCGCTGAATGCCTCACGCATGGCCTTGCGCGGCGACGGCACGCACTATGTGTCGCTGGACAAGGTGATCAAGACCATGCGAGACACCGGGCGCGACATGATGACCAAATACAAGGAGACCAGCCGTGGCGGGCTGGCTGTCAATGTCATCGAGTGTTGAGATGACCCCCACGTTTGCCACTTCGTGTGCTGCACTGCCCCCCGTGGGGGCTGTTCCGCCTTGGGGCGGCCCGGCGGCGGAACGCAACAACTGACCTATGAACCGATTTTCGATTTTCTCCATCGCCCGCAACGCGATGTCGTACCACGAGAACTGGCAGAAGCAATGGCGCAGCCCGGAGCCGAAACGCAGTTACGACGCGATTGTGGTGGGAGGTGGTGGCCATGGGCTGGCCACCGCGTATTACCTGGCCAAGGAACACGGCATGCGCAACATCGCCGTGGTCGAGCGCGGCTGGCTGGGTGGTGGCAACACGGCACGCAACACCACCATCGTACGTTCCAACTACCTGTGGGACGACGCCACGCACCTGTATGAGAAGGCGCTGCAGTTGTGGGAAGGTCTGTCGCAGGACCTCAACTACAACACCATGTTCAGCCAGCGTGGCGTGATGAACGTTGGCCATTCCCTGCAGGATATGCGCGACATCCACCGACGCGTCAACGCGAATCGGCTCAACGGGGTGGACGGCGTGGTTTTGAGCCCGGCGCAGATCAAGGAGATGGTGCCGATCATGAACACCTCGGCCTCGCTGCGTTATCCGGTCATGGGTGCCTCGTTCCAGCCGCGCGCGGGCGTGGCGCGGCATGACGCGATCGCCTGGGGTTTTGCCCGTGCGGCGGATGCGCTGGGCGTCGACATTCTGCAGAACTGCGAGGTGGTCGGCATCCGCCGCGAGGCTGGCGAGGTGGTCGGCATCGAGACCACGCGCGGCGCGATCAACAGCAGGAAGATCGGCATCGTGTCGGCCGGGCACAGCACCGTGCTGGCCGACATGGCGGGTATCCGGCTACCGCTGGAGAGCCATCCGCTGCAGGCCCTGGTATCCGAGCCGCTCAAACCGATCCTGCACACGGTGGTGATGTCCAATGCCATCCACGCCTACGTCAGCCAGTCCGACAAGGGCGACCTGGTGATTGGTGCGGGCATCGACAGTTATCTGGGGTATGGCCAGCGCGGCAGTTTCCCGGTGATCGAGCACACCCTGCAGGCGATCTGTGAGCTGTTCCCGATCTTTCGGCGCGTGCGCATGAACCGCCAATGGGGTGGCATTGTGGACGTGGCGCCAGACGCCTGCCCGATCATCTCCAAGACCCACATCAAGGGCCTGTATTTCAACTGCGGCTGGGGCACCGGCGGCTTCAAGGCGACACCCGGCTCGGGCTGGGTCATGGCGCACACCATGGCCCAAGACCGGCCGCATGCCTTGAACGCGGCCTTCGCGCTGGAGCGCTTCAACACCGGCCACCTGATCGACGAACACGGCGCAGCCGGCGTCGCCCACTAGGATTTGACACTATGTTGCTGATTACCTGCCCCTGGTGCGGGCCACGCGCGGAGAGCGAATTCAGTTGTGGCGGTGAAGCCCATATTGCGCGGCCGCTCGACACCGATGCGTTGAGCGACGAGCAATGGGGCGACTATTTGTTCATGCGCAAAAATCCCAAAGGCCTGCACCGCGAGCAATGGTTGCACTCTTCTGGATGCCGACGCTGGTTCAACGCCGAGCGCCATACCGTGACCTACCAATTTTCGAAGTTCTACAAGCCGGGCGAAAACGCGGATGTTGAGCGTGGCGCGGGCGCCACGCCATGAGTGGTCGCCGCGTTGCGGGCGCGGGCAGCCGCATTGACCGCAGCCGGGCGCTGGAATTTCGCTTCAACGGGCGCAGTTACCAGGGCTTCGCCGGTGACACGCTGGCCTCGGCCGTATTGGCCTGCGGCGAGACCGTGATGTCGCGCTCCTGGAAATACCACCGCCCGCGCGCTGTCGTCACCAGCGGAGTCGAGGAACCCTCCGCGCTGGTGCAACTGGAGTCGGGTACCTGGACCATCCCGAACGCCAAGATGCCCGAGGTCGAGTTGTACCAGGGGCTGGTGTCCGAGAGTGTCAACCCGTGGCCGAGCCTGGGCAAACACCTGTTGAGCATCAACCGCTGGTTCACGCCGCTGTTTCCGGCCGGTTTCTATTACAAGACGTTCATGTGGCCGGCCAAGGCCTGGATGTGGTACGAGACGTTCATCCGCAAGGCCGGCGGGCTGGGGGCCGCGCCGACCGAGGAAGACAACGACCGTTACGTGCACCAGAACATCCATTGCGATGTGCTGGTGGCGGGCGGCGGAGTGGCCGGACTGGCGGCGGCGCTGGCGGCCGCTCGCAGCGGCGCGCGCGTGATCCTGGCCGAACTGGGCGCGCACCTGGGTGGTGGCGCCCACCGCATCACCGGCACCATCGACGGCCAGTCGGCCGCGTCATGGGTCCGCGCAGCCGAGCAGGAACTTGCCGCCATGGCCGAGGTGCGCATC
>JANLVB010000362.1:0-2285 GCA_031363785.1 Betaproteobacteria bacterium
CACTGGCGAAGAGGATGAAACCGCTGTCTGATCGCCAGTCCGTGCCTCATACAGCACGAGGGCGCGAGCCGCAGTAGGACACAGACTGAAAATGCCGGGTTCATGCCATGAACCGGCTCCAGACGGCGCCAGCCCAGACACCGCCGCAGCCCAGCAAGCTGAGAAAAACCGCTGCGCTGCCCATGTCCTTGGCGCGTTTGGACAGGGTATGCCACTCCGGTCCGATCCGGTCAATGGCTGTTTCGATGCCGGTATTGAGCAATTCAACGATCAGAACCAGCACTACCGAACCCGCAAGCAGGGCGATTTCTACCCAGCCACGACCGAGCCAGAATGCCGTCGGCAGCAACACCATCGCGGCCAGCAACTCCTGCCGGAAAGCGGGTTCGCCCCAGCCTGCCGCCAAGCCATCCAGCGAATAACGTGCAGCATGCCAGATGCGCACGAGGCCGGTGCGGTGCTTTTGCGGGTTGACCGGCAACTCGGCTTTCGGCTCCCGCGCTGTGTTGTTCATCGGCTGGATTGTCGCGCAGGCGGCAGACAGGATTTGCCAGGCCCACGCTGCGGAAGTTGGTTTACTTCGGAGCTTTGGGCACACTGACCAGGCGCGTACCGGCCAAGGCGTCATGCCAAAACTGGCGCAGCGGATGAAAACGGCTCAGCAACGCCCAGACCACGACCCAGCCTGACACGATCAACACCGTCTGTGGCCCATTGAGATGAAACGGGGCGACCGCCGCCAGCGCCGGAAGCAGCCAGAGCCAACTGGCCAGGTAACGCAGGAAGGCGCGGCCTTGGCGAACCGGCTGACCGGTGCTGTCCACCAGACGGATATCCCAGGTTTTCATGGCGAGTGACTGGCCGCGCGACCAGAACCAGGTGAAATAGATGCCAAACACCACAAACAGGAAAGCCTGCAGGGCGTGGCGATTGTCCAGTGCGTTGCGGGTCTGGCTGAGCGTGCCGAACAGGTAGCCGGCGAGGAAAACGACACCAAACAACAACATGCCTTCGTACAACCAACAGGCCATGCGGCGTCTCAGGGGAGGTGCCACCAGCTCAGGCGGCGCAGCTTCGCTCACCGCCCGGCCAGCGGCGACCCCTGCCGCTGGTGCTCCCACGCCAAGCCCCATTGTCAAGGCTTCACGACAGGCGCAGACGCGGTCGCAGCAACTTGCGGCACCAATGGCCGGGCCACCGACGGCTTGGACGCGGCGCGCGCCGGTTTCGCCGCTTCAGACCGGGTGACCGGAACAGTGGCGAGTTTCTCCGGCGCCACCGGCGTGACGACCCGCGTCGCGCCACCCGGCTTGGCCGGTGCATCAGCTGCCAATTGCTGTTTCTGCTCGGGACTCAGCGCCTGGTAGGCCTGCCACTGGGCTTTCTTTTCATCCGCCGACAAATCCTAGGTTTGCGCAAAATTCAGCCGTGCTTGGTTGCGCTGCTCCGGATTCAGGGCGGTCCAATCTGTCATGCGGGCGTGCAACACGGTGCGCTCTGTCGCGCTGAGGCTTGGATAATTCGCCGACAGAGCGATCCATTTGCGCTTCTGGCCGCTGCTGATGCCGCTCCAGGCCGCTTGCAGGGGCTGCAGCGCGCTTTGCTGGGCTGGCGTCAACTCGGACCAGTTGGGTTTGGTCGCAGACGCTGGTTTTGGGGTTGTCGGCTTTTGGGTCGCCGGGGCAGCGCCAGGGGTTTGTGCCCCGGCACCTACGACCACCGCAATTAGCAAAACGCAGGCGAACGTTTCTCGCCGCAGTCTTCGGCCCAACAATTCGCCGAGCAGGCGCATGGCAGCCAAGCTTACTGAACTCCGCCGCGATTGATCCGGACAAACTGTGCAAAACCCGGGTCGGCGTAGGCTGCCGGAGGCAAGTCGTCGACCAGCAAGGCTGCGTCAACCACGGCCAGTTCGTTGGCAACCCTATCGTTTTGAATCGCGTTGATGGTGAACAAACCGACGACCAGGGCGATCAGAGGCAGCGCCGAGGCAACACGACCCCACAGGTTCAGGCCTTCGTCGCCAAACCCCAGGATGGCGCTGCCGCCGCTGGACAATAGATGGCCCACCGTGACCGGCTGGCTGACCTTTCGTTTCGACACCGCCTGCAACCGGGCAACGCGCAGACGTTCCCTGACGTCGTGCGGCAAAGCCGACGCCGCCAGGGACAACTGCGCCGCCACCTTGAGCCCATAACGGTCTCGCAATATCCCGGCCTGGTATTGATGTGAATTTGTCATAGTGTTATTCCTTTCGCCCGCAGCGCCCTGCTGAGCGCCAGGAC
>JANLVB010000379.1:0-15899 GCA_031363785.1 Betaproteobacteria bacterium
GTTGCGCCGCGCGTCCATCTGCCAACCCAGCTCCAGCGCCAGCACCCCGCGCTGGCGCGCCTGCAACCACACCTGCAACTGCGCCAGCAGGCGACGCGCGGCAAACAGCAGCGCCGGGGCGGCCTCGACCTGCGCCGACAACTCCAGCGGCAGGTCGAACACCTCGGGCAACACCAGCCAGGGATAAACCTCGGGCTTGAGGCCATAGGCCCGGTCCAGCGCATCGAGCAGCGCAGCACCAAAACGCCGCGCCACCCCACCGCGCGGCAGGGCGCGCAGGTCGCCCCAGCAGGTGCAGCCGATGCGCTGCAGCGTGACCAGATGGGCTTGTGCTTCGACCAGCGTGGCCAGTGGCAGCTGGTCGGGTTCGCGGCTGGCGCCGGGCGCCAGTTGCAGGCGCGCCATGGCCAGCAACGCGCTGGCGCCCTGCGCCCGTCGCAACCGGGGCAGCGACTGGCTGGCGTGCAGCATTTGCGCAAGCAACTGGCGCCTGCCCCCAAACAGACGTTCGCTGGCCGACACTTCCAGCACCACCACCGGCCCGATCTGCGCCACCCTGGGTGTGAACTGCAGGGCCCACCAGGCCAGCGCCGTGCCGGCGTCGGCCAGCTCGGCACGGGCCGACTCCGCGGCCCCACCAGGTGAGCCGCCCGCCGCGTCGGCTGGCAGCTCTTCAGGCCAGGCTTGCAGCGCGATCCAGTGCATCCAGGAGCCTGTCGGACTTGGGAAGCGTCGGCTGCAAATCGGCCGCAGCAGCCCTGCGCCCCGCACGGCTGCGCGTGAGCAGTGCCGCCAGGCGCCCGATGCGCGCCGGCATCTGCAACGGCTGCATGCAAGGCGGGCCCCGCCGCTTGAGGATGTCAAGGTGGAGGTCGTCACTGCCGCCCTGCAGCGCCACCAACAGGCGCAACACGGCCGGCGAAGACTCGGTGTACACCTGCGCCGGGCGCATCACGAACAACAATTTTGCGTATTCACTGGCCGCCATCTGCAGCCGGCGCAACTGGTCGGCCCGGGCCTGCGGCAACCAAGCCAACACGGCGCTCACGTCGGTGCAGCGCAGCGCCTGCTCGCAGGCCCACATGCGGGCTGCCGGCGCACTGGCTGTCACCCACAACAGGCGCTCGGGCGCCAGGCCATGGGCCGCCAGGCCGGGACCGAAAGGCATGTGCGGTGGGCCTACCAACACCACCGGCCCGGCGCGTGTATGTGCCAGTGCCGGCAACAGCAGACGCCACTCGTTCTGGCCGCTCTGGGCTTGCAGGATCTCCACCATCGCCCCCACCGGCCAACCGCCACCGGGTAACTGCGCGTCGAGCAATGCATGGCCGCTGGACAACACCGCGCCGGCTGCCGACGCCAGCGCATCGGCACGCCAGACGCTGGCATTGGCTTCGGTGGAAAGAACCAGGGAGGGTCGGGCCATGGGGCAGAAATGATGGAATTACTGGATAAAAAACCAGTATATTCCGATCTGCCTTTTTCGGCCAGCATCCACGGCGCGCAACTTGCACGCCCTCCCGCGCCCGAAAATCAACTACGCCGCGCTCAGGCCGCTCAGCCTCTCAGGCTTGGGCCACAAAAACCAGCGCCAGCAGCACCAGCACCAGGTGCGGAAACGCCACCGTCGGGCGACAGGCGCTGGCCAGGTATTCGGCCAGCAGCGCCGACGCGCCCGGGCGGCTGGCCGACCAGCTGGAATACAGCTGGAAAGCCGCCCCTGGCGCGGCCGACGGGGCGGCCAACAGGCGTTCGAGCACCAATAACCGCTCGCCCAGTCGGGCCTGCCAGGTCTTGTAGATGCCCTCCTGCAACCACAACACCAGTTGCAACAGGCACAGCAGCCAGGGCTCCAGGGAGATGGCGGCGCCGGTGAAAAACAGCACCACGGCCACCAGCTTGACCAACAGGGCGCCGGTTTCGTAACGCTCGTGGTTGTTTTGCAGGGTGGTCCATTCCTGGCTCAGGGCGGTAGTGGGGTCCATGCTGTTGCGCACTCGGTTGGTGGGTTCGTCAGTGTGCCACCGCCCGGCCGATGCCAGGCCAACGCCAACGGATATAGACCCAGGCCAGCAACCCCACGCACAACATACCCAGCGACGCGGTGGCCAATGCCAGCGGCGAATGCATCACCAGCGGCGCAACCACACCCGCCACCAGACCATTGGCGGTGGAGCCGATGAACATCTGCAGGGACGACGCCATGCCGCGGCGCGTCGGGTGCAGGTCCAGCACCAGCAGGGTCACCACCGGCACCATGACGGCCCAACCGAAGGTGAAAACCCCCAACGGGAACAGGGCCCAGGACACGTCGGCGCTGAAGAACCAGTTGGCGCCCAGGTTGACCAACGCCGACGCCACCATCACGACAAACCCATAACGAATCTGGCGCGCCGGCGCGATCCGCCCGGCCATACGCCCACTGACCCAGGCCCCCAGCATGATGCCGCCAATGGTCAACATGAAAAGCCAGAAAAACTGCGTCGGTGCCAGCCCCAGATGTTCACCCAGGAAGGCCGGCGCTGACAACACGTACAAAAAGCTGCCGTTGAACGGTACGCCGCTGGCCAAGGCCAACAACAAAAAGCGCGGGTCCAGCCCCAGCTGCCAATACCCGCGCAGCAGGTTGCGCGCGTTGAAGGCCTGGCGCTGGTCCAGGTGCAGGGTTTCGGGCAGGTAACGGTAATTGGCCACCCACAGCACCACCCCGACGCCGGCCAGGAACCAGAATATGCTGTGCCAGCCGGCGTGCACAAACAGCCAGCCGCCGATCATTGGCGCGATGGCCGGCGCAATGCCGAAGAAGATGGTGATCTGGCTCATCACCTTTTGCGCCTGGGATGGGTCGAACATGTCGCGCACCACGGCGCGCGACACCACAATGCCGGCACCGGTGGACAAACCCTGCACGACGCGAAAAAAGATCAGCTGGCCGATGTTGTCCGACAGGGCACAACCAACCGAGGACAGCGTGAACAGCGCCACGCCCCACAACACGACAGGCCGGCGCCCGAAACTGTCCGAGATGGCGCCATGAAACAGGCTCATGAAGGCAAAACCGAACAGATAGGCCGACAAGGTCTGTTGCATCTCCACCGGGCTTGCCCCGAGCGAGCGCCCCATGCCGGCAAAGGCCGGCAAATAGGTGTCCACCGCAAACGGGCCGACCATGCCCAGCAGGGACAGCAGGGCAGCCAGCGCCCAGCGCGGGCCACGCCAGAGCTGGGAGGCGTCAGGGTTGATGGGACGTTTCCTTCAAGTAGATCCACCCGCCCCGTACCAGCCGACGGCTGGCATGGCCTGCGGTCTTGAGGTACTCCCTAAATCGGCAAAGGGATCCATCAGACTGCCGTTGGCCCCATGGCGATGACCATGCGCTCCAGGTCTTTCGTGATCGCAACAAGTTCTTTGATGAGTTGCTCATCGTCCGCTGTATCTCCATCGTAGAGTGCTGCATTGCGCTTTTGATGGCAATCACTTAACAAGCGCCACTTCGCGTTTGGAAAACCCACGGTATGCGGGAGCGCCAGAAAAACGACATGCCGATTGGACGGCCGGAACCCGTGCCAACGCAGCGCAGCCAAGGCCAGGGAATGCGCCGCGTCATAGGCAAGGGAGAACCGGCTGTCAGGAGCGTTTGCTGCATTTTGCGCGTCAATCAACCTGCGTCCTGCACTACGGATCAATCCGTCAAGCTCACGCTGATCCGGGGGCTCCGGCTTGAGTTGCCCTATTCGCACCAGGTTCAGCAACTGTTCATTGGGAGATGGCATGTTTGTCACCAATCAAGCTAATGGTGGCTTGAGCGAGCACACGAGTTACAAAGTGGTTTTTATCGGCCACCTTTTTCTGGAAGTCCTTTACGGTGTACAAGGTCGGACTGATCTTTCGCCCCAGGGACTTCTCGGCAGTCGCCAATACTTCGTAGAGATCGCTGTAGGCCAGTCCATCGGCAACGATCATGACATCGATGTCACTTTCCGCTGTGTCGACCTGCTTCGCCACCGACCCATAAATGAAAGCGCATCGAATGGCTTCTTCGTATGGCAACAACGCCATCCGAAGTACATCAGCCAACCCGAATGTCTTGAGTGTGATTGACCGCAACTCGTCGAAGATCGGGCAATCCTTGTTTGCTTGATAGTGTTTTTGGCGCCCAATGACGGTCATTGTGACCAATCCTGCCGATGTCATGCGCGTCAACTCCCGTTGAAGCGCGCCCTTTCCAGTCATTGCCAATTTGGCAATCTGGTTGGCGTAGAAAGACCGATCTGATTGTCCAAACAGCAGGCGGAGCACCCGCTGTTGGACGCCCGAAAACAGGACATCCGAAATCGATGCGGTCGTTTTGGTTCCCATTGTGGGAATTATCGTTCCTATTTCGGGGCACCGAAAATTAGTGTGATTGTGATTTTTGGTGCCATACCCATGGTGGCAGAGCATGCCTACGCGTCGATGCTGCGCGAGCGCGGCTACCGGTTTGACAAGAACACTCCCCCTTGGCGGTTCCGGCCTTCCTCCCATCGCGCCAAAGTTTTTTATCGCGCCAAGCTTGAAAACGGGGGGGAATTCCCGTACATTAGCACTCGTAGGAGATGAGTGCTAGCAACAGATCCTTTCCTCAAGTTAATGAGCGCCAACTTAATATGGCTGGCGCTTTTTGATTATCAACCCAGTTTCACAAACCAAGGAGCTCCAATGAAACTTCGCCCCCTGCACGACCGTGTGATCGTCAAACGTGTGGAAAACGAAACCAAGACCGCCTCTGGCATCGTCATCCCTGACAGCGCTGCTGAAAAGCCCGATCATGGTTAAGTGCTGGCTGTCGGCCCAGGCAAGAAAAACGACAAGGGCGACATCAGCCCGATGGCCGTCAAGGTCGGCGACCGCGTCTTGTTCGGCAAATACAGCGGCCAGACCGTCAAGGTCGATGGCGACGAGTTGCTGGTGATGAAAGAAGACGACCTGTTCGCGGTTGTCGAGAAGTAATTGCTACTGCGCGAACGCCATGCGTTGTTGCTCCGTGCTCGAAATCCTCACGTACCCAAAGGTACGTTCCGGTTTCTGTGCGCGGTGCGCCTAGCCTGACGTCCGCTCGCCACGCAATTCTTTTCCCGACAAAACCCCTAATTTATTGAATCTCTGGAGTAATCAAATGGCAGCAAAAGACGTAATTTTCGGCGGCGAAGCCCGCGCACGCATGGTCGAGGGTGTCAACATCCTGGCCAACGCAGTCAAAGTGACACTGGGCCCGAAAGGCCGCAATGTGGTGCTGGAGCGCTCGTTCGGCGCCCCCACCGTGACCAAGGACGGTGTGTCCGTGGCCAAGGAAATCGAACTCAAGGACAAGCTCCAGAACATGGGCGCGCAGATGGTCAAGGAAGTCGCTTCCAAGACCTCTGACATCGCAGGCGACGGCACCACCACCGCCACCGTGCTGGCCCAGAGCATCATCCGCGAAGGCATGAAATATGTCGCCGCCGGCATGAACCCGATGGACCTGAAGCGCGGTATCGACAAGGCAGTCACTGCCCTGGTCGCCGAACTGAAGAAGGCCTCGAAAGCCACCACCACGTCGAAAGAAATCGCACAGGTCGGCTCGATCTCGGCCAACTCGGACGAAACCATCGGCAAGATCATTGCTGATGCGATGGACAAAGTGGGCAAAGAAGGCGTGATCACCGTGGAAGACGGCAAATCGCTGGAGTCGGAACTCGAAGTCGTCGAAGGTATGCAGTTTGACCGCGGTTACCTGTCGCCCTACTTCATCAACAACCCGGAAAAACAGGCCGCACTGCTGGACAACCCGTTTGTGCTGCTGTACGACAAGAAGATCAGCAACATCCGCGACCTGCTGCCGACGCTGGAGCAAGTCGCCAAGTCGGGCCGTCCGCTGCTGATCGTCTCGGAAGACGTCGAAGGTGAAGCCCTGGCAACATTGGTGGTCAACACCATCCGTGGCATCCTGAAAGTGGTGGCTGTCAAGGCCCCTGGTTTCGGCGACCGCCGCAAAGCCATGCTGGAAGACATCGCGGTGTTGACCGGCGGCAAGGTGATTGCTGAAGAAGTCGGCCTGACGCTCGAAAAAGTGACACTGGCCGACCTGGGCTCGGCCAAACGTGTTGAAGTGAGCAAGGAAAACACCATCATCATCGACGGTGCTGGTGCCGCTGCCGACATCGAAGCGCGCGTCAAACAGGTGCGGGTGCAGATCGAGGAAGCAACTTCCGACTATGACAAGGAAAAGCTCCAGGAGCGGGTTGCCAAACTCGCCGGTGGTGTGGCCCTGATCAAGGTTGGCGCTGCCACCGAGATTGAAATGAAAGAGAAAAAAGCCCGCGTCGAAGACGCGCTGCACGCTACCCGCGCTGCGGTGGAAGAAGGCATTGTGGCCGGTGGCGGCGTCGCGTATTTGCGCGCCAAGCAGGCCGCCGGCAACATCAAGGGCGACAACGCCGACCAGGACGCCGGCATCAAGCTGGTGCTGCGCGCGATCGAAGCGCCGTTGCGCGAAATCGTCTATAACGCCGGCGGCGAAGCTTCAGTGGTGCTCAATGCAGTGTTGGGCGGCAAGGGCAATTACGGCTTCAATGCAGCCAACGATACCTATGGCGACATGATCGAGATGGGCATCGTGGACCCGACCAAGGTGACCCGCATTGCATTGCAGAACGCTGCTTCGGTGGCCTCCTTGATGCTGACGACCGAAGCCATGATTGCCGAAGCGCCAAAGGATGAGTCCGGCGCCGGCGGCATGGGTGGTGGTGGCATGGGTGGTGGCATGGGTGGTATGGGCGGCATGGGCGACATGGGCATGTAATCTGCTCCTTGCCTGGCGACCTGCAGCGTCGTTGTTTGGGCTTGCCGTAGCGCTGCTACTGTCTGCGCCCAAACGCCTAGCTGCAGGCCACCATGCTGCGTCGAGCTGCGTCATTGCGCTCGACGAGAATCAGAACCCTGCAGGGCTTGCGCTTTGCGGGGTTTTGTCTTTTTTGCGGCAATTTATGATGCTGGCGCCGGTGCTCACAAACTGTGCCCGAGCTGACCCATGAAGATTCTTGACAGCGTGGCTCTCGTGACGGGCGGTAACCGTGGCATTGGCGAGGCCTTCGTGCGCGCCCTGCTGCAAGCCGGTGCCCGGCGCGTGTACGTCGGTTCGCGCGTGGTTGCCGATGCAAAGCACCTAGAACAGGAGTCAAGTGGCCGCGCGATCACCGTCCGGCTTGATGTGACCGATCCACAACACGTGATTGCCGCTGCACAATCCTGTGCGGACGTATCGATACTTGTCAACAACGCCGGCGCGTTCCACAAGACCACCCTGTTGGGTGCACCGGATCTGGCGGCGGCACGCGATGAGATGGAGGTCAACTATTTCGGGCCGCTGCAGCTATGTCGGGCATTTGCCCCGATCCTGCAAAAGAATGGTGGCGGCGCCATCGTCAACGTGTTGTCGGCCGCCGGCCTGGTCGCGCTCCCCGGCATGGGAGGTTATTCGCCGTCCAAATTTGCCGGCCACGCTGCAACTACCTGTATCCGCGCAGAGTTGGCCAGTCAAAAAACCTTCGTTACTGCATTGATGGTCGGGTCGGTCGACACCCGCATGGCAGCGCATGTTGAAGGCCGCAAAGTACACCCGATGGATACCGCCCTGGCCGGTTTACGGGCGATAGAGCAGGAGATTGACGAAGTGGACACCGACGCCATGGCGATCGAGGTCCGCGCCGCGCTTGCACGCGACCCCAAGGCGTTGGAGCGCAGTATGGCGAAGCTGCTTGCGGTGGCAATATCAACCGGGCATTCGCAGGCGCCGCACAAAGCGACCTGGATGTCGGCGACAGGCCGCCAAACAACTACATCGCCGCCTTGAACAGCGCCAGGTAGTCATCCGCCCCTGCCTTGCGCGGATTGCCGAAATTGGCCAGATCGCCCAAGGCATAGGGAATCAGGTCGGACAGGTGTTGATCGGTCAGACCCATGGCGCGCAGGCCATTGGGCAATCCGATCTCGGCGTTCAGGCCCTCGATCGCGAGCGCCAGGTCAGCGCCAGCGCTCAGCCCCATCGCGTTGCGCAGGCGCTGGTACTTTTCGACTGCATGGCCTTCGTGGTAACGCAATACGGTGGGCAGGATGACGGCGTTCAGCGTGCCATGGTGCAGGCGCAACTCTGGCAGCCGGCCGGCGGCATGGCTCATGGCATGCACCGCGCCCAAACCCTTGACAAAGGCCATCGCGCCTTCGGTAGACGCCATCATCATGTGCCAGCGGGCATCGCGGTCTTGCGGGTTTTGCACCGCCTGGCGAATCCACTTCCACGAGCGCCACAAACCGTCGTAACCCACGCCCTCGGCGGGCGGATTCACCGTCGGCGTCAACACCGCCTCGATGCAATGTGTCATGGCATCCATGCCGGTGGCGGCGGTCAGCAGCGGTGGCAGACCGAGTGTCAGCTCCGGGTCGCAGATGGCGATTTTCGGGATGATCAAGGGGTTGGCAAAGGTCATCTTCTGACCGCTGTTCATGACGATGACAAAACCGACGCTGACCTCACTGCCGGTGCCCGCCGTGGTCGGGATGGCGATCACAGGCGCCACACCCTTGATGTTCTTTGCGCCGCCCTTCTGCGGGTCAAACTGCGCCAGGGGCAGGCCGCTGGCGGCGAGCAGGGCCACCGCCTTGCCGAGGTCCATGGACGAGCCACCACCCACACACACCACACCGTCACAACCCTGTGCCCGGTACAAGGCCAGCGCCTGCAGAGTCGCTGCTTCGGTCGGGTTGCCGGGGGTCTCGTCAAACACCGGCCAATCTGGTCTGGGCGCCATCGGTGCCAACACGCGATCAATCAGACCGGCCGCCACGACACCCTTGTCGGTGGCGATCATCGGGCGCTTGACCCCCAGCCGGGCCAGCTCGCTGGCGAGCAGCTTGACCGCGCCAAAATCAAAATGCGTGGTGGTCAGGTATTGCAGGACTGGCATCAAAAAACCTCAAGGTCTGCGGACAAATCGTGAATTGCAGTATCGCATCGCGCCAGCGACACGAACGTGCCGCCACGCGCCGGCACGGGCCACCAATCACGCTGGCTGTGCCGCGCTGGCCAGGTCCAGGCCGGAGTCCGCCAGCACCTGCAGATCGTGGTGTTGCGTCTCTTCCATGAAGCCATACAAGCGGTTGCGCGTCGCCTGCCATGCCGCACGGGCACCCACGACGTCAAACGCCAGGATCAGATGCGCGATGTTCCCGGCACTGGCCAGCGGCATCCATGCCCCACCGTCGAATACCTCCTTGAATCCCAGATTGCGGTAATTGCGAATCAAGGCCGGGCTGCGTGCACCAATCACCATCCAGCGCACCTGGGTCGCCAGGCAATATTGGTAACTGGCTTTCATCAGGCTCAGTTTGACCAGCGGGTCGGCCCCGACGGTGACTGCCAGGCGCGAGATCTGCGCCCGCGGCTTGTTGGCAAGCCAGGGCGGCAGGGTCAGGTTGCTTTCGAGTTGCAGCGGGCCAAAACCGCTGACCTGGATGCGCATGGTGCCGATACCCTCGCCACTGGCCTTGTCGCGGCACAGGATCACCGCCGTGCCCTCGGCACAGTCGAGCGATTCCACTTCGCCAAACTTCGGGCCCAGTTCCGGGTCATGGTGGCCATAGGCCGCCGCCCGCACGGCACATGCCTCACGCAAGTCGTCGATCGACGTTGCCATACGCACCGAAAAACCGAATGATCCACTGTCCATTGATTACTCCTCGATTGACAACGCCAATGCCTGATCCACTGCGGACAGGCAACCGATGACACCCTCTGTCACACTAGCACCAATTCCTAACCCCTACAAACGGTTTTTTTCAAGTAGATGTGCCGACGCCACAGCCGGGCGCCACGAATCGCAACAACTCCTGACCATAGTAGCCTGCAGCCTCACGGCAACCAGGCAGCAAGGTGCGGCGCCAACTGCGCAGCCGACTCGAAATGCACCGCCCTCCAGCCCCGCGCGCGGGCAACCAGCACATTGGCCAGCAGGTCATCGACAAAAATGGTGCTGGACGGCTCCAACCCATAACGTGTCTCGACCAGTTGGTAAATTTCGGGTTGAGGCTTTGCAAGCAGAACATCCCCGGAAAACACGCCGCCATCAAACAGCCCGAGAAAATCATGCCGCTGTTCCAGTGCACGCGCAAATGGTGCCGGCATGTTGGACAGGAAATACAGGCGCAGATCAGCGTGGCTGTCTCGCCGCGCATGCAGTTGCCGCAACAAGCGCACCGTCGGCTCTATCGGTTGCAGGTGGGTGGCAATGCCCGACACCAGTGCATGCACCGTGGTCTGCGGCAGCGCCAGCCGGTCCGCGGTGCGCGCAATTACCGTATCCTGGGCCAGCCGGCCACAGTCAAACGCCTGCCAGTCTGCGTGGTGGAAGATGGCGCTGGCAAGTCCACGCGAGCGCGCCTCGGTCGGCGCATGGTCGGGAAAGTGCTGCTGTACCAGCTGATGCGGCTGCCAGTTGAACAGCACCGCGCCGAAATCGAAAACGATGTTGGTCACAAATATGAGGTCTTTATGCTGTGGTGTTGTACGACGTTGCGGTGTCTCGGGGCCTGTTCAGCCGCTCGCGCGCAAGGCGCGGCGCAACGCGGCCCCGGTAGTGCGCGGACTCGTGGGCAGGACTTTCAACAACGGCGTGCCATGCCACGCCGCGCATTGCGACAAAGCCTGTGCCAGTGCCTGCAGCAGCGGCCCGTCCAGCACCACACCCGGCTCCAGATGCAGCGACTTGACCTCGAATTCACCCAGACCACGGTGTGCCTTTGCGTCCAGTCGCGCCACCAGCCGGTCGTGGTGCAGTACCGGCAACACGAAGTAGCCGTACTTGCGCCGCTCCTGTGGCGTGTAGCACTCGATGCGGTAGTCAAACCCGAACATCGCAAGCACGCGTTCGCGGTCCCACAGCACCGGATCAAAAGGGGACAACAAGGTGGTGTGGCTGGCACTGATCTCGCCCCGGCGCACTTTGCCCAGCAAATGGCGGCGCGAACGGTGCACATAGGCAGGCGCGTCCCAGCCGGCGACGGCAACACGCAGCAGGCTCCCCTGCTCGACCCAGCGCTCGAGGTCTGCATCCTTGAGCCGTGGCCTGGTACGGTAATAGTCGTTGATCCAGCGTGCCTGGCTGATGCCCAGGGCGGCCACGGCTTTTTCGACAAACACACCTTCAATGTTGGCACCGTCCGGCAACACCATGCCGTCGATCTGTGGACAGACCCGATGCGCCAGGTCGTAGACGCGATGGAAGTTTTCGCGCCGCGCCACCATCAATTCACCATTCGCAAACAGGGCCTCCAGCCACAACTTCTCATCTTTCCAGCCCCACCAGCCGCCGCCCGTGCGGCCGTCGCTGCGCACGAAGTCGGATGATTTCACCGGCCCGTGGGTCTGCACATGCTGCAACAGTTGGTCCAGCTGTGCGCGGTGCGCACTGTTGTGCTCGCGTGCCCTGGCAAGACCCCAGTGTTGTCGCGTGGACCGGTTGTAGCTGCGGTGCAGGGCCAGATCACGGATTGGCACAAAACAAGCCTCATGGGCCCACGACTCGAACACCTGGCCGCGCGCCAATGCCTGTTCCAGCCACTGCATGGGATAGGGACCCAGGCGGGAAAACAACACCAGGTAAGGGCTGCGTGCGACCACATGGATGGTGTCAATCTGCAGCAATCCCATACGTTCGATACAGGCGCGCAAGGCAGCCGGCGTGGCGCGCTGGCGCGGAGCGGCCAGCAGACCCTGTGCGCCCAGATGCAATTGGCGCGCCTGCGTGATGCTGAGCTCGATCACGGAGCGCCAAACAGCCTCATGCCCCGGAGCGAAGTCGCTGCAACAAACCGGCGGTGGAGCCATCCAGCCCTGCGATATCGCCACTATGCAGGCGCGGTTCGATGTCCCGCGCCAACACCTTGCCCAGCTCCACACCCCATTGGTCAAAGCTGTTGATGCCCCACAGGCTGCCACTGACGAACACGCGGTGTTCCTGCAGCGCGATCAGTGCACCCAGGCTGGCCGGGCTGAGCTCGTCGAGCAGCATGAAGGTGCTTGGGCGGTTGCCGGGGAAGTGCCGATGGCCGCCAGCATCCTGCTGCCCGTGCATCAATGCCTGCGCCTGCGCCAGGGCATTGGCCAGCAAGTTGGCGTGGTGACCAGCCAGCGTATGGCGCGGTCTGCGGACCGCCACAATTTCCAGCGGCACCACGTCACTTCCCTGGTGCAGCATCTGGAAGTAGGCATGTTGTCCATTGGTGCCGGGCTCGCCCCACAACACCGGTGCCGTGCGGTACGGCAAGGCCGTACCCTGCATGTCCACGCGCTTGCCGTTGCTCTCCATCTCGAGTTGCTGCAAATACGCTGGCCAACGCCGCAGGGCACTATGGTAGGGCGCGATGCTGCGGCTGCCGAAGCCAAGGAAATTGCGGTACCAGATGTCGATCAGCGCCAGCCGTACCGGCAGGTTGTGCTGCAGCGCTGCGCTGCGAAAGTGGCCATCCATGGCATGGGCACCGGCGAGAAACTCGCGAAAACCCGCCGCACCGATCGCGATGGCGATTGGCAGGCCGATTGCCGACCAGAGGGAATAACGCCCACCCACCCAGTCCCAGAAGCCGAAGGTGGTGGAGATACCAAAATCACGCGCCGCCGCCACGTTGCTGGTCAACGCACAAAAGTGGCGTGCCACATCGCGCCCGCCTGCCGCCTCAAACCATGCCTTGGCAGAGCGCGCATTGGTCATGGTCTCTATGGTGGCAAAGGTCTTGGAAGCAATCAGGAACAGGGTGTTGTGGGGCGAAAGCTGGCGCAAGGTCGCTCCTAGCTCATGACCATCCACATTGGATACAAAATGCAGGCGTTTGCCCGCCATCGTGTAACTGTCCAGCGCCAGCACTGCCATCTGCGGCCCCAGGTCCGAGCCACCGATACCGATATGGACGACATCGGTGATGGTGTTGTCACTGCGTACCGTTTCCGCATAGCGCAACATGGCATCCAGCGTGTCATGCACGGCCGGCAAATCGGGGTCGGCGCCACCCGGCGGACAGCGCAACAACCAATGCTTCACTGCGCGCTGTTCGGTGTTGTTGATCAATGCGCCGGCAAACATGGCGTCACGGTGCTGCAGCACACCACATTGCTGCGCCATGGAGAGCAACACACTCTCAATCTCGGCGTTGATCAGGTTTTTCGACATGTCGACAAAGACGTGGGGGGCGCTCTGGCTGAAGGCGTCAAAACGGCCCGCATCGCGGGTGAACTCCAAGCGCAGGTCGAGGCTGGCCCCCACCTCGCTGTGGAGCTGCTGCAGCCGACTCCAGGCCGGGCTTTGGTCACAACGAATGCGTTGCATGGCGGGCGTGAATGAAAGACTCTCAGACTCTCAGGCAGCCAGCAGCAGTTGGTCGAGTTTGCGTGCGTCGGCACAAAAGGCGCGAATGCCTTCGGAGAGCTTTTCGCTCGCCATCGCGTCTTCGTTCAAGGCATGGCGAAAACCGGCCTCGTCATAGTTCACGGCCGGCAGATCCAGCGCCTGCGCGGCCTGCGGCTCCAGCGAACGTGGCAAGGGTTGATCCAGTGCCGCCAGCGTCGCCAACAGCTCCGGGCTGATCGTGAGCAGGTCACAGCCGGCAAGTGCCTGTATCTGCCCGACATTGCGAAAACTGGCTCCCATGATTTCGGTCTTGATGCCGAATTTCTTGTAGTGGTTGTAAATCTGCCGCACCGACAAAACGCCCGGGTAATTCGGGCCGGCATTTTTCGGCTCATCCCATGCGGCGCCGGCCGATTTCTTGTACCAGTCGTAAATACGCCCGACAAAGGGCGAAATCAGCTGCACCCGGGCCTGCCCACAGGCCACCGCCTGACAGAACGCAAACAGCAGTGTCAGGTTGGTATGGATGCCGCGGCGTTCCAGTTGCGCCGCCGCCTGTATGCCCTCCCAGGTGGCGGCGACCTTGATCAACACACGATCGATGTGAATGCCCTGGCCCTGGTACAAGCCGATGATGCGCTCGGCGCGGGTCACTGTGGCGCTGGAATCGAAACTCAGGCGCGCATCGACCTCGGTCGATACCCGGCCCGGAATCACCGACAGGATCTCGCCGCCAAAACGCACCAGCAGTCGGTCCATCACCAGGTCCAGGGGTTCACCGCGGAATCTGGCTACCGTGTCCTGCAACAGGTGCTGGTAGTCGGGCTTTTGCACTGCTTTCAATATCAACGACGGGTTGGTCGTCGCGTCCTGCGGCTTGAACTGGGCGAGTTGTTTGAAGTCGCCGGTATCGGCGACCACGGTGGTGATCTGCTTTAGGGCGTCGAGCTGGTTCATGGATGCTCCGGGAAAAACAACACTGCAATGTCGCAATGCTTGAATTATCGGTGAAACAAAGTTACATTCATCGCAAATTTTCATGTAACTCCGTGACACCCATGTCCTTTGATCTCGTCCTCTTTGGTGGCACCGGCGATCTCGCCTGGCGCAAGCTCATGCCGGCGCTTTTTCAGGCCCTTCGCCACGGCACACTGCCCGCGGGTGGGCGCATCATCGGCATCGGCCGCGATAACCACAGCGCCGGGCAATACCAGGCGCTGATCAAATCGAGATTCGACAAGGTAGAGCTCGCCAAACGGCCTACTGACGATGAGTTCGCGCGTTTCGCGGCCTTGCTGGACTTTGTGCGCATGGATGTGTCCAAACCGCAAGACTACGTGCCACTGGCAAAAACGCTGCGCGAGCGTAATGCCGACACCGTGGTGATGTATGTGGCCACGGCGCCGGCGTTGTTCACCACTGTCTGTGAACAGCTTGCCGCGATCGGGCTCAACACCGCCAACACCCGCGTGGTGCTGGAAAAACCGCTCGGCCACGATCTGGCATCGAACCGGGCGATCAATGCCACCGTGTGCCGGATATTCTCTGAAGAACAGGTGTTTCGCATCGACCACTACCTGGGCAAGCCAGCGGTGCAGAATTTGTTTGCGCTGCGTTTCGGCAATGCCCTGTTTGAGCCCCTGTGGCGGCGGGAACACATTGCCAACATCCAGATCACGATCGCGGAAGAACTCGGGGTGGAGAAGCGCGGTGCCTTTTATGAGACCACCGGTGCACTGCGTGACATGGTGCAAAACCACGCGCTGCAGCTATTGTGTGCGATTGCCATGGAGCCGCCGATCAACTCCCACGCCGATGCCATACGCGATGAAAAACTCAAGGTGCTGCGCTCGCTCAAACCTTGGACAGCGGCGTCGCTGGCCAGCGATGCCATCCGCGGCCAGTACAGCGCCGGAAGCATTGGCGGCACTCCGGTGGCGGCGTACCGCACCGAGGTCGGGGTAGACCCGCGCAGCAATACCGAGACCTTTGTTGCGTTGCGCACCGAAATATCCAACTGGCGCTGGGCCGGTGTTCCGTTCTACATCCGCACCGGCAAACGACTGGCCGGGCGCGATGCGCGGATCGTGGTCAACTTTCACCCCACACCGCATGCGATTTTCAACTCTAATATTGGCGCGGCGAACCGCCTGGTCATCAACCTGCAGCCACGCGACGGACTGGAGCTGCATTTGCTGGCGCAGGGGCAGGACAACCGGCGTAACAGCCAGACGCTGGCACCGGTACAGCTCGACCTCGACTTTGACATGCGCTTCGGCTTCGAGCGCGTCGGCGCTTACGAGCGCCTCCTGCTCGACGTGATCGACGGCCGGTTGAATCTGTTCGTGCGCATCGACGAACAGGAGGCAGCCTGGCGCTGGGTCGAGCCGGTGCTGGACAACTGGAGCGCCGACAGCCAGGGCCCACGCCTGTACAACTCGGGCACCTGGGGCCCCAGCGCGTCCAGCGCCATGATCGCGCGCG
>JANLVB010000383.1:0-3092 GCA_031363785.1 Betaproteobacteria bacterium
CCGCTTTTGGTAAGACTGCAACTCCCGGAGATCCGTTACCTGTAAAAACGGTGGACCGCCCGTGACGGGTCCGTAGAGATGTTTTACCAGCACCCGCTGGTTCATCACGTGCGGCAAGTAAGCTTCCGGCACGTTGTAGCCACCGGCGCCAATGGCGACCTCGCCCTCGACATTCCACACGCCACAATGGTCCGCATCGCAAAGCTGCATCGCCTTGCGCGCAATCGTGTCGAACACGGGCGATATGTCGCCGGGCGAGGCGTTGATCACCTCCAGCACCTCGGCCATGGCCTTCTGCCGCTCCAGCGCCTCCTGCGTTTCGCCGAACAGGCGCACGTTCTCCAGCGCCACACCCATGCTCGCCGCCACGGTCTCGAGCAGGCGCAGCTCGGCCTCGCCGTAGGCGTTGTCGCGCTCGTAGTCCTCGATGGTGATCACAGCGGCTACACACTCATTGCCAGGCACGGGCACAAAGGCGGTGGAGCGCGCCGGGTCCAGGGTCCGCAGCCCGGGGAAATTGCCAGCCGCCAGCTCGGCCGCGCTGTTGAAAACCTGGCTCAGGCGGGTCTGGACGGCGCGTGTACCCGGCGTGCCGGTTCGAAATGGCCGGGGAGAGTAATTCTTGCGAATGCCATGCTCCACCACGTAAAGCGGATGCACGAACTGTGTGGCCTGGTCGATCCAGCGGATGCCGATGTCCTGCGTGTGCAGCACCTCGCGCAGGGTGTCGCCGACCAAGTCGACGATGCCCTGGAAATCGAGCGAGCGCGCCATGCCCTGCTGGACGCTGTTTATCACCGCCAGCTCGGCGTTGCGCCGCTGCGTCTCGGCCAGCAGGCGCTGGGTCTCTTTGAACAGCCGCGCGTTCTGAATCGCGACGACCGCCTGGTCGGCGAAAGTCGCCAACAACTCGGCCTCCTGGTCGGTGTACGGGTTCGGCGGCAGACGCACCACGTGGATGGTGCCGATGCCTCGGCCTTCCCACAGCATCGGCGCCACCAGCAGGGAGTAGTTGCCGATCGCGCGCCCGTGGGCGCGCATGGACTCGGGCACACCGGGGCCGTTGACGATGTCCGGGTAGTTCACGACGCGGCCTTTGCGGACCGCATAACCCTGGTAGGAATCCTTCAGCGGCCGGGGATAGCCGTTCCGCAAGCCCGGCGATTGCACGGACAGGGACACGTAGTCCACCATGCCATGCTCGTCCACCAGCGAGACTCCTGCCAGGTCCCCACCGAAAAGCCGCTGGCAGCTTTCGACGATCTTGTCGAACACCGGCTGCGTGTCGGTCATCGAGCTGCCCAACACGCGCAGCACGTCGGCGGTGGCGCGCTGAGCCGCGAAAGCGAATTCCTCGCTGGCCGCGCGCAGCTCGACTTGCTGCGAAAGCGCGGCAATTTGACGCAAACTGGCCAGCGCCACGGCTGCATGCGAAGCCAGCGTCGCCAGCAGCACGCGGTCGCCATCCTCGAAGCGCCCCTTTGCACCGTCGATATCGGCGTACAGACCACCCAGTGCGCCATCCGGTCCCACCAGCGGCGCCACCAGGCAACTGCGCTGTGCGGATGGCGCGGCGCCGTCGGGGCCGTGGCGCAGGCGGCTTTCACCAGTGCCGCGCGCCTCGTCCAGCCAGGGCGTGATTGCTTGCAGCAGGCTGTTGGCATCTTCTTTTCGCGGCAAAGCCGCGCCGGCAGTCTCATATGGTCCGTCGCCCGAGCGCAATAGCAGCAACGTCCTCTGAGCGCCCAGCAGCGTTTTGGCTTCTGCGACGATAGCCTTGCGCAGGGCCTCTTCGGTGGCGTGCCCGCTCAACCGCTGACAGAGGGCAATCATTCGACGCAGCGCCTGCGCTGCATCGGCACTCAGCTCCGGACTTGATCTATTTTTCATGCATCGGTCTCATCAGCCCGACCCACGCCGTGCAACACCCGCTGAATCCCGCTTCTGCGTCTTGGATCGGCCAAGTTTTCATATCCGGCAACCTTTCTGCAGGCAATCAAACCACACCCAGGAACACCGCCAGGGAGCGACTGATGGCCAGCATGTCCTCTTCGCCAACATGGCCGAAGACATTGCCAATGCGCTCGCGCGGCACCGACTGCGCCTTGTCCACCATGGCTTGCGAGACTTTTTGGAGCCCGTTGGCGGGCGTAGGCTCCAGGCGAATTCGAAACAGTGGCGTCTCGCGCAATTCGCCGGTAACCGGCAATATCGTGACGGACGGGTGCGCATGGAACAGGTCCGACTGGATGATGAGTGCCGGTCTGGGCTTGCCATAGTCGCCCTGCAGGGCAATCGTCACCAGATCCCCTCGTCTCATTTCCAGCCTTCAGTGTCCGCAGCCGCACCCAGCCATTCCAGGGTCCGGGCCTCCTCCAGGTCACCAACGAGCAGGCGCGATTGACGCTGGCATTCCAGCGCAAAGGCCTTGCGCCGGGTGTCGGGTACCCATATCTGGACCGGCCGCATGCCAGCCGCACGCAGCCCGTCACGATGCTTTTGAACTCGCTCTGAAATCGAACTACCCATGATCTGCCTACGGTTGTTACATGCAACATTTTAGAGTGGCGTACCATGCAACGCAAGGGTTGATCATCATGGCACCAGCCGATTTTCGGCCTGCATCAGTGCCTGCACCAGCGCATCGACACGGATCGGCTTGGTCACATAGTCGTCCATGCCGGCGGCCAGGCATTCCTCGCGGTCGCCCTGCATGGCGTTGGCGGTCATGGCGATGATGCGCGGGCGCTTGTCGGGTGGGTGCTTGGCCGTGATGCGCCGTGATGCTTCGAGCCCGTCCATCTCGGGCATCTGCACATCCATCAGCACCACGTCGTAGGTCTGGCGCTCGATGCTCTCTATCGCCTCGATGCCGTTGGATGCCAGATCAGCCCGGTATCCCATCTGCAGCAGCAGGCGCATGGCCAGCTTCTGGTTCACCACGTTGTCCTCCGCCAGCAGGATACGCAGCGGGTGGCGGATGGCCATCTCGGCGTCCATGCGCGGTTTGGCGGGCGCGGCTGCGGCTTTGGGTGCGGCGTCTTTGGACAGCAGACCCACCAGCGTGTCGAACAGCTGGCTCTGGCGCAGCG
>JANLVB010000424.1:0-11618 GCA_031363785.1 Betaproteobacteria bacterium
TCGCGCCGTATTGCATCGGTTGTGGAAACGATCACATGGGTTGTGCTGCCCAGCATGGCGCAGGATGCGACCAAACAAAGGAGTATGGGACGCTGGACGGGTCGTGGCCTGGCGGTTTTCCTTCAACCCCTGACTGTGGTATCCAGCATAACGCACACCGGTGACAGGGCGCAAGGCACCGGCAGCGCACCAGGGCAAGCAATGATTCAGCTAAAGTTGGTGCACCATGTATTTGCCACCCCAATTCAACATCCAGGAAAACCAGGTCGCGGCTGACCTGATGCGTGGCCATCCGTTCGCCAGCCTGATCAGCAACGATGACGACGGAATGCCCTTTGTGAGCCATGTTCCTTTGCACCTGGAGGAGCGCGACGGCGGCCTGTTTCTGCTCGGCCACTGCGCCAAACCCAACCCGCATTGGCGCTATTTGCGCCAGCGCCCGATGGCGGTCGTGACCTTCATGGGGCCGCAGGCCTATATGTCGCCACGCGTCTACCCGGACCTGGCCCGTGTGCCGACCTGGAATTACCTGGCAGTCCATTGCAGCGTAGTCGCCACGCTGGTGGAGGAACCCTTGGCGAAGGACCAACTGCTCAAAAAGCTGATTGGTGACCACGACCCGGATTACATCGCGCAGTGGATTGCCCTGGGGGCGGATTACCAGCACAGGATGTTGGCCGGCATTGTCGGTTTCGAACTCCATGTGGCCACTCTGCAATGCAAGGTCAAGATCAACCAGCACCGCTCCGAGGCGCACCAGAAGATGCGTGCGCAGTACGCTGTCGGCAACGAGAACGAACGCGCACTGGCGGCCTGGATGGACCGCCTGGGCATTGGCGTGGCGCCGGGTTGACATGCGCCTCCAGCCATCCTCGAACGAGGCTTCGGATGCGCAGTTTATGGCCATTGCACTGGAGCAGGCGGCGCTGGCAGCTGCCGCCGCCGAGGTGCCAGTCGGCGCGGTGGTGGTGCGTGATGGCGTGGTGCTGGCTGTGGGACACAACCGCCCGGTGGCCGGGCATGACCCCAGTGCGCACGCGGAAATTGTCGCCTTGCGTGCGGCGGCCACACGGCTCGGCAACTACCGGCTCGATGGCTGCACCCTGTTTGTCACACTCGAGCCCTGCGCCATGTGCGTCGGCGCCATGTTGCATGCCAGAGTCGGGCGTGTCGTGTACGGGGCGTCAGACCCCAAGACGGGTGCGGCCGGCTCGGTGTTGAACCTGTTTTCGGAACCTCGGCTGAATCACCAGACCGCGCTCCAGGGCGGTATCATGGCCCGGGAATCCACCGAATTGTTGCAATCGTTCTTCGCCGTCAGGCGACAGGAGAGTCGCATGCGCCACAGCCCTTTGCGTGATGATGCCGTTCGCCCAGCCGACGCATGTTTTGCGGATCTGCCGGGTTATCCTTGGTCGCCGCATTACCTGGATGATCTGCCCGCGCTGGCTGGCCTGCGTATGCACTACCTGGATGAAGGGCCGCGCAAGGCGCCCCGCACCTGGTTGTGCCTGCACGGCAATCCGGCCTGGAGTTACCTGTACCGCAAGATGATTCCGGTCTTTCTTGCGGCGGGCGATCGGGTGGTGGCACCCGACATGCCGGGGTTTGGCAAGAGCGACAAGCCGAAGAAGGACAGCGCCCATACGTTCTCCTGGCACCGGCAGGTTTTGCTGGAGTTTGTCGAGCGACTGAGCTTGGACGGTGTTGCGCTGGTGGTGCAGGATTGGGGTGGTTTATTGGGCCTGACCTTGCCGATGGCTGCGCCGCAGCGTTACAGCGCCCTGTTGGTGATGAATACCATGTTGGCGACAGGGGACGTGCCGCTCAGCCCGGGCTTTCTGGCCTGGCGCCAGATGTGTGCCAAGCATCCGGAGTTTGACGTGGCGCGCCTGTTTGCACGTGGCAACCCGCATATGAGCGCACAGGAATGCGCGGCCTTTAACGCACCGTTTCCCGATGGCGGGCACCGCGCGGCAATACGCGCGTTTGCGCCGATGGTTCCCGAGTTTGATGATTCAGATGGCGCTGCGGTGTCGCGGGCGGCACGCGCGTTCTGGTGTAACGATTGGGGCGGCAAGACCTTCATGGCGGTGGGCGCACAGGACCCGGTGTTGGGCCCGCCGGTGATGGCTGCGCTGGCCAAGTCGATCCGTGGTTGCCCGGCGCCGATGTTGTTGGAGCAAGGGGGGCATTTTGTGCAGGAGCATGGTGTGCCGATCGCACAGGCGGCGTTGGCGGCATTCAGCGAGCCATAATTTGTGCCTTGCGTCTCGTTCTGAATCTCATCCTGCCTGACTCCAGCTTGTTTGCCGACAAGCGCCCAAGCCCATGAGCCATATCTATGTGTACTCCCCCTCCAGCGCCCAGCGCGACAAGGCCGCGTTCCGACGCGGCGTGGCGCGCTTGCGGTTGCTCGGGCACGAGGTAGAGGTGGATCAGGACGCCCTGGCGACCCATATGCGGTTTGCCGGCGACGACACAACACGTCTTGCAGCGATCCACCGCGCCGCTGCCAGCGGTGCCGATGTGGCGCTGACGAGCCGGGGTGGTTACGGGCTGACCCGTATTCTTGGCGCCATCCGGTACCAGGCGCTGGCGCGGGCCATCGAGCACGGCACCCGGTTTGTTGGCTTCAGCGATTTCACCGCGTTGCAATGTGCCGTGTTCGCACAAACCGGGGCAACAACCTGGATCGGCCCGGCGCTGCATGACGATTTTGGCCGACCGGATGTGGTGGACGACATCATGCAGGCCTGTTTCGACGATCTGCTGCTGGCTCAGGGAGAGGGCGCGGGTTGGCAACTGCCGCGTGTGCGCAGCGCCGCCGCCGCCGCGCCTGCCCCTATCGCGCCCCCCAAGCCGGTGCACAAGGCGGTGTTATGGGGCGGCAACCTGGCGGTGCTGACCTCATTGGTGGGTACGCCTTACTTCCCCCGGGTGAAGGGTGGTGTTCTGGTGCTGGAGGACATCGCCGAGCATCCGTACCGCATCGAGCGCATGTTGACGCAGTTGCTGCACGCCGACGTGCTGGCGCAGCAAAAGGCCATTGTTTTGGGGCAGTTCACCCACTACCAGCTGGCGCCCAACGACAAGGGTTTTCGCCTACAGACAGTGGTGGATTGGTTGCGGCAGCAGGTGAAGGTGCCGGTATGGACCAATCTGCCAATGGGCCATGTGCCGACCAAGGTGCTGTTGCCCTTTGGTGCCCCGGTCGATCTGCTGGTTGACGGGCGCGACGCCCTGCTGTATTGGGGCTGAGCGGCCCGGCGCGTACCCGGCCGGTGTGTCAGGGTTTGGCCGCTGCGGCCTTGAGGATGCCGCGTATCGTGTTGCGGCTGTGTGCGCCGAAATGGCCCAGCAGCGTTGCGATCTGGCGATCCAGCCCGGCGCGTTTTCCGGCGTCCTGCTTGGCCATTGCAGCGCTCAGGTCGATGCCTGCCTCTTTGACGCCAAAGTCAAACGCCGGATCAGACACAAAACCAGGCGGCATGGCAGCCACAATGGCGGCCGCCGTAGCGCTGCCAGCGCTGTAGGACTCCTTCGCCACCACATCGCGGGCATACAGGTCTGACCACGCCGGGTACGCGGCGTCGAGTTCGAGCTTGCGCAATGCGCTGTCGAGCGGGCTATCCTGCTTGATGCGCGCCGAGGCCATCAGCAGTTCATTCTGGTATTTCTCCAGCGCCAGGTGGCGGTTCGACAGCAACACGATCAGGTCGTCCCGCTGTTTCGGCAAACCAGCCATCGCCAGCAGGTTGGCGCTGATCATGCGAAAGGTCGAGTCGCCGGGTGCCAGGTTGGCGTGGTAGGGCTGCGTCAGATCCTGGATGTAGTGCAGTGCCAGGCCGGTGAAGCGCCAACCCCAATAGTGGTGGCCGGTGCGAAACGCCAGCGCTGCCAACGTGCTGTACTGGTGTATGCGCAACAGCGGCAATGTTCGTTGGATGAACGGCGCCGCCTTGAAGATCAACCAGTCCTGGTGGTAGAACCCCATATGGAATGGAGCCTGGGTGGAAAAATACAGGGCCGGATTGCCAAACGGAAGTTTGCCGAAACCGTACACCTTGCCCCAATCGGAGGGGCTGTCCTGCCACAGGTTGATGTCCAGCCCGTAGTCCGGCTCGTTCGAGGCCGACGCCACCACGCTCAACGCGGACAACTGGTCGCCGGGCTTGATGGCGGCGTAACGGTAGGGCGAGTTGGGTTGCTCCGGCAGGAAGTTGACCGCGCTGTGCGGCATCAGTGTGGTTGGTTCGGGCATGGTGCGGGAGTCAGGCTGGACAAAAAGGGCAAAGCGGCTGTTCGGAGATACCCGCAGCGCCATCAGGAAGGCCAGGCGGCGCGCATCGTCGGGGCGGCCTGGGTTGGCGGCAAAGGCCAACGTGTCGGGTCGCGGTGCATACGAGGTGATATTCTTGCGCGCCCAGGTTTCCTGGCTGGCGAGCAGTACTTCGATCGGTTTCTCCTGCGCCTTGAGGAACACCTCGAGTGGCTCTGCAGCGACTGCAGCGGCGCTAGCCAGCTCGGGCATTTTTTCCAGCGCCCGGTAGGTGACCAGGCTGTGGTTGCTCCATGACCAGGCCGGCAGGCAGGCCAGGACAAGCAAACCGATTAGGATGGAGGCAGTACGTTTCATGGGGGCTCCGATGGACAAGGTGCACATGGCTGGCCGGGCAAAACGGGTTGCAGGCATGATACCCAAGCCTCGTTTTGGCGACGAGCGTTATGCGCCATGGTAGTGCGCTGATCATTACGCGAAGGTGTTTTTCCTGCTGCGCAGTCCGCGCCCGCAAGACCGCAAGGCGGTACAGGAGTTGCGCGCTGCGCGCATGCTGTAGGGCCAGATCAAAGTCGCTTCAACCGCCGACGGCCAGCATGGCTTCGGACACCTGCCACAAGCGCGGCGCGGCGCGGGCATGCACCACAAGGGGCGCAAATTCGCTGGCGCGCATCGCTCAGCTGGAAGCCTTGGACAGAGCGGCAGAAGCCGCTGTCGCGGGCCGTGCAACGGCCTGGTTGCGCAACTCTACTGTGAAGCTATTGCCGTCCGACTCGCCATACAGCGTGGCGCTGAGTTTGCTGACCGAACGCAGCACATAACCGTCCTCAATTTTTCCGCCGATGCGGTAGGGGCGGGCTGGTTTGCCGTCCACTGCAATCAGGGCGACGCCCTGGTTGTTTCGCTGCGCTGCCACACCGAGCAGGACGAAGCGTGTGCTCGGGTCGATCAGCGGTCGCTCTGGCGCGGCAGCATTGACGGGCTTGACCACACTGCGGCCAAACACACGCACCATGGACGCAGCGTCGGCCTGCACAGCCTGCAGTGGCGCCACGGCTACCGGCAGGCCGGGTGTTGGCTGCTGCAGCAGCCGCAGGGCCCAGAAAACGATGGAAAACGCCGCCAGCCCCCAGACGGAGAAGCTGCCAAGCCGCAGGAGCCAGATTCGAGCCATGTCCGATTATCATCCAGCGCATGGCCCTTGCCGCCACACCGAATTACAACTACAGGAGTTCCCATGCCCGGCATCCGCAGTGATTTCCAGCGTGCCGTGACAAAAGGCTTTACGCTGATCGAGCTGATGGTGGTGTTGGTCATCATCGGCGTTCTGGCCGCCCTGATCGTGCCCAATGTGCTCGACCGGGCCGACGATGCCCGCGCCACTGCCGCGAAAACCGACGTCAACAACCTGATGCAGGCACTCAAGCTGTACAAACTCGACAACCTTCGTTACCCGACGGCGGAGCAGGGGCTGTTGGCGTTGGTGGTGAAGCCCGCCACATCGCCTGTGCCGCCGAACTGGAAGCCTTACCTCGACAAGTTGCCGAACGACCCCTGGAACAACGCGTACCAGTACCTTAACCCGGGTATCAAGGGGGAAGTGGATGTGTTGTCATTCGGGGCCGATGGCCAGGCTGGCGGCGAAGGCAAAAACGCCGATGTCGGCTCCTGGCAGTAGGTCCGGTTCGCGCTGGCCGGGGCGTTGGCGTGGTTTCACGCTGCTCGAACTGCTGCTGGTCGTCGCCCTGGTGGCACTGGTCGGGGCGGGTGTTGGTTTTGCACTGCGCGACACTGGCACCAACCTGCTGGAACGCGATGCCCAACGCGTGGCCGCTGTTCTGGAGGTGGCGCGGGCGCAGTCGCGCGCTTCGGGCAGCCCGGTCTACTGGCGGCCAGATGAAGGCGGCTTCGACATCATTGCTGGCAACACCGTGCACAGCAAGTGGCTGGTCGAGGGCACCGTGGTTGAAGGACCGCAGTTGGTGGTGTTGGGGCCGGAGCCGATCATCGAGCGCCACACCATTGTTCTTTCCGTCGCGGGAAGCCGGGTGCGGATCAGCACGGATGGCCTGCGGCCGTTCGAAGTGCAGGGCGAGCCTGGACCGGTAAGCCCGGCTGCCGGGTCATGAAGCGCGAGTGGGGGGGGTTCACCCTGATCGAGGTGCTGTTTGCGCTGGTCATCGTCGCCATCGCTCTGACCGCCGGCCTGCAGGCCAGCATCGCTCTGACCTCCAACGCCCAGCGCCAGTCAGACGGCATGCTGGCCCTGTTGTGCGCCGAGAACGAGCTGGTGCGCCTGCGCCTGTCGCGACAAATGCCGGCAATGGGGGAGTCAACGTTTCAATGTGAGCAGGCCGGGCGCTCGTTTACCGGGCGCATGGTGGTACGCCCGACGCCCAATCCGAATTTTCGGCGTGTTGAAGCCGAAGTGCTGGATGGCGAGTTCACGGTCAGCCGGCTAACGACCGTGATCGGGAGTGTTCAGTGACGCCTGCCGCGAACAGCAACAGGGGATTTACGCTGGTTGAAGTGCTGGTGGCGCTTGCCGCAATGGCCCTGATGTCGGTCATGGCCTGGCGTGGTATCGATGCCATGACGATGGCACAGTCACGCACCGCGCGGCACAACCAGGACTTGTTGACATTGCAGACTGGTTTGTCCCAGTGGAGCCGGGACCTCGACGCAGTTGCCACTGGATTGCCGGTCTTGTCGATGGACTTCGATGGCCGGGTGTTGCGGGTCGCGCGCCAAGTGGGCGGCGAGGCGCCTGGGGGTGACGCGGCGTTGGTCGCGTACGACCGGGCCAGTATCCGGGTGGTTGCCTGGGGTATGCGCATGGTCGACGGGACGCGCCTGTTCCTGCGTTGGCAGTCTGCACCTGTGCTGACGCGCGAGCAACTGCAGGCGGCATGGGTCGATGCCGCCGCGTGGGGCCAAAACCCTACGGAAGTGCTGCGTCAGCGCGAGGTGGTGGTAGCCGCCATTGACGAATGGCAGGTGTTCTACTTTCGCAACAACAGCTGGAGCAGCCCGTTGTCCAGTGCGGGCGGCGGCATCGCTGGTGCGGGCAACTCCCAATCCGCCCTGCCCGACGGCGTGCGGCTGCAACTGACATTGACTGGCGGACAGTCCCTGACGGGGCGCCTGGTGCGCGACTGGGTCAAACCGGGTTTCGGGATCGGGGGCGGTTGATGCGGCAACGCGGAGCGGCACTTTTGCTGGCGATGCTGACGGTGGCGATGGTTGCCACACTGGCGTCGGCCGCTTTGTGGCGGCAGTGGCGCAACATCGAGATACAGGGCATCGAGCGCCAGCGCAGCCAGTCGATCTGGGTGCTCGAGGGCGCGCTCGACTGGGCCCGCCTGATCCTGCGTGAAGACGCCCGCACCGGTGGCGCGGACCATCTGGCTGAGCCCTGGGCGGTGGTGCTTCGAGACTCGCGCTTGTCCACTTTTCTGGCGGTGGATGGCAACAACGCGGAGCTGGCACAGGAGGCCTTCCTGTCCGGCCAGATCACAGACTCCCAGGCACGCATGAATGTCGCCAACCTGATCGTTGATGGCAAGGTCGCGGAGCCGGATGTGGAGGCTTTCACGCGATTGTTCGAGCTGCTGGGGCTGGACGAAGCCGAGCTGACCCAGGTCGTCGAGCAATTGCGGCGCTCGGTGGTCGGCAACACGAACGCCGCTGATACGGGCGAAGTGCCGTTGCGCCCGCGCCGGCTGGAGCAATTGCATTGGCTGGGGCTGTCGGCGCCCAGCGCGCGACTGCTTGCGCCGCACATCGTGGTTCTGCCGACCCGCACGCCACTGAACCTGAACACGGCGTCGGCCGAGGTGCTGGCCGCCAGCCTGCCTGGTTTCGATCTGGCGCAGGCCCGCACACTTATTTCAGCCCGTGAAAAGGCGCCGTTCCGCAGCCTGGCAGACGTGCAAAAACTGCTCGATGCCACGCTGCCAGCGCTGGACGCGAACCGCTTTGGCATCGGCTCGCGCTACTTCGAGGTGCGTGGACAGTTGCGGCTGGATGGCCTGGTGTTCGAAGAGCGTTCGCTTCTGCGGCGCAATGGCCTGGATGTAGTGACACTGTGGCGTGACCATGGTGCACCACCGCCGGTCGGCCCCGTGCTGCGATGACCGGCCTACCTACAATGTGGCCATGATGCGGACCTTGCACATCGTTCTACCACAGGTGCCCCCGTCGCCGGGCGGCGGCTGGCGCTTCCTCGTGTCGCTGGACGGCACACAGGTGGAAAGCGAAGGCGTTGCCGCATTGGCCGCCATGCCACAGGCAGATGTGGTCGTGGCGGTTGTTGCGCCACCGGCCGTTTCCTGGCATTCGGTTCACATTCCTCCAGTCGCCAGTTCGCGCCTGCGGGCCACTCTGGATGGTTTGCTGGAGGATCGCCTGCTGGACGACCCGGCGACCTGTGCGTTGGCGCTTGCGCCGGCCAGCGCGACCGATGGCAGCCGCACGGTTGCGGTGTTCGAGCGCCAGTGGCTGACGCAAAACCTGCAGCTGCTGGAAGATCAGGGCCGCATGGTGGCGCGAGTGGTGCCACTGTTCTGGCCCGCTGGTGAGTCCGGCGTGCCAAGGCTGCTGCTCACCGGAACTCCGGACGACCCCCAATGCGTGCTGGTGGACCGGCTCGCCGTGCTGCAGGGAACGCCAGCCAGCATGGCCCATTGTTGTGCGGCGACGGGTCTGGCGTCGCCTGCGCTGTACTCTGAGCCGGGCATGGCAGCAACAGCCGGGGAGTTGTGGGAGGCGCCCGCCACAGTGGTCGATGCGGCACAACATCTGCTGGCGAGCGCGACGTCAGGCTGGGAACTGGCCCAGTTCGACCTGGCGATTTCCCGCCGTGGACGGCTGCTGCGCCGTTGGGGGGGCTGGGGCCGCGACTTCTGGGCAGCAACCGCCTGGCGCCCCGCACGCTGGGGCGTGCTGGTGCTGCTGTTGGCAAATCTGCTGGGTTGGAACGCCTGGGCCTGGCAACTGGACAACACGGTGCGCGCCAAGCGCGAGCAGGTCCGTACTGTGTTTTCCCAGGCTTTTCCCAAGGTCAAGACGATTGTGGATGCCCCGCTGCAGATGGAGCGCGAACTCGCCACGCTGCGGCGCGCCAGCGGTGGCCTGGCAGCGAACGATCTGGAGGCCATGTTGTCGGCGCTGGCGCAGGTGCTGCCTGCTGGTCAGGCCGCCACCAGCATCGACTATTCCGGCGGCGAGCTGGTGGTCGGCGGTCTGGGTTTGTCGCCGGCCGCCGTCGCGGAGTTCACGACACGGCTGGCCGGTGCCGGTTACACCGCAAAAGCAGATGGGAACCAGATTCGGATTCTGGCCGGGGGCCGTCCGTGAACGCGGTACCCGGTTTCGCCGCACTGCACGCACGTTGGCGCAGTTTGGCACCAGGTGAGCGACGCCTGCTGGGCTGGTTGTTGCTGCTGCTGGCCGCCACGGCGTTGTGGTTTGCAGCGCTGGCCCCGGCCTGGCGGACACTGGCGAGCGCGCCGGCGCACATCGACAAGCTCGACGTCCAGCTGCAATCATTGCAGCACATGGCGGCCCAGGCCAAACAGCTGCAGGCGCGCCCGGTGCTGGCGCGTTCCGAAGTGGTGCGGGCGCTCGACACGCTGAGTACCCAACGCTTCGCTGCGTTGGCGTCGCTGCAGAGTGGCGCTGACCGCACCACAGTCAACCTGAAGGGCGTCGCGTCTGAGGCGCTGGTGGCCTGGCTCGGGCAGGTGCGCCAGAACATCGGTGCCGTGGTCGAGCAGGCGAATCTGCGTCAAGTCGGTGGCAACTGGGAGGGTACGCTTGTTCTAAGCCTGCCAGCGAGCCCATGAACCGGGGGTGGGTCGCCTGCGGCGCTCTGGTCGGTGGCCTGGCCGGCGCACTGACGCAGGTGCCGGCAGCCTGGCTGCCGCCCTTGGTGGAGCATGCCAGCGCTACTCGGCTTCGGCTGAACCAGGCCAGTGGTACTGTCTGGCAGGGTAAGGCGCAACTGGTGGTGGTCGGTGGTCCAGGTGACAACGCTGCGGTAGCGCTGCCGGGCAGCCTGTCCTGGCGCCTTGTGCCCACCTGGGCTGGCTTGCGCATTGATCTGTCGGCTACCTGCTGCACTGCCAAGCCCCTGGCCATGGTGTGGGCACCATCTTGGGGCGGCTGGAGTCTGCGCTTGCAAGACAGCGAGTCACAGTGGCCTGCAGCCTTGCTGAGTGGCCTGGGTGCACCCTGGAACACCCTGGGGCTGGTCGGCCAACTTCGCCTTCAGACCGAGTCGCTGGTGCTGCAGTCATCGGGTGAAAAGCTGGCGCTGGGTGGCGCGGCACAACTCGATGCGCTCGCCCTATCATCCCGGTTGTCGACCTTGCGTCCGCTGGGTAGTTATCGCCTGCGCTTGACCACCGGCGTTGCCGCGCCGACGCTGACGCTGGCCACCATCGAGGGGGGGCTGCAATTGTCCGGGGCGGGCCAATGGACCGGCGCGCGTTGGCGATTTGAGGGTGAAGCCAGTGCGGTGCCGGAATCGGAGGCGGTGCTGGGGAACCTGCTCAATATCGTGGGTCGCAGGCAGGGTGCAAAGTCACACATTAATTTGGGCTAACTATGATATCAGTCAAGAAAATGAGCGGTCGGCCGGCGTCGGTGGCGATCAGCACCGCCTTCCTTCTGGCCCTGTGGTGTGTAGCGCCGATTGGCTGGGCGCAGAAGCCCGGGGAAGCCATCACGTTGAATTTTGTCGGCGCCGAGATTGAGGCGGTGGCGCGCACCATGGGGGTCATCACCGGGCGCATCATGGTGGTGGACCCACGGGTCAAGGGTGTGATGAACCTGTCGAGCGACAAGCCGTTGGCGCCGGCCATGGCTTACAACCAGTTTCTGGCGGCGTTGCGACTACAGGGCTTCGCTGTTGTCGAGTCGTCCGGCATATCGAAGGTGGTCCCGGAGGCAGAAGCAAAGATGCTGTCGGCAACCGTTACCGTGGCGCCAGCCGGTGCAGCCGGCAACCAGATCGTGACCATGGTTTTCCCGCTCAACCATGAGCGCGCCAACAACCTGGTGCCAGTGCTGCGCCCGTTGATCAGCCCGAACAACACCATCAACGTCAATCCCGGCAACAACTCGCTGGTCATCACCGACTACGCCGACAACCTGAACCGCCTGGGCCGCATCATTGCGGCCCTCGATGTGGCCAACGCCACCGACGTCGAAATCATTCCCGTCAAGAACGTCTCCGTCACCGACATCGCGCCGATTGTCACGCGCCTGCTCGAGAGCAGCGCGCCGGGCACGGTCGCGACCGTCGAGGCCAGCTACAAAACCACCGTCATTG
>JANLVB010000431.1:0-1955 GCA_031363785.1 Betaproteobacteria bacterium
CGCGCGCCTGTTCAACGCCGCACTGGCTGGCGGCGCACGCAGTGCCGGACACAACGCATGGGGCTTGGTGGCGGGCGCGCGCGCTGATGCGCTGGTGCTCGACAGTGCTGCCGGCGCGCTGCTGGGGCTCCCCGGCTCCCATGCACTGGATGCGCTGGTGTTCGCCGGCGGCGAGCCGGTATTGCACGAGGTCATGGTGGCTGGCGAGGTTGTGTTGCGAGGCGCGCAGCATGTGCACCAAGCGCAAATAGGCGACAACTTCTGCGCCGCGATGCGTGACTTGTGGGCGCCGGGCTCCATCTGACGGCAGCCGTCGGATTACCATTGGTCAACTTCGGGAGGCATGGCGTGAACCTGTTCAACCTCAACGGTCAAGTGGCCGTGATCACCGGGTCGTCGCGCGGCATCGGCCAGGCCATCGCCCGACGCATGGCACAACATGGCGCGCGCGTCGTCATTTCGTCGCGCAAGCAGCCGGCCTGTGAGGCAGTGGCCAGCGCCATCAACAACGAATTTGGTGCCGGGCGCGCCATCGCGGTGGCCGCCAATATCTCGGCCAAGCCTGAGCTGGAAAACCTGGCGGCGGAAGCGACGCGGGAATTCGGCCGCATCGACATCGTGGTGTGCAACGCCGCCAGCAACCCTTATTACGGCCCGCAGGCCGACATCGCCGACGAGCAGTTCCGCAAAATACTGGACAACAACATCATTGCCAACCACTGGCTGATCAACTTTTGCGTGCCGCAGATGATCGAACGACGCTCCGGCTCCATCATCATCGTGTCGTCGATCGCCGGACTACGCGGCTCGCCGGTGATCGGGGCCTATGGCATCAGCAAAGCGGCTGACATGCAACTGGCGCGCAACCTGGCGGTGGAGTACGGGCAACACAATATCCGCGTCAACTGCATCGCGCCGGGCCTGATCAAGACCGACTTTGCGCGCGCCCTGTGGGAGGACGAAGCACTGCTGGCCCGGCGCACCGCCACCACGCCGCTGCGGCGTATCGGCGAGCCGGACGAGATCGCCGGTGCGGCTGTTTTTCTGGCCTCCGCCGCTGGCTCGTTCATGACCGGGCAGAGCCTGGTGATCGACGGCGGCGTGACTATTTAAGCTCAGGCCACGGCGGGCTTGCGCCACACACTTGCCAGCCAGGGCTGTTGCGCGCGCGGCAGGCCGGCTGGCCGGTAGTAGTGGGTCAGCGGCACAAAGCCGGCGCCCAGCATGTGTGCCCGCCAACCGTCCCAGTCGTGGTACACGCCATAACGTCCGCCGTTCCAGCCCTCCTGTCCGTCACCGCGCGGGTTGGAGCTGAACAACACACCACCGGGTTTTAGCGCTGCATGCAACTGTTTGAGCACACGCGGCAGAACCTGCCCCGGCACGTGGAACAACGAGGCATTGGCAAACACCCCGTCGAAGCGGACCGGTGGCAGGTCAAGCGCCACGAAATTCTGTTGCAGCACCTCACAACCACTGTGTGCGCGCGCCAGCGCTGCGAGTTCGGCCGAGCCGTCCAGACCGGTCGCCCGGTGCCCGAGCGCCGTGAAGCGCATCAGATCGCGCCCCGGGCCGCAGCCGAAGTCCAGCAGCTCAAACGGCGGCTTGGCCTCGACGTGCTGCAGCAGGGTCTCGATGTTTTGCTGTACGTCATGGTCGCGCGTACCCTCCCAGAAAGCCTGGGCGTTGCGGTCGTAGTGCGCCAGAGTACCACTCGTGATGTTCTGCAAATCGTGCGGTCCTTGGTGCCTGACCGGTTTTTCCATGCCGCGCGTACCGGAGGTCACACCAGCTTCACGGTCTTGTTGGTAAAACCGGCAATCCGGGCCGCCATGTCCGGGCCATGGCCTTCGGTGCGGTGGATCTCGTACGACAACCCGGCGCCCAACGCCATGCCTTCGGTCTCGCGGACCAGGCGCTTGTTGGCGCGCAGGCTGAACCAGGAGTTGGCCAGG
>JANLVB010000449.1:0-8314 GCA_031363785.1 Betaproteobacteria bacterium
GAATGACCGACAGGGTGTAGGCGAACCCGGTCTCGTATACCACCTGGGCCGAGCTTGCCAGCGCCGGTTGCCAGCCACGCATGAAGCCCATGCCGACAACGCCGACGATGGCCATGGCGAATGCCAGTGGCAAACGCAGCAGTGCCAGAACAAAAATGGCGATGAATCCGCTCAGGGCCTCGATCACAGGGGGGCACTTTCAACCGGATCATCACGGTTGCCGGCTGGCGCAATAAAAATCTGGCTGAAGTGGACCAGACCGGTGAAAGCACACAACACTGACATGCCATAAATGAATGGCGCCTTGGTCAATTTCAGCTGTGCTGTCGTCTCGCCGCTGAGTGAAAAGTCCGCAGCGGTGCCCCACATCAGGTAGGCCAGGCCCAGCAGCAGCATTGCACACAGCAAATGCACGAGCACCTGCTGGGCTTTTCGCAGTGCCGGTGCCAGGTAAGCGTCGAGTGAGTCAAACACCACATGTTCACCGCGCATCGACACCAGCGGCAAGGCAGCGAAGATGACCACCACCATGAGCAACTCGGTGAGTTCCAGCGACCCCGGTATCGAGGTCGCCAGCAGCTTGCGGCCGCCGACATCGAAAAACGTCAGCGCCATGATGCAAAACAGTGCAGTACCCGCCAAGGCACCGCAGGCCCGATCGAATAGTCTGTTCATGCTGGTTCCTGGCCACAAAGAAATACGACTCCCATTGTCCATGAGAGCCGTGTTGGCCGGCGACGGTTTGTCGGCGCCCCGGGCCGACTACTTCTGTCCCCGCCCGGCGTCGACTACTTTTGTCAACGCCCGGCGTCGACTACTTTTCCTGCTTGGCGATCTCGGCGCGGAACTCGGCCAGCACCTTGGCCGCATCCTTCAGGCCTTTGGCTTCGGCAGCGCTCACCCATTGCGCTTCCAGACCCGATGTCTTGCTTTTCACCTCTGCCACGAATTTGGCATCCGCCTTGACCACCTGCACCTGATTGGCCTGCATCAACGCCATGCCGCGGCGATCCACCTTGTCCCAGTTGCGTCCGAAGATGCGGGCGTAGGTTTCACCCGAGACCGCGTCCACTGCCTTTTTCTCCTCGGCGCTCAGCTTGTCGTAACGCGCCTGGTTGATCATGGCGATAAAGCTGGTGTTGTACAAACCGCCCGGAAACGTGGTGGCATGTTTGATGATCTTGTCGATCCGGAATGACTCGGTTGATTCCGCCGGGAACAGTGTTCCGTCCATCACGCCCCCGGAGAGCAGCTCGTACGAGTCGGTGGCCGGCTTGAGCGTTACGTTCATGCCCAGGTTCTTGGATATCTCGTTCACCATGCCGCCGCCAACCCGGAACTTCAGTCCGCCCAGGTCCGACACCTGTGTGATCGGCTTCTTGGTATTGAAAACGATGCCTGGGCCATGGGTGAAATAGGCCAGGACCTTGACCCCGGCATGCTCACTGGCGAAGTGCGGGTATTTGCTCGCCACCCTGTTGAAGGCAACCGAGATAGGCTCCGAGGTGTTTCCCAAAAACGGGAATTCGGCCATCTGCACGGCGACGAAACGCCCCGGTGTGTAGCCGTGGACGGTGAACGAGATGTCTGCCAAGCCGTTTTTTACCGCGTCGTAGGTTCCTGGCGGCGCCGACACGGCACGGGGCAGGATGTTGCACTTCATCTTCCCTGAGGTGTTCATTTCCAGCAGGTCGCACCATTCCTTCTGGGCGACACTCAAGGCATGGGTGGGCGGAACCCAGCTCGATGCCGTCAATACCGTCTGGCTATGGGCCAGGCCGGAACACAAAAAAGCGGCGGCAGACAGCGGGCCGAGGGCGAGACGGTTCATGGGCTTGGACCTCCGAAGGTGGGTAACCCGGCAACTGTAACGGTTATGCCTTGGGCCCAATGTCCATGTTTACCCGCACGATGGCCCACAACGCGGTGCCAGCTGACAAACCACGCAAAATCTCTACAGGGCTCTATACTAAAAGCACGGTCGTTCGTTTTTCTCTGGCCGCCGATGGTCGTTTTGGTGGCGGCCTGTGTCGCATGGGCAGGTGGTGCCCGGACCATCGCCGCATAAAATTGACCGGTTCATCCCGTGCATGCGTTTAATCAATCAATGGAGTCCAGTCAATGAAGGTCCTAGTGCCTGTGAAGCGCGTTGTCGATTACAACGTGAAAGTGCGTGTCAAATCCGATGGCAGTGGTGTCGACATCGCGAACGTCAAGATGAGCATGAACCCGTTCGACGAGATCGCCATTGAAGAGGCGGTGCGCCTACGCGAAAAGGGTGTGGCCAGTGAGGTGATCGCCGTGTCGTGCGGCGTGCTGCAATGCCAGGAAACACTGCGTACCGCCATGGCCATCGGTGCGGACCGTGCGATCCTGGTCGAGACCGCGGAAGAGCTGCAACCGCTGGCGGTTGCCAAATTGCTCAAGGCCCTGGTGGAGAAAGAGCAGCCGGGGCTGATCATCCTGGGCAAGCAGGCGATCGACGACGATTGCAACCAGACCGGGCAGATGCTGGCCGCCCTGTGTGACCTGCCACAGGCCACATTCGCGAGCAAGGTGGTTGTCGCCGACGGTATGGTCAACGTGACGCGGGAAGTCGATGGAGGCATGGAAACCATCGCGCTGACGCTGCCGGCCGTCATCACCACTGACCTGCGCCTGAACGAGCCGCGTTATGTGACTCTGCCCAACATCATGAAGGCAAAAAAGAAGCAGATGGATGTGTACAAGCCGGCCGACCTCGGTGTCGATGTCAAGGCCCATGTCAAGACACTCAAGGTCGCAGAGCCGCCGCAACGCAGTGCCGGCATCAAGGTGCCTGACGTCGCGACACTGGTAGACAAACTCAAGAACGAAGCAAAGGTAATCTGACATGACTTCACTGGTAATTGCGGAACACGACAACACGTCAGTCAAACCTGCCACGCTCAATACCGTGACTGCTGCCATCCAGTGCGGTGGCGATGTGCATGTGCTCGTGGCAGGCAGCAATGCCGCCGCTGCCGCTGCCGCTGCGGCCACCATTGCCGGTGTGTCGAAGGTGCTGCTGGCCGAGAGCGCCGGATTCGAGCATGGCCTAGCCGAAAACGTGTCGGCCCAGGTGCTGGCAATCGCCGGCGGTTACAGCCACATCCTGTTTGCCGCCACGGCTTCTGGCAAGAACATCGCACCGCGGGTGGCGGCCAAGCTCGACGTGGGCCAGATTTCCGACATCACCCGGGTCGACAGCGCTGACACGTTCGAGCGTCCGATCTATGCCGGGAACGCAATTGCCACCGTGCAGAGCCTGGACGCAACCAAGGTGTTGACGGTGCGCACGACCGGCTTCGACCCGGCTGCAGCTACTGGCGGAACTGCCGCAGTGGAGTCGCTCGTTGCCGTGGCAGCCAGCGCCAAGGCTACGTTCATCGGCAGCGAGATCGCGCGCAACGACCGCCCGGAGCTGACGGCGGCCAAAATCGTGGTCAGCGGTGGCCGCGCACTGGGCAGCTCAGAGAAATTCATGGCGGTCATGACCCCCCTGGCCGACAAGCTGGGAGCCGCCATGGGTGCCTCGCGCGCTGCCGTGGACGCCGGGTATGCCCCGAACGACTGGCAGGTCGGCCAGACCGGCAAGATCGTGGCCCCGCAGTTGTACGTGGCCTGCGGCATCAGCGGCGCGATACAGCATCTGGCCGGCATGAAGGACAGCAAGGTGATTGTGGCCATCAACAAGGACGCCGAGGCACCCATATTCAGCGTCGCCGATTACGGCCTCGAAGCCGACCTGTTCGTGGCGGTGCCGGAACTGGTGTCAGCGCTGTAACTGCACTTTCCCACACCTGGAGGTTTTCGTGAGCTACATAGCACCCGTCAAGGACATGTTGTTCGACATCGAACACCTGGCCAACATCGCCCAGGTGGCCCAGATGCCAGGTTTCGAAGATGCCGGGCTGGAAACAGCGATGGCGGTACTGCAGGAGGCAGCGAAATTCACTGGTTCGGTCCTCAGTCCGCTGAATTGGGAGGGTGACAAGAATCCGTCGTCGTTCCATGAAGGTCAGGTCACCACGAGCAAGGGCTTCAAGGAGGCGTTTGTGCAGTTCGCCCAGGGTGGCTGGCAGGGTCTGCAGCATCCACCGGAGTTTGGCGGCCAGGGACTGCCGAAGACGATTGGTGCGGCGTGTATCGAGATGGTGAACAGCGCGAACATGAGTTTTGCCTTGTGCCCGCTGCTGACCGACGGCGCAATCGAGGCACTGCTGACCGCTGGCTCAGACGCGCTCAAGGCCACCTACCTGGAAAATCTGGTCAGTGGCAAGTGGACCGGCACCATGAATCTGACCGAGCCGCAGGCGGGCTCGGATCTGGCGATGATGCGCACGCGGGCCGAACCGCAAGCGGATGGCACCTACAAGGTGTTTGGCACCAAGATTTTCATCACCTACGGCGAACACGACATGGCCGAAAACATTGTCCATCTGGTGCTGGCACGGGTGGTCGGTGCGCCGCAGGGTGTCAAAGGCATCAGCCTGTTCGTGGTGCCCAAGTTCATGGTGAACGGCGACGGCACGTGTGGCGCGCGCAACGATGTGCACTGTGTAAGCATCGAGCACAAGATGGGCATCAAGGCCTCGCCCACCGCAGTGCTGCAGTATGGTGACCACGGTGGTGCGGTCGGGTACCTGGTAGGCCAGGAAAACCGCGGCCTGGAGTACATGTTCATCATGATGAATGCGGCGCGTTACGCGGTCGGAGTGCAGGGCATCGCCATCGCCCAACGCGCATACCAGAAGGCGGCGCAGTTTGCGCGGGATCGGGTACAGAGCCGCCCGGTGGACGGCTCGATAGCGGCGAGCGCACCGATCATCCACCATCCGGATGTCAAACGCATGCTCATGACCATGCGCGCCTATACGGAAGGCTGCAGGGCCATGGCAGCGGTTGCCGCGGCGGCTTACGATGCGGCGCACCACCACCCGGAACCACAGGTGCGCAAACAAAACCAGGCTTTTTACGAGTATCTGGTGCCGCTGGTCAAGGGTTACAGCACCGAGATGAGCCTGGAGGTCACCAGCCTGGGCGTGCAGGTGCACGGCGGCATGGGATTCATCGAGGAAACCGGCGCCGCGCAGTATTACCGTGACGCAAAGATTTTGACCATCTACGAGGGCACGACGGCGATTCAGGCGAACGACCTGGTCGGGCGCAAGACCAGCCGTGATGGCGGCCAGACCGCGCTTGCCATCGCCGCCCAGGTCGAGCGCACCGAGCAGGATTTGCTGGCCAGCGCCACCGACGATGCCCGGGCCGTGGCGCGGCGCCTGCGTGCTGCGCGCGAGGCGTTTGTGGATGTGGTGCATTTCATCTCCGGCAAGACACAGGCGTCGCCAAACGCAGTGTTCGCCGGCAGCGTGCCCTACTTGATGTTGGCCGGCAACCTGATGGCCGGCTGGCAGATGGCGCGCGCCTTGCTGGTGGCGCAGGCCCATGTGGCGCGTGGCGAGGATCTGGTCTTCATGCGGGCCAAGGTGGTTACCGCGCGTTTCTACGCCGATCACCTGTTGTGCAAGGCCCCCGGCATGCGCGACAGCATCGTCGATGGAGCACACAGCGTGACCGCGCTGGCACTCGAAGCGTTCTGACAGTTCCCTTTCACACAAAACCCCATGTCCAAGTTGCCCGGCCCTCTGGCCCGCCTGCCGCTGCCCATCATTGGCGCTCCCCTGTTCATCATCAGCAATCCGAAACTCGTGATTGCGCAATGTATCGCCGGGGTGGTCGGTGCCATGCCGTCGCTGAATGCCCGGCCGGCGGCGCAACTCGACGAATGGCTGGCGGAGATCAGCGAGGCGCTCGCCAGCCACAACCGGCGCCATCCGGAGCAACCGGCGGCGCCATTTGCGGTGAACCAGATCGTGCACAAGAGCAACGACCGGCTGGAGCATGACATGCAGATGTGTGTCAAATACCAGGTTCCGATCATCATCACCAGCCTGGGCGCACGCGAGGACATCAACGCCGCTGCACACAGTTATGGCGGCGTGGTGTTGCACGACATCATCAACAACAAATTCGCCCACAAGGCCATCGAAAAAGGTGCCGACGGCCTGATCGCGGTGGCAGCGGGTGCCGGTGGCCATGCCGGCGTGAAGAGTCCGTTCTCGCTGGTGCAGGAAATCCGCCAATGGTTCGACGGGCCGCTGGCCCTGTCGGGTTCCATCGCCACCGGTGGCGCAGTGCTGGCGGCGCAAGCCTTGGGTGCGGATTTCGGCTATATCGGCTCGGACTTTATTGCCACCGAAGAGGCGCGTGCCAGCGACGCCTACAAAAAGGCGATCGTGGATTGCAATTCGGATGACATCGTCTACAGCAACCTGTTTACCGGTGTGCATGGCAATTACCTTGCGCCCAGCATCCGCAACGCAGGGATGGAGCCCGACAACCTGCCGCAAAGTGATCCGAGCAAGATGAATTTTGGTGGTGACGCCAAAAAAGCCTGGAAGGACATCTGGGGCTGCGGCCAGGGTATCGGCGCGGTGGACAGTGTGCGCAGCACCGCCGACTTCGTGGCCCAGCTGCGGCGCGAGTACCAGGAGGCGCGCGTGCGCTTGATGGAGCGCGACACCGCTTGACCCGTTTGGCAAGGCCTGTATACTGGATGGATGTCCAGTATTTTCGAGCCTGTCCATCTGGTCGGCGCCATAAAAGGGCGCGGCACCGCGTCCAGGCTGGCGCACCGGTTTGCTTCGGATGAACGAGAGGGTTTCGATGATGGATGGGGTGTCGTGGACGACCCCGATTGCGTGCGCGCGCCGCCGCCAGCGACCGTGGTTACTGCGGAATTGGCCAAGAGTGCGATTACCCGCAACAATTCGCCCGACATCCATTTCGACTACGGTCTCAACCCGTACCGCGGCTGCGAGCATGGCTGTATCTATTGTTACGCCCGCCCGACACACAGTTACCTGAACCTCTCCCCTGGTCTGGATTTCGAGACCCGGATCATCGCCAAGACCAATCTGGCGCAGGTTCTGTCGCGCGAGTTGCAGGCCCCTGGTTATGTGCCGCGCCAGATCGTGATTGGCTCCGCGACTGACGCCTACCAGCCGGCCGAACGCGAATGGAGGGTCACCCGCGCCGTGCTGGAAGTGCTGCAAACCTGCCAGCATCCGCTGGCCATCGTCACCAAGGGCAGTGGTGTGGAACGTGATCTCGACCTGCTTGCACCCATGGCAGCCAACAACCTGGCCGCCGTCTACGTGACCGTCACCACATTGGATGCGCGTCTGGCACGGATACTGGAGCCGCGCGCTGCCGCACCGTACCGGCGTCTCAAGACCATCGAAGCGCTGGCGCGTGCCGGTATTCCGGTCGGAGTGAGTGTGGCGCCGCAGATTCCATTCATCAATGAAGACATGGAGCAGGTGCTCGAAGCCGCGGCGCAGGCGGGCGCACAGTCCGCGTTCTATACCGTGTTGCGCCTGCCCTGGGAGCTGGGCGACCTGTTCCAGCAGTGGCTTGCGCACCACTACCCGCAGCGTGCGGCGCGTGTCATGGCACGTATTCGGGAAATGCGCGGCGGGCGTGACTACGACTCCGATTTCGCCACCCGCATGCACGGCAGCGGCGTTTGGGCCAACCTGATTCGCCAGCGGTTCGAGAAAACCTGTGCCAGACTGGGTATGAACCGGGCGCGCGTTGAACTCACGACGACACACTTTCGTCCTTCGGCACTGTCATCGCAGCCGGATCTTTTCCAGTAGCGATCTGCCCGACCTTGACCTTGGGTCAGCTAAAAAAGCTTTTCAACCGGTCGGTCCAGCTGTCGCCCTGAGGTGAGTGTTTGCCGCCCCCCTTTTTCAGCGAGTCTTCAAGCTCGCGCAACAATTTTCGCTGGTGTTCGGTCAGCTTGACCGGGGTTTCGACCAGGATGTGGCAATACAGGTCGCCCGGGTAACTGGCGCGGACACCCTTGATGCCCTTGCCGCGCAAGCGGAACTGCTTCGCGGTCTGGGTACCTTCCGGAATATCGATAGCTGCCTTGCCGGCCAGTGTTGGAACATCGATCTCACCGCCAAGAGCCGCAGTGATCATGCTGATCGGCACGGAGCAACGCAGGTCGTCACCGTCGCGCTCGAAAATGTCGTGCTTCTTGAGCCGGATCTCGATGTAGAGGTCTCCGGCTGGTCCGCCGTTGGTACCGGGCTCGCCGTTGCCGGTGCTGCGGATGCGCATGCCACCATCGATTCCGGCCGGTATCTTGACCTCCAGCGTTTTCTGTTTCTTGACTTTGCCCTGGCCATGGCAATTGGCACAGGGCTCGGGTATCACC
>JANLVB010000478.1:0-17782 GCA_031363785.1 Betaproteobacteria bacterium
GATGCCTGGCTGCGCGCGGCCATGGAGCGCGCCGGGGTGGCGTATTCGGTGCTTTATGGGTCGCCGGAACACCGATTGCAGGTGGCACTCGCGCAGGTAAACCGCGCTGGCACGGGCGCCCTGCCGGAAGCTGGTTTAGCGCCGTGGCGCTGGAAGTGCCGTCATTGCAGCGAGGACGATTGGGCGTCCTCGGCTGACTTGCGCAGGTTGCCTTCCCAGCGGCAGGAGAAATTGCGACAGCGGTAACGCTGCACGGGTGCAAACAGGCTGGCCAGACGGTCGATCAGGCGCCGGTGCATGCGGTCGAGCGACCCACCGCACTGCGGGCAGGTGCGCTGCGTGGTCCTGATGTAGTCTGGTTCGGACGGTGTTTGCAGGCGCTCGCTCATCCTTCGACAATAGTCGCAACGGCTACCTCGTTCGAGAACACCGGGTCAATTTCCCTTGGGATTTTTGCGCATTAAGGCCAAAGTGCACATTTTCCCCTGATTGGGAGCTTGCCAGCATCGACCCTTTCTGCGCTAGAACCGCGGCAGCCCGGCAAATGCCGGGTTGGCTGGACGACCACCGCGTACCAGTTCCCTGCCGTATTCGGCGCAGCGCTGCAGCGTTGGTATTACCTTGCCGGGGTTGAGCAGGCCCCGGGTGTCGAAGGCGCGTTTGACGCCCAGCATCTGGTCATTCTCGGCGGCACTGAACTGCACACACATGGAATTGAGTTTTTCCACCCCCACGCCATGCTCCCCGGTTACCGTGCCGCCCATGGCGACGCTGGTTTCCAGGATGTCGGCGCCAAACAGCTCGCAACGCTGCAGCTGGTCGGCGTCATTGGCGTCAAACAGGATCAGCGGGTGCAGATTGCCGTCGCCGGCGTGGAACACGTTGGCGCAGCGCAGCCGGTACTTCTTCTCCATCTCCTGTATCGCCAGCAGGATGTCGGCCAGGCGTTTGCGCGGAATGGTGGAATCCATACACATGTAGTCCGGGCTGATGCGGCCGCTGGCCGGGAAGGCATTCTTGCGCCCGCTCCAGAACCTGAGCCGCTCTGCCTCGTCGCGGCTGACCGCGATGGCGGTGGCGCCATGGCGTAGCAGCACATCGCGCATGCGAGCGATCTCCTCCTGCACTTCGTCCGGCGTTCCATCACTCTCACACAACAGAATGGCTACGGCCTGCAGGTCATAACCGGCGTGCACGTAGTCTTCCACCGCCGCGGTCATCGGTTTGTCCATCATTTCCAGGCCAGCCGGGATGATGCCCGCTGCGATCACTGCGGCAACGGCGTCGCCGGCTTTGCGGATGTCGTCGAAACTGGCCATGATGCACTGCGCCAGCTGTGGTTTGGGTATGAGCTTGACCGTCACCTCGGTCGTCACGGCCAGCATGCCCTCCGACCCAACGAGCACGGAGAGCAGATCCAGCCCGGGGACGTCGGGCGCGCAGGAGCCAAACTCGATCGGCTCACCGTCCATGGTGAAGCCACGCACACGCAACACATTGTGCAGGGTCAGGCCGTACTTCAGGCAATGCACGCCGCCCGAGTTCTCCGCCACATTGCCGCCGATGGTGCAGGCAATCTGGCTGGACGGATCGGGTGCGTAATACAGCCCGAGTGGCGCAGCGGCCTCGCTGATGGCCAGGTTGCGCACGCCGCACTGCACGGTGGCAGTCCGACTCGCCAGGTCGAGCCGCAGAATCCGGTTGAATTTGGCCAGGCTGAGCGTCACCCCCAGTGCATGTGGCATGGCGCCACCTGACAAACCTGTACCCGCGCCACGGGCCACCACGGGCACATTCAGCCGGTGGCAGATACGCAGCACCGCCTGCACCTGGGTTTCGGTCTGGGGCAGTGCCACCACCAGCGGGCGCTGCCGGTAGGCAGTGAGACCGTCACATTCATAGGCTGTGGTGTCTTCCGCGTTCCACAGCAGCGCGTCGGGCGGCAGGGCACCAGTCAGCGCCTGCACCACTTCGGCCTGACGCTGCGCGCGTTGCAGCCGCAGTGCCTGGTCGGGGGAAATCGGAGCGTTCATGGTGTGGCGGGCTGCAGTTCAGATTGGTCGACAGACTATAGACCAGACGGGGCCGTTCGGCGTGACACACAACTCGTCGGCGCTCAGTGTGACGCTGCGCAGCCGCGCCAGTGCCTCGAACGCCAGCCGACACTGGATTGGCGGAATGCGGGTGGTCATGGGGTGCTCGATATAATCCCCCACCATTTTGCCTGCTCCCCGCCTTGCGGGCCCCACTGTGTCCGACCGCCTCGCCGTCATTCTCCAATATCTGCTTCCCAAACAGGCCCTGACGCGGTTTGCCGGCGTCGTCGCCGGCCTGCAAGGCGGGCCATTCACAACCCGTCTGATCCGCTGGTTTGTCGGGCGTTACCAGGTCAACATGGCAGAGGCTGCCGAGCCGGATGTGCGCAACTACAACAGCTTCAACGCGTTTTTTACGCGCGCCCTCAAAGACGATGCCCGCCCGCTGGCAAAGGCAGACCTGTTATGCCCGGTAGACGGCGCCATCAGCCAGTTTGGACCGATCGAGCGCGACCAGATATTTCAGGCCAAGGGCCACCATTACTCCACGACGGCGCTGCTGGGTGGCGACGCGGCGTTGGCGACGCGCTTTGAGAACGGGGCATTTGCCACCCTGTACCTGAGTCCGCGCGACTACCACCGTATCCACATGCCCTGCGCCGGGCGTCTGCTGCGCATGGTCTACGTGCCGGGCGCGTTGTTTTCTGTCAATCCGACCACGGCGCGTGGCGTGCCGGGGCTGTTTGCCCGCAACGAACGCGTGGTCTGCGTTTTCGAATCGAGCCACGGCCCGTTGGCCATGGTGCTGGTCGGTGCCACGGTGGTGGGCAGCATGGCCACGGTGTGGCACGGCGTGGTGAATCCGCCGCGGTCCCCGGCGCCACGTGCCTGGGACTATGCCGAAAAGACCGTGGTGCTGGAGCAAGGCGCCGAGATGGGGCGTTTCCTGCTTGGCTCTACGGTCGTCCTGTTGTGGCCCAAGGGCCCGCTGGCGTTTGATCCGCAATGGACCCCCGAGCGTGCGGTGCGGATGGGCGAAAAAATGGCGGAACGCGGTTGAGGGGTACTGAACAGCTCGCCGCCAATTGTCTTGGGGTTCAGGGCGCTTTTGCGCCGCCGCGCAGTCTGCCGTAAACCGCCAGCAGGATCACGGCCACGATCACCGAGGCGATGAAGCCGGCACCTTCCCCGGCCTTGTACCAGCCCAGGAACTGCCCGATCAGACCGGCACCAAGCGAGCCGGCAATGCCGAGCAGCGTGGCTGCCGAAGTTTTACGGTCTGCCGTTGGCAGCCGCACGCATTTCTTTTCCGAGTAAATTACTTGGGTATCGTTTGACGCCGGTCAGAGTCCCGTTAATAATGAATCATTAATGAATCAATGTTTCATTAGTTGAACATCATAATGCCTCCAAGCGAACAAATCGATGAGCCATGATGCCCTGAGTTCCGACTGGCATGACGTCGCCGCGCGCAGCCAGCTCGAGCAGGATTTTCCCTTGGCGCTGGAAGTACAGGGGCAACAACTGGGCTTGTATCTGGAGGGTGACACCGTGTACGCGCTCGACGACGTCTGCCCGCATGCCTTCGCCCTGTTGTCGCAGGGTTTCCAGGAGAACGGCGTGATCGAGTGTCCCCTGCATGCGGCCCGTTTCGAGATCGCCACCGGCAAGTGCCTGAGCGAGATCGGGCAGCGCGACATCCGCTGCTACCCGGTGCGGGTGAGCGGTGAGCGGGTGCTGGTGGCCATCCCCCAAAAGACGGAGGCGTAGTGAGTCTCTCCTTGGTGCCAAACGCTGCCGCGGAGATCAGCCTGCAGCATCGCCGCGTGCTCGTCACTGGGGCGGCGCGTGGCCTGGGTGAAGCGTTTGCCCGTGCCCTGGTCACAGCCGGGGCGCAGGTCGTCATCAGCGACGTGCTGCACGAGCGCGGCATGGTCCTGGCGCGTGAGCTGGGCGACGCCGCCCACTACGTACCGATGGACCTGGCGGATGCCGCGTCGATCACAGCGGGCGTCGATGCGGCGGCAAAGGCGATGGGCGGGCTGGACGGCCTGATCAACAATGCAGCCATCACCAATTCGGGCGGCAAAACGATGGACCTGCTGGACGCCGCGACCTGGGATCGCGTCATGCAGGTCAACGTTCGCGGTACCTGGCTGGCCACGGTTGCCGCGCAGCCGCATCTGGCAAGCTCGGGCAGCGGTCGGGTGGTGAACCTGGCGTCCGACACCGCCTTGTGGGGCGCACCCCGCCTGATGGCCTATATCGCCAGCAAAGGCGCCGTGATTGCCATGACGCGCGGCATGGCGCGCGAGATGGGCGCGCAGGGCATTACCGTCAATGCCATTGCACCGGGCCTGGTGGAAGGCGAATCGACCGCGTATGTGCCCGCCGAACGCCATCAGTATTACCGGCAGGGACGCGCCATCACGCGCTCACAGGTGCCCGCAGACGTTACCGCCGCGGCGTTGTTCCTGCTTACCCGCGCCAGCGGTTTCATTACTGGACAACTGCTGCCGGTCAACGGCGGTTTTGTCATGCATTAGGAGACTCACCATGAGCACACAGGCTGCTGCCAATCAACCCGTCTTCAATCCGCGCGGTTTGCTCGACGCCAACATCGCACCCGAAGCCGATATCCAGAACAGCATGCTGCAAGGCGACGGGCAGAGCTTCAGCCAATGGCTGGAAAGCCGGGTTGCCCGTTATGCAAGCCGACGCTACGACTGGGATGCACTGAAGTTCCAGGCCGACTACGACCCCAAATACCGCCGCGCCCAGATGCGCTACATGGGCACTGGTGGCACCGGCGTGGCGAGCGACAGCAGCACCGTGCCAGCGGCCCACTTCACCTTCTCCACCATGGTGATACCGGCCGGGCATATCGGCCCCTCCCACATCCATTACGACGTGGAGGAGGTCTTTTTTGTCATGCGTGGAACCATGCAGCTTATTTGCGAAAAAGACGGCCAGCGCTGGGAGGCCACGCTCAAGGAGCGTGATCTGGTGTCGGTGCCGCCCGGTGTGTACCGGGAGGAGCGCAACATCGGCGAAGAGGACGCACTGATGTGTGTGATGCTGGGCTCACCGAAGCCGATTACGCCGGTTTACCCGCCCGACAGCCCGCTGTCCAAGATCAAACGCAGCTGAGACGCGTGTTCGATTCTGTCGCCATGGAAAATGCCGCAACGCCGCTGTGGGAGCGGCTCGGGCTGTTTCCAGCCGCCGCCGTCGCCACCTCTGCCGGTGTGGTGTACTCCCGCCGCGCATGTTCACCCGACTACCACGGCGCGGTGACCCATGTGTTGCTGCACGGCATCGGTTCGGGTTCAGGCAGTTGGCTGGCACAACTGGAACAGGCACACAACGCCGCACAGCGGCCTTGCCATGTGGTGGCATGGGACGCACCGGGTTATGGCGGTAGCGCCGCCTTGGCGCCGGACGCACCCCGCGCTGCGGACTATGCACAGCGGTTCTGGGCCTGGCTGGATGCCTTGCAGTTCGACATCACACAGCCTTTCACCCTCGTCGGTCACTCGCTGGGCGCCCTGATGGCGGCGGCGGCCGCTGTGCAGTGCCCGACGCGGGTGCAACGGATGGTGTTGTTGTCACCGGCCCAGGGTTATGCACGCGCCAGTGCCGCCGTGCGCGACAAAAAGCTTTCCGACCGGCTCGCCGCCCTGGCGCAGTTCGGCCCGTCAGGAATGGCACACCGACGAGCCCGTGCGATGTTGTCACCGCATGCCGATGCGCAACAGATCGCATTTGTCGAACAGGTGATGGCTGGCATTGAGCCGCACGGATATGCGCAGGCTGCGCGCATGCTGGCCAACGCGGACATCCTGGCCGACCTGGCGCAGCTGCAGTGCCCGGTGACTGTTGCCAGTGGCGCTGCGGACACGGTGACGCCGATGGATGCGTGCCGCGCGCTGGCGTTGCAGATTGGCGCGCCATATCTGTCTCTCGGTGAGGTGGGGCACAGTTGTGCACTCGAGGCCGGTGTGGCAGTGAATGGCCTGCTTGGCATTGGCGGGGTGGCGCCGTGAGGAGCGCCGCGCCGGGCCGTCCCAGACTAGCTCGCACCGCAGCTCTTCAGAGAGTAGGTACTCTGGTGAGCGCGGCACCTAACGATGCCCGTTACCAGGTGCCGGCATTGCAGCGCGGCATACAGCTGCTGAGCCAGTTTTCGCGCGATCAGCGCGAACTCACCGGTGCCGAGTTGTCGCGCCGCCTGTCTTTGCCTCGTGCATCGGTGTTTCGATTGCTGCAGACACTGGAGCAAATGGGTTTCATCGAACGTGTCGGTGAAGGCCCCAGCTACAAGCTGGGCATCGCCGTGTTGCGCCTGGGGTTCGAGTACCTGGCGTCGATGGAGTTGACAGAACACGGGCGACCGATTCTGGACGCATTGTGCGCCGCGACCGGTTTGTCGGCGCACCTTGCGGTGCGGGACGGCCGCGACGTGGTGGTGGTGGCCAAGTCCGCTGGACGCTCGGTCATGTTCAACTCGATCCAGGTCGGGGCACGCTTGCCGGCCCACGCCACGGTGCTAGGGCGGGTGTTGCTGGCCGACCTGACGGCGCAGGAGCTGCAGGATTTGTACGCCGGTGTGACACTCGAAGCCATTTCCGCCCAGACACCCACCACCCTGGAGACTCTCAAGGAAATGATCGATGCCGACGCCCAGCGTGGTTATGGCATCAGCCAGGGCAGTTATGACGCCGGCATCTCCACCGTGGCGGCACCGGTATTCGGTGAGCGGCATCATGTCGCCGCGGTGATCAATGTCACGGTTTCAGCCAACCGTATCGCCGCAGCCACCATGGACCCATTGGTTGCCGAGGTCTGCCGGGCCGCCAACAGTCTGTCGCAACGTCTGAATCATGTGCCACCAGCCGCAACCAGGAAAACCACCGCATGACAGACAGTGTCATCCGCATCACCGTGGGCGAACTCGCCGTCCGCTTCCTTGAGCAATGTGGCACCCGTGCTGCGTTTGGCGTGATCTCTATTCACAACATGCCGATCCTGGATGCCTTCCACACGCGCCAGAAAATCCGCTTCGTGTCGGCGCGTGGCGAGGCTGGTGCCTGCAACATGGCCGACGCCTATGCGCGGGTCTCCGGCTGTCTGGGTGTGTGTGTCACCAGCACCGGCACCGGCTCGGGCAATGCCGCTGGCGCCATGGTCGAGGCACTGACCGCCGGTACACCGATGCTGCACCTGACCGGGCAGATCGAGTCGCCGTTCCTGGACCGCGACCTGGGTTATATCCACGAACATCCGGCACAGCTGGCCATGCTCAGGGCCGTTGGCAAGGAGGCGTTCCGTATCCGCAACCCGTCCACCGCCCTGGCGACCCTGCGCGAGGCGGCGCGTATCGCGCAGACACCGCCCTGTGGGCCGGTCAGCATCGAAATTCCGATCGACGTACAAAAGATGTTGCTGGGTCTGCCGGCCGACATCGCGCCCCTGCCCCGGGCCGTGGTGCAGCCTGGCGCGGCGGCGCTGGATGCATTGGCAGACCGCCTGGCGGTCGCCCGTCGCCCGTTGTTATGGCTGGGCGGTGGCGCCAGGGGTGCGGCCGATGCGGCCCGGCGCCTGGTCGACATGGGGTGGGCGGTGGTGACTTCGGTGCAGGGGCGCGGCATCGTGCCGGAAGATCATCCGCAGACACTGGGCAGTTACAACCTGCAAAAGCCGGCCGAAGAGTTCTACGGCACGGTGGACGCGATGCTGACCGTGGGCTCGCGTCTGCGCAGCAACGAGACACTCAACTACAAGCTGCATTTGCCGCGTCGGCATTACCGCGTCGACGCCAACCCGCTGGCTGAAAACCGGGGCTACGAGAGTGAGTTCTTTCTGCATGGTGATGCCGCCCTCACATTACACGCGCTGGCAGACCGGTTGCACGGTCGCATGCAGATTGACCCGCAGCTGCTGGCGGATGTGCAGGGAGCGCGCCAACGTGCCCAGCAGATGGTGGACGCCGCATTGGGCGCCTATGTCGCGCTCAAAGAAGGTGTGGCCAGCGTCGCCGGCAGCAATCTCTGGTGGGTGCGCGACATCACCCTGTCCAACAGCATGTGGGGGAACCGTGCGCCAAACCTAGACCATCCGCGCGCTGGTATACACGCGCTTGGTGGCGGCATCGGCCAAGGCCTGGCGATGGGCATTGGCACCGCCATCGCCGACAGCAGCCACCAGCTTGGCCGCAAGACCGTCGTGCTGGCGGGTGACGGCGGCTTCATGCTCAATGTTGGCGAACTCGCCTGTGCGGTGCAGGAGCGGGCGGACCTGGTCGTGCTGCTGATGAACGACAGCCGTTATGGCGTGATCAAGAATATCCAGGACGACATTTATGGCGGCAGGCATTGTTATGTGGAGCTGCATACGCCCGATTTCGCACAGTTTTGCGCCAGCCTGAAGGTGGCGCATTTCCATCTGGGCTCGCCCGCTCAGGCGCAGTCGGTACTGGCCCGTGCCTGTGCTGTGCGCGGGCCGGTGGTGGTGGAAGTTGACATGCAGGCCTGGGGGCCGTTTGCCGCCAAGTTTGCCGGCCCCATCCTGAAGAAGGATTGAGAACATGGCTGCGGTCGCTTTTCCGAATTGAAACCATGAATGAAAAAACAGTCCAGACACTGATCGCCGGGCGCTGGCGCAACGCAGGCGGCCCGGCCTACCACACCGAGTATCCGCATGACGCCAGCACGGTGGCAACCCTGCACGCTGCCACGGCGGCAGATGTGGATGAAGCGGTGCAGGCGGCCGAATCGGCGCGCCACCAACCAGACTGGGCCGGCCTCAAACCACATGATCGCGCCGCCATCTTGCATCGCATCGCGGCCGGCATTCGCTCACGCGGCGAAGAGCTGGCGCAATTGCAGCGGCTGGACAACGGCAAGCCGATCAATGAGACGCGTGCCCTGGTGGCCAGTGCGGCGGGCAGTTTCCAGTATTTTGCGGCGGTGTGTGAGACCTTCGAAGATGCGGTACCGCCGCAACGGGGCGACTACCTGTCGATGAGCCTGCATGAGCCACTGGGGGTGATTGGCGCCATCACGCCGTGGAACTCGCCCATTGCCAGTGAAGCGCAGAAGCTGGCACCAGCGCTTGCCGCCGGTTGCCCGGTGGTATTCAAGCCGGCCGAGATCACGCCGCGCATGGCGATTGAGTTGGCGCGTATTGCCCAGGCCGCCGGTGTGCCAGACGGCATCATCAGTGTGTTGCCTGGCAAAGGCTCGGTGGTGGGGGACGCCCTGGTACGGCATCCGCTGGTAAAGCGCATAGCATTCACCGGCGGCACCTCGGTCGGGCGCGGCATCGCCCGGCTGGCGGCCGAGAAGTTCATGTCGGTGTCTCTGGAGCTGGGTGGCAAGTCGCCCACCATCGTCTGCGCCGACGCTGACCTGGAGCACGCGGTGGCCGGGGTGTTGTATGGCATTTTCAGCTCCAGCGGTGAGTCCTGCATTGCCGGCTCACGCGCCTTTGTGCACAGCAGCGTGTACGACGAGTTCAAGCGCCGCCTGCTGGCCGGTGCCCGTTCCTTGCGGGTTGGTGATCCGGCGCTGGAGAGCACCCAGATGGGGCCGCTGGTGAGTGGCAGCCACCGCGCCGGCATCGAGAAGTATGTGCAACTCGGACTCGACGAGGGTGGACGGTTGTTGACTGGCGGTGCGCGTCCGGGCACCGACAACAACGCTATCCACGGCAGTGGTTATTACTACCAGCCGACCGTGATCGAAGGTCTGGGCAACGGTGCGCGCATGTGCCAGGAAGAAATCTTCGGCCCGGTGCTGGCGCTGTTGCCCTGGAGCGACGAGGCCGATCTGCTGGCCCAGTGCAACGACAACGTCTATGGCCTGGCCAGCGGCATCTGGACGCGTGACTACATGACCGCCTTACGCATCGGCCGTGCGCTCGATACCGGCACCGTGTGGATCAACACCTACAAGGTGTTTTCCATCGCCACACCGTTTGGCGGCACCAAACAAAGTGGTGTCGGGCGCGAGAAGGGCCGTGCCTCGATTGCCGAATACATGACGCAAAAGAGTTATTACTGGGGCACCAACGAGTCCCCCCTGCCCTGGGCAGGCGCGGCATAAGCCGGGGCAACAGCATGGACTTGGGACTCACCGGCAAGAAAGCCCTGGTCTGCGGCGCCAGCGCCGGGCTCGGCTACGCCTGTGCGCAGGCGCTGGTGCAGGATGGTGTGCATGTAGTGATAGTCGCGCGCACCGAAGGCCCGTTGCTCGAGGCCGCCGCGCGTTTGGCGGCGTTGGGTGGGGGGCGCGTCGATTGGGTCGCCGCCGATGTCTCCAGCGATGCCGGCCGCTCCCGCATCTTTGCAGGCCATCAGTGCTTTGACATTCTCGTCACCAATGCCGCAGGCCCGGCACCGGGGGACTTTCGCCAATGGGACCGCGACACCTGGCTCCGGGCGCTGGACGCCAATATGCTCACGCCCATCGAACTGATCAAGGCGACGGTCGACGGCATGATGGAGCGCGGCTTTGGCCGTATCGTCAACATCACCTCAAGCGCCGTCAAGTCGCCGGTCGAAGGGCTCGGCCTGTCCACCGGCGCACGCAGCGGACTGACCGGTTTTGTGGCTGGCCTGGCGCGCAGCACGGTGGCGCGCGGCGTGACCATCAACAACCTGCTCCCTGGCACCTTCGACACGGCGCGCCTGGCTGGCAACTTTGCCGCGCAGGCGCTGCGCGAAGGCATCAGCGCCGAGCGGGCGCGCACGCAGCGGCTGGCCAAACACCCGGCACACCGTTTCGGGCGCGCCGACGAACTGGGGCATACCTGCGCTTACCTGTGCAGCGTACATGCCGGCTACATCAACGGGCAGAACATCCTGCTCGATGGTGGGTCTTTTAGTGGCGTGTTTTGATGCCGCACCGACCCTGAATTGTTTTTTCCCGCAACCCCAACCGCTAAACCATCAACCCAAGGAAACCGCCATGAAAATTCGCCGATCCCTCGTTTTGTCCGCCGTTGCAGCTGCAGTGGTCATTGCACTCCCGGTGGGCAGTGCCCTGGCGCAAGCCTACCCGAGCAAACAGATCAACTTGATCGTGTCGTTTCCGCCGGGCGGCGACACCGATGCGCTGGCACGCGTTTTTGCCGAGAAGTTGTCGGCCCGCGTCGGGCAACAGGTGATCGTCGAAAACAAGACCGGTGCCAGCGGCACCATCGGCAACTCGTTTGTGGCCAAGGCCAATCCGGATGGTCATACGCTGCTGTTCACGCCCAACACCATGGCCACCGCGCCCCTGGTACTCAAGCCGGGCGCGGGTGCCACCTATGACCCGCTGACCGACTTCACGCCCATCATCCTGGCCGGCACGCAGTCCCTGTTTGTGGTTGTCAACACGTCCACTGGCGTGACCAACCTGAAAGACCTCGCGGCTGCCGCCAAGGCTGGCAAGATCACCAACTACGCCAGCCCGGGCAACGGCTCGCCGATGCATATTCTGGGCGAGATGTTCAACAAGTCGGCCGGTATCAAACTGACGTCGGTGCCTTACCGTGGAAGCGGCCCGGCCATCGTTGACCTGGTAGGCGGCCAGTTGCCGATGATGTACACCACCCTGGGCCCGGTGGCGCAACATATCGCGTCCGGCAAACTTGCCAACATCGGGGTTGCCGATGCACGGCGCTCACCGCTGGCGCCGAACGTTCCGACGCTCGCGGAGGCGGGGTTCAACGACTCTGAAGTCGGCGCCTGGCAAGCGCTGGTTGGCCCCAAGGGAATGTCGGCGGACATCGTCCGGGTGCTCAATGGCCACATGAACGAAATCATCAAGATGCCCGACGTGGCGGCGCGCATGACCAACCTGGCGCTGGTGCCGGTAGGTGGCGAGCCGGCGGCAGTGGCGCGGGCCATCGCTTCGGATTTCAACCGCTACGGCAAGATCATCAAGGAAACCGGCATCCAGGCCGATTGACCGCCGGACGGCAGGGAGAGCGCAACCAGTGACAACCGCCGACAGATTGGTAGACCCGGACGGACAGCCGCCGATGCCGTTTCAGGCGGCGCTGGACTATGCCCGTACGGTCATGTCGTGGGCGCAGGAAGAGCTACCGCCAGACGTCGTCGTGGCGCGCGACGTCGCCTATGGCCCACACCGCCTGCACCGCTTCAATGTCTTCGCGCCGGCAGGCGCAACACGGGCCCCGGTGCTGGTGTTCTGGCATGGCGGCGGCTGGACCAACGGTTACCGCGACTACCAGACGTTCATGGCACCGCACATAGTGCGTTTGGGGATGGTGCTGGTGGCACCCTCCTACCGGCTGGCACCCGAGCACCCGCTGCCCTGTGCACATGAGGATTCCCTGGCCTTGCTGGTTGAGTTGCAGCGCTGTCTGCCGCAGTGGGGAGGGGCGCCGGATCAGGTCTGCCTCGCCGGGCACTCGGCCGGTGGTCACCTGGCGGCGCTGGCGGCGTTGCGGGTGTCGGACCGGGCGCGCGCGGGCATAGCCGAGAACATGGTGCGCGGCTGCCTGCCGATCAGCGGCATCCTGGACCTGCACGACCCCCATCCTGCCCCCGGCAGCCTGGAAGAAAAGGTCTACACCACCGTGTTGCGGGGCCGTGACCCGGTGTTCGATACCGTCTACAGCCCCTTGTTCTGGACGGCAGGCAACCAAATGCCTTTCGCCCTGACCTATGGTGAACATGACTCGGCGCGGGTGACAAAGTCAAACGCCCGCCTGTTGGCGCTGTTGCAGGCGCAGTCGGCCCCGGTCAGTTGTGTCATGGAGCCGGGGCGGGATCATTTCCAGACCCAGACGGCGCTGCGCCTGCCGACCGATGGCTGGTACCAGCGTCTGGCAAACATGGCCGGTTTGTCCGTGCCCGATTTGCAGGCATGAGCGGACCTCGTATTTTCAGCCGCACGATTCGCAACAACCCAGGAGCTGTTATGCAGACACCAACCAGGCGCTATCTCTTCATCAGCCTGCTGGGCGCGAGCCTGCTCATCGCGCTGCCGCTGCAGGTGCAGGCCCAGGCTTTCCCGGGCAAGACGGCCACCATCGTCGTGCCGTTTCCGGCCGGTGGCGGGCCTGACCTGGCGGCGCGCGTGCTGGCCGAAAAGCTGGCGCCGCGTTTCGGCCATCCGGTGGTGGTGGAAAACCGCCCCGGCGCCGGTGCTCTGCTGGGTGCCAGCGCAGTGGCACGCTCCACGCCGGACGGCCACACGCTGCTGCTGACTCCCAACACCATGGTGATCTCGCCGCATGTGCTGGCGCCCGGTGCCGGCAGTGGTGTGGATGTGCACAAGGACCTGGTTCCGGTGATCGCCCCGGCCACCACACCGATCGTGCTGGTGGCCAGTCCGCAACTCGGCGCGACCACCCTGAAAGCTGCCATCGAGGCGGCACGCAAGTCGCCCGGCATTCCTTACGGCAGCGCCGGCAACGGATCACCCATGCACTTTGCCGGCGAGATGCTCAAGCGCTCGGCCCAGGTGGATTTGCTGCATGTGCCCTACCGCGGCGTTGCGCCGTCGATCACCGGCGCGCTCAGTGGCGAGGTGAAGCTGCTGTATGTGGGCCTGGGTGGCGCCGTTCCGCACATCAAGGCCGGCAAGCTGGTGCCGCTCGCGGTGACTGAAAAGGCGCGTTCGACCCTGCTGCCGAGTGTTCCGACAGCCACCGAGCAGGGTTTCCCCAACGTGGAGGTCAACGCCTGGTACGGCGTCTTTGCGCCGGCCGGTACATCAGCGGCGACCATCACGCGCATCAACCAGGAGATCAACGAGGTGCTCAAGATGCCGGAGGTGCGCGAGAAGTTCACGGGCGCCGGGCTGGAGGTGCTGGGCGGCACGGCGCAGCTGCTGGCAGACTTCATGAAAGCCGACAACCAGCGTTATGACAGCCTGGCCAAGGAACTGAACATCAAGGCGGATTGAGACGGCCGGAGCGCCTGACGAATTTCGCGTGAGGCACTTGCGCAAACGCGTGTGCGGCATCAGGCCGCCGCGCGCAGGTGCTCCGGTCGTCGCAGTTGCGGCGCCAGCCCGGCGCCCATGAGGTCGATGAAGTTGTCGGCATAGAAGCCTTGTATCGCCGCCGCTGAACAACCCTGCAGGCTCTCGTCGAAGCGCTTGAGCGGATGGCGCCCACCCTCGATGTGCGGATAGTCCGACGAGAAGAGGCAAACCCTGTCGCCGCTGTTGCGCACGAACCAGCCGGTGTCTTCATGCGGATACGGCGTAACGCGGATTTGCCGCTGCACCAGCTCGCTGGGCTTGGCAGACAGGCGCTGCAGCCGGGTCTCGTTCTTCATGAAGGCCACTGCGGCCGCGTCCATGGCTCGCATCCAGCCTGGCAGCCAGGCCGCGCCCAGCTCGATGGCGCCCCATTTCAGGCGTGGGAAGCGGTCGAACACACCGTCGAAGATCAGCGTGGCCAGCGTCTGCATGACCGAGTTGGGGATCGGCATGTAGCTGACCGAGGTGAAGTTGTCGTCCCCGCCCTGGAAATCCGGCACCGCCGGCAGGCCGTTGTGCTTGTAGTGGCCCGACATCTTTTCTTCGCCACCGACGTGGAACAGGATCGGTATGCCCGCCTCCTGCGCCACGGCCCAGACCGGGTCCAGCCCGATGTGGCTGGGCGAGTGCCGTTGCGGGCAGCGCGACGGCACGAGCAGCGAGTGCGCGCCAAGCCGGATGGCCAGTTCGGCCGTCTGCCGGGCGCGGTCGAAATCTTCCAGCGGCACGTAGCAGGTCGACAGCAGCCGGGGGTCCACCGAGCAGAAGTCGGTCATCATCCGGTTGTGCGGTGACCAACACCCGCCCCGTGGGCTTGATCGTCAACAACGACCAGCGCATCCTGGCGATTCCGGCTGGGTGCCTGTGACATCCGGACGCACTGCCGATGTGGCGGTGCCGCAGGTTTGCCAAACCAGCCGGTCCGTGACCTGGTGATTTATCTATGCAAATTTACCAATTAATGGTAAATTTGCATGGATGTTTGAGCGAAAAATTGAGAGTGCTGTGTTGCAGGCACTGTCGCGACAAGCCGCAGTTGCATTGCTCGGCCCCCGCCAGGTGGGCAAAACCACGCTCGCATTGCAGATCGCTGCGCAGCGTGACGCCCTGTACCTCGATCTGGAGGACGCCCAAGACCGCGCCAAACTGAGCGACCCGTCCGCGTTCCTGTCCGCCCATGAGGAGCGACTGGTGATCCTGGACGAGATTCACCGTGCGCCACAGGTGTTTGAGGCATTGCGCGGTGTGATCGATCACGGCCGCCGTCATGGCCACCGAACCGGGCGCTTCCTTTTGCTTGGCTCGGCGTCACTCGACCTGATGCGCCAAAGCGGCGAAAGCCTGGCCGGGCGCATCAGCTACATCGACATGACGCCACTGACGGTGTCTGAGGTGCCCACCGGCGCACAGGACGCATTGTGGTTGCGCGGCGGCTTCCCGGACAGCTTCACAGCCCGCAATGATGCAGGCAGCCTGGCCTGGCGCAAAGACCTGGTGCGGACCTATCTGGAGCGCGACGTGCCGATGTTTGGTTCGCGTGTGCCTGCCGAAACACTGCGCCGTTTCTGGACCATGCTGGCGCACAACCAGGGTGGCCTGCTGAACGCCTCGCGGCTGGCACAGGGCCTGGAAGTCAAGAGCCAGGCGGTCAGCCGCTACTGTGATTTGCTGGTTGACCTGTTGTTGGTGCGGCGGTTGCAGTCGTACCAAGGCAATGTGGGCAAGCGCCTGGTCAAGTCACCCAAGGTCTATATTCGCGACAGCGGTCTGGTGCATGCGCTGCTCAATATCGGCACCCGCGATACGCTGCTGGGGCACCCGGTGCTGGGTGCCAGCTGGGAGGGTTTTGTGATCGAAAACCTGACTTGCGCGGCGCCGGCGCTGACCGTTCCCGGCTTTTACCGCACAGCCGGCGGGGCCGAGATTGACTTGTTGCTGGAGCTGCCCGGCGGCGAGCGCTGGGCTATCGAAATCAAGCGCAGCCACGCCGCCAGACCGGGGCGGGGTTTCCATGAAGCCTGTGATGACCTGCAACCAGCCAAACGCTTCGTGGTGCATGCCGGCGCTGACCGGTACCCGGTGAGCCCGAGCGTCGAGGCGCTGGGCCTTGCCGCGTTGATGGACCGCTTGTCGGCCTTGTCGTGACTTGCCCAAGGATACGGGCATCGGTCAACGCAACGAATTCCTGTCGGGATGCCACTTGGAGGTGTGTGGGTGTACGCGGCGGCGCGCCAAGAGTGATCGGGCGTGTTGGCGACCGCAGGAGCTTCAGGCGTTCACGAGCTGCAAGCGCTTTTCGATGCGTTCGATGCGCTCAGACATCCGGTCAAATCCCACTTGCTGTTGCGCGATGCTGGATGCCAGATGGCCCGTGTGTTGCAGGATCGTGCCTTGCGTCGCCTCGACAGTCGCCAGCCGGTGCTTCACCTCGCGCATGTCGCCCGCCATCAGGTCAATCTTCTCGCGCATGTGACGCAAGTGTTCAAGAATGATGTTATCGACGTTTTCCATCGGTCCAGTTTACCCGTTCGAGCATGAGATGAAAAGAAGAGTGAGCAAACTTACCCGCTCGAAGTCACTGCGGCGGCTCAGAGATCCAATATCAGACTCGCGCTCTTGCAGCCGCCCACACAGACCATCATCATCTTGTTAGTGGCCTGTTCGGCGGCGCCGAGCACCGAGTCGCGGTGATCCGGGGTGCCGTCCAGCACGCGGGTTTCGCAGGAGCCGCAGACGCCCTCTTCGCAGCTGGTGTTGGGCTCCACGCCTGCGCCGCGCAGCGCCTGCAGCAGGGTTTGCTCGGGCGTCACGGTGATGAATTTGCCGGAGCGCCTGAGCTCTACCGTATAGGTTTTCTTGGCATCACTGGCGGCAGCCACCTCCACGGCTGTGAAACGCTCGATATGGGCGTTGTTGTAGCCCAAGGCGGCGCAGATGGCTTCGAAACTGTCGAGCATGACGCCCGGGCCGCAAGCGTAATAGTGGGTGTCCGCCTTGGCTGGTCGCGCCGCCAGCAGGGCTCGCAGATCGGGCGGGCCGCCCTGCTCGGCATCGAAATGCCAAAACACCGGCACGCCCAGTGCGTCGATCTCGGCCACAAAGGCAGCACTCTTGCGCGAGCGCGCAAACACCAGCATCTCGAACGGGCGCCCGAGCTGCTGCAGGCGCCGCCCCATACACAGTAGCGGCGTGATGCCAATGCCACCGGCCACCAGCACGCTGTGGCCGACGTCTTCGTGCAACTTGAAGTTGTTGCGTGGTGCACTGATGGTCAGCCGCATGCCGATGCGCAGGTTCTCATGCAGCCAGCGCGAGCCACCGCGGCTGGCGCGATCTTTCAGCACCGCCACCAGGTAGTGGCCATGATCACCGGGTGGGTTGGTGAGCGAGTACCTTCGCAACAGACCGTTTGGCAACTGCAGATCGATATGCGCGCCGGCCTCGACGGGTGGGAATTCGACGCCTTCTACCGGGCGCAGTTCGATGCTGGTGATGTCCTCGGCTTCGAAGCGCAGTGCGTGCACGTACGCGCTCAGGGTTGTGGACACGTCATGCCTTTATTGCGGCTTTTTCGAGCTGCTGGCTCGCCAGCGCCTTCAAACGGCGGCGGATGCGCACCACGCCCATGTCATGCTGGTACAGGAACTCGCGCCGATTCGCGTCCGGCTCCATCGCTTCCATGGCCACGCGGTCTTGTTCCAGCACGTTCCAGTGGCGTTCTTCCAGGCGGTTCTTGTACAG
>JANLVB010000490.1:0-2177 GCA_031363785.1 Betaproteobacteria bacterium
CTGCTGCGCCACAACCCGAATCCCAATTTCTTTGACCGTGGCATGGAGCGCGGATTGCGAGCCCTGACACGGGGTTATGCGTGGTTGCTGGGTGTGACCCTGAAAATGCGCTGGCTGGTGGTTCTGGTCGCGATTGGCAGCGGTGTGGTGTCGTGGAGCGTGCTGGGCGACATCAAACGCGAGTTGTCGCCGATCGAAGATCGTGGCGTGATCGTCGCGCAAGTGAACGCGCCGGACGGCGCGACGCTGGAGTACACCAACCGTTATGCACGCGCCATCGAGCGTGTCGGTGAAAGTTATCCGGAGTTCGACCGCATCTTTGCCACCATCGGCAACCCGACCGTGGCCCAGGGCAATATCTTCTTTCGCACCACGCCGTGGGAGCAGCGCAAACGCACTACGCTGGAGATGGCGCGCGACATGACGCCGCGGGTTTCCGGCCTGACCGGTGTCACCGCGTTCCCCATCACACCACCGTCGCTCGGACAAGGCTTTACGCAGCGCCCGATCAATTACGTCATCATCACTTCGGACAGTTACCAGAACCTGGCGCAGGCGGTGCGGCAGTTCCAGGACGAGCTGGCGAAGAACCCCGGCTTTGTTCAGGTGGACACCGATTTGCGACTGAACAAGCCCGAGATCCGGCTCGAGGTGGATCGTGAACGTGCGGCCGACATGGGAGTCGGGGTGGATGCGATTGCCCGGGCGGTCGAAACCATGCTGGGCGGACGCCTGGTCACACGCTACAAGCGCGAGGGAGAGCAATACGACGTCATTGTGCAGACCAACCCGAGCGGGCGTGACACGCCAGACGACATCGAGAAGATTTTTGTGCGCGGGCGCAGTGACACCATGATCCCGCTCTCGGCGCTGGTGAAATTGCGAGAGGTGGTGGTGCCGCGTGAGCTGAACCATTTCGGCCAGCGGCGCTCGGCCTCCATCACCTCGAATCTGGCGGCCGACTATTCGGTCGGTGAGGCGCTCGATTTCATGGATGCCACAGCCAAGAAGGTGCTCAAGCCGGGTTACGCCACAGATTTGAACGGCTCCAGCCGTGAGTTCCGGAAGTCGGCCGACTCGCTGACGCTGGTCTTCATCCTGGCGCTGTTTTTCATCTTTCTGGTACTGGCGGCGCAGTTCGAGAGTTTTGTCGACCCGTTCGTGATTCTGCTCAGCGTGCCGTTGTCGATGGCGGGTGCGCTGCTGGCGCTCAAATGGTCGGGCGGGACGCTCAACGTGTTCAGCCAGATCGGCCTGATAACGCTGGTGGGCCTGATCACCAAACACGGCATCCTGATTGTCGAATTTGCCAACCAGCTACGCGAGCAGGGTCTGGATACCTTGGCGGCAATCAAGAAATCCGCAACACAGCGGCTGCGCCCGATCCTGATGACAACCGGCGCCATGGTGCTGGGTGCGGTACCACTGGCGCTCGCCAGCGGCGCCGGTGCCGAGAGTCGGCGCCAGATCGGCTGGGTGATCGTGGGCGGCATGAGCCTGGGAACGCTGTTGACCATTTTTGTCGTGCCCACCATGTACACGCTGTTCGCACGGCGGCACGCACCGGGTGCGAAGAAAGAAGTGGCACTGGAAGATAACGTCCTGGCCGGTGCACACGCGCCATAGCTGGAACCGGTCGGCGGCAAGTAGCCTGCGATCCGGCGACGGAGCGAAGCGGCCCGCCTTCGTTCAGATCGCACCGTCGAACATCATCACATCGACTTCATCACCCACGGCCACATTTCCCTGGTCATGGTGTAGCACGATCAGACCGTTGGCCTGCACCATTGAACGCAACACGCCGGAGCCCTGGTTGCCGGTGGTGTGTACCTGCAGGCCACCGTCGTGTGTTTGGCCCACCACGCCGCGCTGGTACTCGGTACGCCCGGGCTTCTTGCGTATCGCCTCGGCGCTGCGTGCCCGCAGCAGCGGCGCCGGTACTGCGTTGCAACCCATCATTCGCAGCAGCGCGGGGCGCACAAATGCCAGAAACGTCTCCATCACGGCGACTGGATTGCCCGGCAGGCCGAACAACACGGCAGAATGCGGCGGGTCGGTAATCGCCGGGCTGATGCGCCCCACGGCCATCGGTCGACCGGGGCGCATGGCGATGCGCCAGAAGGCGACGCCACCACTGTTGCCAGCGAGCTTTTTCATCATCGCCTTGGTGTAGTCGG
>JANLVB010000495.1:0-9648 GCA_031363785.1 Betaproteobacteria bacterium
CGCCATGCAGGAGGCGCGACAGGATGTCCCGTCCAAAGTAGTCGGTGCCCAGCCAGTATTTGGACGATGGCGACGCGAGCTTGTTGAAGATGTCCTGCTCGAGCGGATCGTGCGGCGAGATCCAGGGTGCCAGCAGCGCCAGCAAAACCACCAGCAGGAACACACCCAGGCCGATCCATGATGTCTTGTTGGTATTGAAGGCGCGGATCGTCGCCGAGAGCACCCTGGCACCGGGCGTACGCGTCGTGGGAACTGCTGTCATGACATCTTGACCCTCGGATCGGCGGCACCGTAGACCAGGTCGGTGGCCAGGTTGATCCCGACCACCAGCATCGTGTAGATCACCATCATCCCCTGGAGCATCGTGTAGTCGCGCTGGTTCAGCGCACCGACGATCAGCTTGCCCAGTCCCGGGCGGTTGAAGACGATCTCGGTCAGCACCGAGTTGCCGATCAACACACCAAGATAGAGACCCACAATGGTGATGATTGGGATCAGCGCATTGCGCAGTGCATGGCGCCAGACCACGATCCTCCAGGGCGCCCCTTTCGCCCGCGCGGTGCGCACATAGTCCTCGGAGAGTACCTCCAGCATCGCCGATCGCGTGACGCGGGTGATGTAGGCGGCCATGATCAGCCCGAGGTTGATGGCCGGCAGCGCCAGCGAAAGCGCCCACGAAGAAAGGTTGCTGCGATTGCCGCTGATCACCGGGAACCAGCGTAGCTGGATCGCCAGGCCGATCAGCAGCATGATCCCCGACACGAAGGCCGGAAACGACAGGCCCAGCAGCGAGACCATACGGATCACGTAGTCGATCATGCGGTTACGGTTGGTGGCGGCCCAGACGCCCAGCGGAATTCCGATGACGGCGCCGATCAACAGCGCACTCACCGTCAGCTCGATCGTCCATGGCAGGACATCGAGCACGTCCTGGACCACCGGACGACCGGTGACCAGCGAGACGCCCCAGTCTCCACGCAATGCGCCACCCAGAAACTGCAGGTACTGGACGAGCAGCGGCTGGTCGAGTCCCAGGCGGGTACGCAGCGCGGCGATGGCTGCCGCATCGGCCTGGTCACCCAGGATCACCATGGCCGGATCGCCCGGCAACACGCGCACGATCATGAAGATGATCGTCAGCACGGCAAACATGGTCACGAGCGCGAAGCCAAGCCTGCGCACGAGAAAGGTCTTCATGAGACCGCCCCTTGGTTCAGATTCCGAAGCCCCGTCCTGCCACCGTACGCGGCGCAGGACGGATCATGGCGGCAGGCGGCGCGCGCCAGGCGTGGCCGGTTCAGGCACGGCACGAACCGCTTACTTGGTGAAGCGGCTGGTTTCCAGGACGCCCGGTCCGAGGTTCAGGGCCCCCTTGATCGGATAACCCAGGTCCAGGCTGTCTTTCAGCGCCCACAGTTGCAGCGACTCGTTCATCGGGATGGCGCAGACATCGTTGATGATCTTGCGCTGTGCCTCATGCCAAAGCGCGATCTGCTTTTGCGCATTGGTCTCGGCGCGCGCCGCGTCGATCTCTGCATCGCCCGCATTGCAATGCGAGAAGTTCGTCACGGCGGTCGGTGAACCGACGGTGGCACGTGAATGGAAGAACTGCGAAAGGTAGACATCGGCCACCGGGAAGCGGGCCGCCTGGAAATGCACCACCTGGCTCAGGTTCTGGCGGATCTGCTGGTGGAAGGTGGCGTGCTCGACCGGCGTGATCTCCAGGTTGATACCGGCGCGCTTGAGTTGTGCCTGCGCGGCCTCCATGAAGGTCAGCATACCGGGCAGCGTGGTGTGGATCGTGCGTATCGTGATGCCATTCGGGTGGCCCGCCTCGGTCAGCAACTGCCGGGCCCTCTGCAGGTTGTGCGGCAGCAGCGGCGCATTGGCCAACGTTCCAAGGTAGCCGCTGGGCACCACCGAGACCGCCTGCCGTGTGATGTCCCGGCCACGGAATTCATGGATGCCGTCGCGGTCCAGGGCGTGCGCGATCGCCTGGCGAACTTTGATGTCGTTGAGCGGCGGCATCGTCTTGTTCAGGTGGATCACTGACATTTCAGCCGGGTTCATCGCATAGGCCTTGACGCCCGGCATTTGCTTAAGACGGGCAAAGCTGGCCTGGTTCTGGCGGGCATAGATCATGTCGAGCTCGCCAGCCTGGAAGGCCAGGTCGCGCGCAGAGTCGGACGGGATCAGCCGATAGGTGATTTCACGGAACACCGGCTTGCCGCGGAAATACTGGTCGTGGGCGACCAGCTTGCCATATTGTTGGGGCACGTACTCGGCGAACGCGAACGGGCCGGTGCCGATCGGCCGGCGGCGAAAGCCCTCCTCGCCCAGTTGCTCGACGGCTGCTTTGCACACCATCTGCCCGCCGTGGTAGTTCATCACGACGCCCAGCAGGCTCGGAATGGTGTTCTTGAGCGTGATCCTGACGGTATGGCGGTCTACTGCCTCGACGCGGTCGAAGTCGGCGTAATCCGACGAGAACGAGGACGTCGCGCGGGTGGCCGCGCGCTGCAGCGAGAAGACCGCGTCAGCCGAGGTGAACTCGCCGAAGTTGTGGTGGCATTGCACGCCCTTGCGCAGGTTGAACGTCCAGACCTTGCCATCGGGCGAGGTCGTCCAGCTCGCCGCCAGATCCGGCTCGATCTGGTCCGGGCTGATCTCGCCCGGCTTGAGGCGGACCAGGCCGTTGAACAACTGCTGCAGGAAGCTCTTGCCCGGGGTGGATGAATTGATGTGCGGATCCAGCACACCGGCGTCGGCCGATGCGAGACCGACGATCAGAGTGGTCTTTTGGGCAAGGGCCGGGGTGATGCCGACGATGGAACACGCAAGCCCCAGGGCGGCGGCGGCGAAGTGCATTTTCATGGTGGTCTTTCTGATGGTTACGAACTCGCATGCGAGGGGCCGACGGTATCCGCTGCGCCCTTGTGCGGCAGCCGTGCAAGCCAGTATATAGAGCCGGAGCCCGTCGACGCGCCCCTGGCGGACCCCGAAGCATCCTGAAAAACCCTCGGTATGCACACCGATCAACACCCGATGGCGGATGCGATACTGCTGCCGATGAAATTCGCGCGACCACCCGCGTTTCAACGGGGCCAAGGGGCAGCAAGCGGGATGGCCGCACCCATCGGTCATGCAGCCCCTGCGCCTGAGACAGCGACATGAGCCATGCAAACGCCGCGCCCGATGGGCGGGCACATGCCGGTATCGAGCGCATCGGGCCCGGCGCTGCGATGCCCGAGAAACTGGATGTGGTGGTCATCGGGGGCGGCATCGTCGGCATCACCACGGCCCTCTACCTGGCGCAAAAGGGCATCGCAGTGGCGGTCTGCGAGAAAGGGCGCGTGGGCCACGAGCAATCGGGACGCAACTGGGGCTGGATCCGGATCATGGGCCGTGATCCGGGAGAAATCCCGCTGGCCCTCGAAAGCCAGCGCCTGTGGGAGGCCATGGGGCCCGCCATTGGCGCCGATATCGGCTTCAGGCGCAGCGGCATCGTCTATGTCGCCGACCATGCCGATGGGTTGGCCAGCCATGCGCAATGGCTGCGAAACGCGCAACCCTACCAACTCGACTCGCGACTGCTGACTGCGGCGGAGATCAAGACCGTCCTTCCGGGCTCCGAGCGAAAGTATGCCGGCGCGCTCTACACCCCATCCGATGCGCGCGCGGAGCCCCAAAAAGCGGTTCCCGCCATTGCTGAAGCGGTTCGCCGGGGGGGCGGCCATGTGCTCGAGTGCTGTGCCGTGCGCGGCCTGGAAACCTCGGCCGGGCGCGTCTCGGGCGTGATCACCGAGCACGGCGTGATCCGCTGCAGCCAGGTGGTGCTCGCGGGCGGCGCATGGTCTCGGCTGTTCCTCGGCAACATGGGGATCGACTTCCCGCAATTGAAGATCATCGGATCGGTCTTGCGTACGGCGCCTCTGCAGGGTCCACCAGAGCAGGCGGTTGGCGCAGCCGACTTCGCCTTTCGCAAACGCGCAGATGGCGGCTACACCATCGCCCACCGCGGCGCCAGTGCCGCCCATATCGTGCCCGACAGCTTCAGGCTGTTTCCCGACTTCCTGCCGGCCCTGATCCGCCAGCGGCATGAGTTGCGTCTGCGCATCGGACACCGCTTCCTGGAAGAGATCCGCACGCCGCGGCGCTGGTCGATGGAGGCCGTGAGCCCCTTCGAGCGGATCCGCGTCCTCGACCCGAAGCCGGATGCGCGCATTCTTGAACAGGCGCAAAGGAACCTGATCGCGGCATTTCCCGCCTTTGCGGCGATGCAGGTCGCCGGCGCCTGGGGTGGCTTGATCGACGCAATGCCCGATGCCGTTCCGGTGATCGGCGAGGTTCCGCGGATCCCCGGATTTTTCCTGGCCAGCGGCTTTTCCGGCCACGGCTTCGGCATCGGTCCGGGAGCCGGACGACTGGTGGCCGACCTGCTGACCGGGACGACACCCTTTGTCGATATGACCCCGTTTCGTCTGGAGCGCTTTGCGCGGCTTCGGCGCACGGCCACCTGAATTGCAACCCGAAAGGATGGGGGCCGGTGCAGGACATCATCATCATCGGCGGCGGCATCAGCGGCGTTTCGGCGACCTACGAAATTGCCCGGGCCGGCTACCGTGTCACGCTGCTCGAAAAGACCCGGCTCGGCGCCATGGCCTCCGGCTGGACGCTGGGCGGCGTGCGCCAGTCCGGGCGGCATCCCGTCGAACTACCCCTGGCGCAGGCGGCGGTTGCGCGCTGGCAAACCCTGGATCAGGAACTAGGCCTGCCGACCGGCTACCGGCAGGGCGGCAACCTGCGCCTTGCGCGCAGCGCGGACGAGGTCGCAACCATCCGTGCGCTGGTTGCAGACCAACGGGCCCTGGGCCTGGACCTTGAATTCCTGCCCGACCTGCAAGCTGTCCGCGCAGTGGCACCGGCGGTTGGCGACGCGGTGCTTGCGGCATCCTTCTGCGCCGGCGACGGCCATGCGGACCCGTACGCGAGCCTTGCAGCCTATGCGGCGGCAGCGGTGCGCCATGGTGCCACCATCCGCGAGGGTGTCGCGGCGCACGCGCTCGTGCTCGACAAGGGACGTGTGATCGGCGTCGAGACCAGCGAGGGCGCGCTGCACTGCGATCGCGTGGTGGTCGCCGCCGGTGTCCACGCGCCCGAACTCCTCGGACCCCGGGGTATCAGCCTGCCGATCATGTCCAAACTCGTCTGCGTGCTGCAGACCGTACCCACTGCGCCGGTCTTCTCGCAGGTTTTCGGCGTAGCCAACGCCGACGCCGCCGGTCGGCAGGAACTCTCGGGCCGCTTTCGGGTGACCAACGGCATCGACGACTGGTCCGGCGATCCGACCGCCTGGACGCAGGACAGCCTGCAGCCACGGGTGCGCGACATCGCTGCGCTGATCGGACGGGTTGCGCAGGTCCTGCCCGGCGTCGCCGATTTGGGCATTGCCCGCGTGTGGGGCGGGCTGATCGACCTCACTCCGGACGCCCTGCCGGTCATCGATGCCCACTCGGGAATCGACGGCCTGGTTATCGCCGCCGGGTTTTCCGGCCACGGCTTCGGCATCGGGCCGGTGACGGGCGAAATTCTGGCAGCACTGACCCTGGGCTCAGAGACACGCTTCGATCTCTCCGGTTTTCGCTGTGATCGCTTCAAGGTCGGGCACAACGGGCGGGGCAGGCCCGGCCAGGCCCCTTTGACTCTTCACGGCTGAAAGAAAACCATGCTTGATCCGGTCGGACGCGTCATCCTCATTTCAGGTGCCAACCGCGGCATCGGCCGTGCGATCGCCGAGAGGCTGTATCTGCAGGGGTATTCGCTCAGCCTGGGCGTCCGCGATCCAGGTTCGACAAACCCGTTCACCAAGGGCTGGGACCCCGCCCGCCTGCATGTCAGCCGCTTCGACGCCCGTGACTGGGCCAGCCACCGCGCCTGGGTCGAGGCCGCCGCCGCAGTTTTCGGGCGCATCGACGGACTGGTGAACAACGCCGGCGCCAACAGCAAGATCACCCTGCGGGCGCCGGATGAAGCGGCCCTGGACGAGATCTGGGCCATCAACTGCAAGGCCCCGCTCAACCTCATCCATTGCGCCCTGCCATACCTCGAAGCCAGCGGCGCCGGACGCATCATCAACATCGCATCACTGTCCGGAAAGCGCGTGCGCAACGACAACATCGCCTACAACATGTCGAAACATGCCATGATTGCATTGACCCACGCCGCCCGGCGCATCGCCTGGGACATGGGTGTGCGGGCAACGGCCGTTTGCCCGTCCTTCGTCAACACCGATATGTCCGCCGGCCACCCGGCCATGCCAGCGCAGGCGATGTCGCAGCCGGACGATCTGGCGGCCCTGGTTTCGGTCGTGATGGCCCTGCCCAACACCGCCTCGGTGGCCGAGTTGCTGATCAATTGCCGGCTGGAGGATACGCTGTAGTTGCAGATCCTCAAGATCCGCCTTCGGGCGGCAAATGCGCCGCGTCCGCAAAGCGGGAGATCGAAAATGCCGCGATCGGCGTCGTACTGGCGCCGTCCCGCACCAGTTCCGCGAGCACCTCGCCGACGGCCGGTCCGATCTGGAAACCAGCCCCCGCAAAACCAAACCCGTGGACCAGACCGGGTGTGGTCGCGCTGGGCCCGATCACTGGCTCGCGGTCGGGAAGATACCCTTCGGTGCCGCTCCAGGCGCGGATGATGTGCGCATGGCGCAGCGCAGGAAGGAGTTCGACGCTGCGCTGCAACACCTGAGCGATCGCCTGATGGCCCGGCCGTGCTCGGTCGGCGTCGATGGCATAACCCCGCGAGCCGCCAATGACGCAGTTGCCGCGCGGCGCCTGCCGCCCATAGATGCCGCCGCCCTCGACCCCCAGGCTCAGGGTCATGAACATGTCCAGCGGCTCGGTGACCGCCATGACCGGGTGCTCCGACACCATGGGAACCGCTTCGCCGAAGCGCCTCGCCACGGCGCCTGCCCAGGCGCCGGCGCAATTGAGCAGGAAACGCGAGCGCACCTGCAGCGCCGTACCTGAGGCCACCGTGAAACACTGGCCGTCGTGCTCTATTTCGTCCACGCGACAGTGTTCGCGGATGTCCGCCCCCGCGCGGGCTGCCGCGCGCGCAAAGGCCGGTGACACCAGGCGCGGGTTGGCGTGCCCGTCCTGCGGGCAGTAGGAGCCGCCGATCGCACTCGCGCCCAGCCACGGGTACTGCGAGCGCAGCACGCCCGCGCCAATCATGCGCAGGTCCATTCCATAACCGGTGCTGCGTTCGCGGTAGGCCTCCAGGGATGCCAGGTCAGCCTGGCTGCGGGCTATCTTCAGATGCCCCGAGCGCAGGTATTCGCCATCGATGCCGATCAGTTCGCGCAGGCGTCCCCATATGCCATGGGCGCGCCGGGACAGCGGCAACTGCGTCAGCGGGCGCCCCTGCCGGCGAACGCCACCGTAGTTGACGCCACTGGAGTGCGCGCCGCACAGGTCGCGCTCGAGCACGATGACGGACAGGCCCATGCCGCGCAAGGCCAGCGCTGCGGACGAGCCGACAATTCCGCCGCCAATGATGGCCACATCGACATGCCGCTTGTCCTTCATGCGGACTCCCCGGTCGGCAATTCATCCGCCGACTCGCGGACCATGAAGGGGATCGGCTTGACCGGCGCCTGACCCCTGAGCCGCCCGACCTGCACGGGCTGCTGGCCACTGCAATGCGCCAGGATTTCAGCCGCAGCCACAGCGCACATGCGGCCCTGGCAGCGCCCCATGCCAACGCGGCAAAAAGCCTTGAGCCGGTTCAGCTCGGTCGCACCGGTGCTCGACGCGGTGCGCCGCAGGTCTCCGGCAGTGACCTCCTCGCACCGGCAGACGACCAACTCATCGGGGGCCCGGTCGGCCCAGCCCAGCGGAAACGGAAAGGCGCGTTCCAGGCCGCCCAGAAACCGCGCCGCACCCGCCAGCCGCCTCTCCAGGGTGGCAGCACGCGCGCGGCCAGGCGCGTCAAGCGCATGTCCAGCGTCGGACAGCAGCGCCAGAGCCGCACGTTCGCCAGCCCATTCAGCCGCATCGGCGCCAAGGATGCCCGCGCCATCTCCGGCCAGGTAGATACCCGGCACGCTGGCCCGGCCGGCCACATCGCGCTCGGGCAACCAGGCGCGGGCAAGGTCGTCGAAACGGAATCGACAGCCCAGCAGATCGGCCAGTTGGGTCTCGGGGCGCAGCGCGTAGCCAAAGCCGACTGCATCGCAGGCCAGCGTGTGTTCGCCGCGGGCATCGGCCCAGACCATCGCCTCGGTGCGCACATCGCCGAGTACCCGCAGCGCTCGCACGCCGCCCTGCAGCCGCACGCCGTGGGCCCGCAGCCAAGCCAGGTAATACAGGCCCTTGGCCAATACCGACGGTCGTGCCAGCAGCGCAGGCGCGGCAGCCACCTGATCGGCCAGTGTCGCGGTGTCGAGCACCGCCGCGACATTTGCTCCGGCCAGGGCATACTGGTACGCGACCAGATACAGCAGCGGCCCGGTTCCCAGGAACACGACCTTGCTGCCAATCGCGCAGCCCTGGTACTTGAGGGCAACCTGAGCACCGCCCAGTGTGTAGACGCCAGGTTTCGTCCAGCCCGGAAACGGCAATATCCGGTCTGTGGCCCCACTGGCGACGATCAGCCGCGAAAAGGCCAGTGTCGACGTTCGACCCTGGTGCAACAGGTCGAGATGGCCGGCCTCGGCGTTCCAGACCAATGTATCGGGGCGATAGTCGACGCGATCCAGCACACCTGACATGGCCCGGTGAACCGCATCGGCGCGCCGGGACTCCCAGCCATACAGGACCTTCTTGGAGCGCAGGAAATGCGCTGGCGGCTGGCGGTAGATCTGGCCCCCCCAGCGCGGGGCCTCGTCCACCACGACCGGGCGCAGGCCCCTGCCGACGAGCGCCTGCGCGGCCCGAATACCGGCCGGCCCGGCGCCGACGATCACCGGCGGTTCCTGGACGCTCATGCGCCGCCGGGCCTGCGCGTCAGCAAGTGCATGCCCGGCGCGATAAAGGAAGTGCAGGCCCGCAGATGCTGACCGCTCGCTGTTAAGACCCAGCAGTCCTGGCAGGCGCCCATCAGGCAGAAGCCGGCCCGCGCCTCGCCACTGAAATCGGCGTGCCGCAATACCGGACCAAGCGCCAACACCGCCGTCAGGATGGTGTCGCCGGCAAGCCCGTGACAGGCCCGGCCGTCGAGCGTGAACGGCACGGGTTCGCGCTGTGTTTCGGCGAGCCGCACAAGTTGCGGTGCGGGCGTGGGTACGATCAGCCCCGGATCGCTCACGGAACGCCCACCCGATAGCGGCACTTGTCGGCAGGCCGTGCCATCAGCATCCTGAGCGCGGCAGGGACGCAGATGGACAGGGCCATGTCATCAGGGCCAAAACGGCTGAAAAGAGGGAGGAGTCAGCAGATTTGATCGCATGCGGGCCAGTATCGCATCGCCGGGGAAATCCGACCGCCTGCGCCCAGATATCGCCCCCGCAGCCGTCCTCACAGTGGCAAAGGCACTGGCGAACTCGGGTTGGTACGCACCTTGCTCAAAGGCTTTCACCCGGGCGATGTGATGCTCGCCGATGCCCTGTACTGCAACTATTTCCTGATCGCCACTTTGATGGCG
>JANLVB010000523.1:0-1915 GCA_031363785.1 Betaproteobacteria bacterium
AGGTGGTTGGCACCATAAGCGAACGGGATTGGCGCCTCGGCCATGCTTTTCTGCGCAAGATCAACGAACGGCTGGTGGTGTTGGAGCAGCAGGACCTGTACCCGTTCCACGGCGTTGCCCAGCTCGATGCGTTGGCATTGAGCGAGGCCTCACCAGCAGCGGCGAAACAGGCGGCACCACGCAAATCCAGAGTTGGCAGCTGACAAAAAGCACGGGAGACGAAAAGATGGATCTTGGAATCAACGGCAAATGGGCGCTGGTCTGCGGCGCCAGCAAGGGCCTGGGTCTGGGCTGCGCCCAGGCGCTGGTGCGCGAGGGTGCCAATGTACTGATCGTGGCGCGTACTGCATGGCCGTTGCAAGAGGCAGTGCAACAGTTGTTGACACTGCGCAGCAACCCGCAATCCAGGGTGGAGTCGGTGGCGGCTGACATCACCACCGAGGCCGGGCGCGCGGCGGTGTTCGCGCACCCGCACGGGCCCGGGACGGCGTTCGACATCGTTGTCACCAACGCCGGCGGCCCGCCGCCGGGCGACTTTCGAAATTGGTCACGGGACGACTGGCTCGCAGCGCTGGATGCCAACATGCTCACACCCATAGCCCTGATCAAGGCCACGGTGGACGGCATGGCGCAACGCGGCTATGGTCGCATAGTCAATATCACCTCGGTCAGCGTCAAGGCGCCAATCGGCAATCTGGGCCTGAGCAACGGCGCGCGCAGCGGTCTGACAGGGTTTGTCGCCGGCCTTGCGCGTAGCCCGCTGGCGCAAGCCAACGTCACCATCAACAACCTGCTGCCGGGCGCGTTCGACACCGACCGCTTGCGCAAGACCATGGAGGCCGCCGCCAAAGCGCCTGGACAGACCATGGACTCGGCGATGGAACGCCGCCGCCAGACGATACCGGCACGCCGGCTCGGCAATGCGGCGGAGTTCGGCGCGATCTGCGCGTTTTTGTGCAGCCAGCACGCAAGTTACATGACCGGCCAGAACATCCTGGCCGACGGCGGCGCCTACCCTGGCACCTACTGACCAACTCTTTGCACCGAAGGAAAACCAGACACCATGATCAAGCACATAGTTTTCTGGCGGCTGAAGGACAGCGCGCACGGCAATGACCGCGCCACCAATGCACGGCTCATCAAGCAAAAGCTTGAGAGCCTGCGCGGGCGTATACCCGGCTTGTTGTCGATCGAGGTCGGCATCGATTTTGTGGCAGGGGACGCCAGCAGCCACCTGGCGCTGGTCAGCGAATTCGCCAGCAAGGAAGCATTGGCCGGCTACCAGGTGCACCCCGAGCACAAGGCCATCGTGGCCTTTGTCGCCGAGGCGGCGGCAGAACGCAGGATGGTCGACTACGAGGTCTGACGACGCACCAGCAATGCCGCAGCCTGCGCCGCGGTCATGCCCACGCGCACACCGGCGGCAGCGGCCAGCGCATTCACCGCGCTGATGCTGCCATCGCGGTAACTGCTCAGGCCCTCGCCCATGCGCGCACTGCGTGCGTCCACGGTGGCGCCGGCCAGGCCCTCTTTCTCGACCATCGCCAGACCGGCAATGCCGCCATCCTCGCGGCCTTTGCCACCGTCCGAGCAAATAAAACCGAACGGCCGCACTTTGAGCAGGTACGGCACCGCGCTACGTCCGGTATGGCCGGCCGTGACCAGCACATTGCGCACATCCTCGGGCAGACCAAAGGCGATGGAGTCGGTGCAGACCACCTGCCGTCCATCCGGTCCGGTATCGACCACGGTGCGATTCGTCACGTCGGCGGCAGTGCGCGCTTCGGGGTCGAAAACCAGCATGCACTGCGCTGCTTGCGCCACGGTCATACCGACCACCACTCCACCATCACGCGCCGGCTGGTTGGCAAAACTGATGATGCCACTGCGGTACAGGTCGACCCCGTCGCCCAGA
>JANLVB010000558.1:0-3688 GCA_031363785.1 Betaproteobacteria bacterium
GGCGCGCCCCAGGTAGCACCCGCGTTGTTGACCAGGATGTCCACACGACCAATCCGCTGCAGTGTTTCTTCCACCAGCCGGCCAATATCGGCCTCGGACGAGCAGTCGGCGGCGATCCAGCGCGTGTCGATGCCGGCGGCCTGCAGCTCGGCCGTGGCCAATTCCAGGTCTGCGGCCTTGCGCGAGGTGAGCATGATGCGGGCGCCGGCTTCGCCCAAGGCATGCGCCATCTGCAAGCCCAGGCCACGGGATCCACCGGTCACCAGCGCGGTCTTGCCGTGCAGGTCGAAAAGTTGCTGGATGGTTCGGGTCATGGCGTGGCTGAAAATTGGGCTGGCCAGGGTCAGTCTTCTTCGCGCAGCCGGGAGCGCAGGTACACCAGCGCTACACCGCATGCCGCAACGATGGCGCCACCCACGACCATCCCGAAGCCGGACCCACTGTGTTGCCGCGACATGAAGAGCCCCACCACCAGACACAGCAATCCGCCGTAGATCAACACCCAGATCGCCGTTTCGACACGTGCCAGACGCAGGTTGGTGGTGCCGTTGTACTTCTTGAAAAATGACATCAGAAAGCCTCTTCGGGCAGGTTGGCGCAGGTCATGTCACGGGTTTGTACCACGTGCAGCCAGGCACTGATCTTGGGGAGTTCGAAATGAAAGAAATAGCGGGTCGCACCCAGGCAGCCCACAGTGCGTGATTGTGCCGCAGCGCTGTCCGCTGTCAATGCGGCCAGCGACACGTCAAGCCATGTCCAGGCCAGCACCACGTGGCCGAAGGCCTGCATGTAGGCCACCGCATTGGCCAATGCCGGTTGCGGGTTGGTGTCGCTCCACGCCGCCCGTGTGGCATGCAGAACCCGGCTCCAGGCGTCTGCCAGGGCCTGGGCATGGTTCGCCAGTTGATCATGCGCAAGGGCGCGCGCCACTGTCGCCGTCAAGCGCTGCGTCAGCAAATCCAGGGCGCGCCCGCCTTCCATCAGTACCTTGCGCCCCAGCAAGTCCATGGCCTGTATGCCATGGGTGCCCTCATGGATCATGTTCAGCCGGTTGTCGCGCCAATACTGCTCGACGGCGAAGTCCCGCGTGTAGCCGTAACCACCATGGATCTGGATCGCCAGCGAATTGGCCTCCAGGCACCATTCACTGGGCCAGCTCTTGGCAATCGGCGTCAGCACTTCCAGCAACAGGCGCGCTTCGTCCGCGGCTGCCGACTCGCCGGTATGGGTTTCATCCACCAAGCGGGCGCAATACAGCTCCAGCGCCAAGGCTCCTTCGCAATACGACTTTTGTGCTAGCAACATGCGCCGGATGTCGGCGTGTTCGATGATGCGAACCTGGGGTTGTGCCGCGTCCTTGCCGGTTGCACCGGTCGGGCGGCCTTGTGGCCGGTTGCGTGCGTAGGCTAGCGAGGCGTAGTAACCCGCCAGGCCGAGCATGGTGGCAGCCGTTCCAATTCCGATACGCGCCTCGTTCATCATGTGAAACATGCAGCGCAGCCCTTCATGGGGCCGCCCGACCAGATAACCCACAGCTCCGGCTGTGCCACCAACCGGGTATTTACCCTCGCCGAAATTGAGCAATGTGTTGGTTGTACCGCGCCAGCCCAGCTTGTGGTTCAGGCCGGCCAATGCCACGTCGTTGCGCTCGCCGGTCAACTGCCCCGCCGGGTTCACCATTTTCTTCGGCACGATGAACAAGGAAATGCCACGTGTTCCAGGTATCAGCTTGCCATCTGGTCCTGGAATCTTGGCCAACACCAGATGCACGATGTTCTCGGTCAACTCATGGTCGCCAGAGGAAATCCACATCTTGTTGCCAGTCAGGCGGTAACGCGACCCCAGCGGATCACCTTCCGAGCCTGGGCCATCCGCGACCGCGCGGGTGCTGATGTCGGACAGGCTGGAGCCAGCTTGTGGCTCACTCAGGCACATCGTTCCGGCCCAGCGACCCGAGAATTCATTGGCGGCAAACACCGATTTCTGGGCTGCCGTGCCGTGTACCAGCAACAGGTTGGCGTTGCCCACCGTCAGCAGGCTGCTGCCGATACTCACCGAGGCCAGGGAGAAAAAGGCATTGGCGCTGGCGTTGACGGTGTACGGCAGTTGCATGCCTCCCACGTCGTAGTCCTGCGCCGCCCCCAGCATGCCAGAGGCGACGTAAGCATGGTGGGCATCGTGTGTGGCCTGCGGCAGGATGACCTTGTCACCATCGAAGCGTGGCTCCTCGGTATCGACAAGCCGGTTGAATGGCGCGTATTTTTCTCGTGCGATGCGCTCGCAGGTGTCGAACACGGCGCCGAAGGTCTCGCGCGAGTGGTCGGCAAACCGCGCACGCCCGCACAGTGACTCGACATCGAGCCACTGGTAGAGCAGGAAATCCAGCGTCGGCCTGAGGTTCACAGCACTTCAAACACGCCCGCCGCGCCCATGCCGCCTCCGATACACATGGTCACCATGACGCGCTTGGCACCGCGGCGTTTGCCCTCGATCAGGGCGTGGCCGGTCAGACGCTGGCCGCTGACTCCATACGGGTGGCCGACCGCAATTGCGCCGCCGTTCACATTGAGCCGGTCGGCCGGAATGCCCAGCTTGTCGCGGCAATACAGCACCTGCACGGCGAATGCCTCGTTGAGCTCCCACAGGTCGATGTCGCCGACGGTCAGGCCGAGGCGCTTGAGCACCTTGGGAATAGCGAACACCGGGCCGATGCCCATTTCGTCGGGCTCACAACCCGCCACGGCAAAACCCAGGAAACGGCCGAGTGGTTTGAGGCCACGCTTCTCGGCCAAGGTCTCGCTCATCACCACCACGGCGCCGCCACCGTCGGAAAATTGGCTGGCATTGCCGGCCGAAATCACGCCACCGGGAATCGCCGGCTTGATGCCGCTGATACCCTCCTTGGTCGTGCCTTCGCGGATGCCTTCGTCCTTGGCTACGGTGACCTGCCGGGTCGTCAAGCCCATCACCTTGTCAGCCACACCCATGGTGACTGTGATTGGCGCAATCTCGGCATCGAACAAACCTGCCGCCAGCGCCGCCGTGGCGCGTTGCTGGCTGGCAGCGCCATATTCATCCATGGCGTCGCGGCCAATGCCGTAACGCTTGGCCACATTTTCAGCCGTCTGCAACATGTTCCAGTAGATCTCTGGCTTGTTTTTCACCAACCAGGGGTCGGCCAGCATGTGCTGGTTCATCTCCTGCTGCACGCAGGAGATGCTCTCGACGCCGCCGGCCACATACACGTCACCCTCCCCGGCGACGACACGTTGTGCCGCCATCGCAATAGTCTGCAGGCCGGAGGAACAGAAACGGTTCACCGTCATTCCCGACACCGTGATCGGGCATCCGGCGCGCAGCGCAATCTGGCGCGCGATATTGGCGCCAGTCGCACCCTCCGGATTGGCGCAGCCGATGATGACGTCCTCGACCTCGCCGGCTTCGATACCAGCGCGCTTGATGGCATGCTCCACCGCATGGCCGCCCAGGGTGGCGCCGTGGGTCATGTTGAAGGACCCTTTCCAGCTCTTGGCGAGCGGGGTACGGGCGGTGGAAACAATTACGGCATTGGTCATACAGCCTCCTGATGAGCCGCCTCGAAGGAGGAGTGCGCCCCCTTGGGGCTGCGGCCTGCGGCTCTAAACCGACCGGCGTCGGTTTGGACTGGCCAAAGAGCCGTTGCCTCTGG
>JANLVB010000577.1:0-5056 GCA_031363785.1 Betaproteobacteria bacterium
GAGAAGCAACCGGCGCAATATTTTGCGGCGTTCCTGATCATGTCAGGTCTCATCAACGGTGCGTTCGCCGCGGCGGATGGCATCCTGTTTTATGTGTTCTTCGAGGCGATGCTGATACCGATGTATCTGATCATCGGCATCTGGGGCGGGCCGAACAAGATCTATGCGGCATTCAAGTTTTTTCTCTACACGCTGCTCGGGTCGCTGTTGCTGTTGATCGCGCTGATATTTCTCTACACCAAGTCGGGTGGCAGTTTTGATCTGTTGACCTGGCACAAATTGCCACTTGGCAGTACCGCCCAGACATTTATCTTCTTTGCGTTTCTTGCCGCCTTTGCCGTCAAGGTGCCGATGTGGCCGGTGCATACCTGGCTGCCAGACGTCCATGTGGAAGCCCCGACTGGCGGCTCGGCGGTGCTGGCCGCCATCATGCTCAAACTCGGCGCCTACGGATTCCTGCGCTTCTCGCTGCCGATTGCACCCGATGCATCGCGCGAGCTGGCGGGCATGATGATCGCGCTGTCGCTGATCGCGGTGGTCTATGTGGGCCTGGTGGCGATGGTGCAGCAGGACATGAAAAAGCTGGTCGCCTATTCGTCGGTGGCCCACATGGGCTTTGTCACGCTGGGATTCTTCGTCTTCAGTGACCTTGGCGTGGCGGGCGGTCTGGTGCAGATGATTGCCCATGGTTTTGTGTCGGGCGCCATGTTTCTGTGCATCGGCGTGTTGTACGACCGGGTGCATTCGCGTGACATTGCCAGTTATGGTGGTGTCGTCAACACCATGCCCAAATTCACCGCATTCGCGCTGCTGTTTGCCATGGCCAACTGCGGACTGCCCGGGACCGCTGGATTTGTCGGCGAGTGGATGGTGATATTGGCGGCAGTCAAGGCGAATTTCTGGCTCGGTTTTGCCGCCGCCAGCGCGCTGATTTTTGGCGCCGCCTACACGCTGTGGATGTTCAAGCGCGTGTACCTGGGGGCGCCGGCGAACGACGACGTGAAGGCTTTGACCGATATCAACAACCGCGAGTTCCTGATGTTGGGCTTGCTGGCATTGGCTGTGCTCTGGATGGGCATCTATCCGAAACCGTTCACCGACGTGATGGACAGCTCGGTGGCGGCCTTGCTCAAGCATGTTGCCCTGACCAAGCTGAATTGAGAGACCTGTTCGATGATTGACAACTACAGCTGGATCACGGTCTACCCTGAGATCGTCTTGTTGACGCTGGCATGTGTGATCACCCTGGTCGACCTGGGCGTGCGCAGTGCCGGACGCAATCTGACCTATGGCCTGACCGTTGGCACCCTGTTGCTGGTGGCGGTGATGCAGGCCGGATATGCCCTCAGCGGCTTGAACCAATACGGTTTTGGCAAGATGGTCGTGAGTGACCAGATGGGCAACTGGCTGAAGTGTTTTGCCAGCATCGCCGTGCTGGTTACGCTGGTGTATGGCCGCCCCTATGCCGGTGCGCGTGACATGTTGCGCGGCGGCGAGTTGTTCACGTTGTCGCTGTTCGGCCTGCTGGGCATGTTTGTCATGATCAGCGGCAACAACTTCCTGGTCATCTACATGGGGCTGGAATTGCTCACCCTGAGCAGTTACGCGCTGGTCGCCTTGCGCCGCGACAGCGGCGTGGCGACCGAGGCGGCGATGAAGTATTTTGTGCTGGGCGCCATGGCTTCCGGCTTCCTGCTGTACGGCCTGTCGATGCTGTACGGGGCCACCGGCACACTGGACTTGAACCTGGTGGCCCAGGCCATTGCCAGCGGCCAGGTGAAACACCAGGTGCTGGTGTTCGGCCTGGTGTTCGTGGTCTCCGGGTTGGCCTTCAAGCTCGGCGTGGTTCCATTTCATATGTGGATCCCCGACGTCTACCAGGGCGCGCCGACGGTCGTGACGCTGCTCATTGGTGCTGCGCCCAAGCTCGCGGCATTTGCCATCTTCATCCGCCTGCTGGTGGAGGGCATGTTGCCGCTGGCGCTGGACTGGCAGCAGATGCTGATGTTGTTATCCATCGGCTCGTTGCTGATCGGCAACCTCGCCGCGATTGCGCAGACCAACCTCAAGCGCATGCTGGCCTTCTCCACCATCTCGCAGATGGGTTTTGTGCTGCTCGGCATGATGTCGGGCGTCATCAACGGCAACACCATTTCCTCGGCCGATGCCTATGGTGCAGCGATGTTCTACATCGTCACCTACGTGTTGACCACGCTGGCCACGTTTGGCGTCATCCTGCTGTTGTCGCGTCGGGGTTTCGAGAGTGAGGAGATCGCTGATTTCGCCGGGCTCAACCAGCGCAGCCCGCTGCTGGCGGCGATCATGGCGGTGTGCCTGTTTTCGTTGGCTGGCATACCGCCGATGGTGGGTTTCTACGCCAAGCTGGCGGTGCTGCAAGCGCTGATCTCGTCCGGCCAGACCGGGCATATCGTGCTGGCGGTGTTCGCGGTGATGATGTCCCTGGTGGGTGCCTTCTATTACCTGCGCGTCATCAAGGTCATGTATTTTGATGAGCCGGTGCATACAGCGGCCATCGAAGCGCCGACCGATGTGCGCATGGTGCTGACCATCAACGGCGCTCTGGTCTTGCTGCTGGGCCTGCTGCCACATTCGCTGATGGCGCTGTGTGCACGCTCGGTCGCCGCCATGATGGCGGGTTGACGCGCGCGCCCTTCGTCAGCGTGGATTCCATGGATGCCACGCAGGGCAGTTCCCCGGTCACCCCGTCGGGCACCGTGCCGCACGCAGATGCTGCTGTGAATTCGCAGCACCCGCACCTCGTCGAGACGGGCTTGTCGAGCCGCGATATGCTGCGCGGCGACTTCCTGCACGCACGCCATGACACCGTGCGCCTGCCCGATGGCGGCGAGGCGACGCGTGAATACGTGGTGCACCCCGGTGCTGTGATGGTGATCCCGCTGCTGGCTGACGACAAGGGAGAACTGCGCGTGGTGCTGGAGCGCCAGTTCCGCTATCCCGTTGGCCGCGTCATGATCGAATTCCCGGCCGGCAAGCTCGATCCCGGCGAAGATCTGCTGCATTGCGCCATGCGAGAGTTGCGCGAAGAGACTGGTTACCGCGCGCGGGAATGGGCCCACGCCGGCCTGTTGCACCCCTTGGTGGCCTACTCCACCGAGTTCATTGACATCTGGTTTGCGCGTGGCCTGACGATGGGCGAGCGGCAACTGGATGCCGGTGAATTCCTCGACGTGTTCAGCGCCACACCTGACGAGCTGGCGCGCTGGTGTCGGGCGGGCCAGGTCACCGACGGCAAGACCCTGGCCGGTATGCTCTGGCTGCAGAACATGCTGGCGGGTGCATGGTCATTGCATTGGCGCAGCAACAATGATGCAGGGGCTGCTGGATAATGCGGCAATGAAAGTGCTGGATCTGCAATGTAAACACGAACACGTGTTCGAGGGCTGGTTCGCGTCTGAAGATGACTTTGCCTCCCAGCTCGGGCGCGGGCTGGTGAGTTGCCCGATGTGTGGTGACGCTGAGGTCACCAAGAAGCTCAGTGCTCCGCGCCTGAATCTGGGCGCTGGCCGCAGCGAGACCCAAGTGGCCGCTGATGTGGTCAGCAACGAACCGTCCGCTGTGGCCCTGCAGGCCGCCTGGCTGGAAATGGCGCGACGCGTGCTGGCGCAGACCGAGGATGTGGGAGAGCGTTTTTCCGACGAGGCGCGTCGCATTCACTACGGCGAAACGGCGCAGCGCGGCATCCGCGGCAAGGCGTCACCAGCACAAACCGAGGCCCTGCTCGAGGAGGGGATTTCGGTGTTGCCGTTCATGCTGCCGGAGGCGCTCAAGGGGCAGCTACAGTAGTAGCGGCGAAGCCGCCCGGTTCGCCCGGTACGGCCAGGTTCAGTGGCTCAACTGGTGAACTGCAAGGCCGCGAGCCGCGCGTACACGCCACCCTGGGCCACTAGCTGCGTGTGCGTGCCCTGCTCGACGATGCGGGCGTCCTCCAGCACGACGATGCGATCCGCCTTCTGCACCGTCGCCAGGCGGTGCGCAATGACCAGCGTGGTGCGGTTGCGCATGGCCGATTCGAGCGCCGCCTGCACCATGCGTTCACTCTCGGCGTCCAGCGCGCTGGTGGCCTCATCGAGCAGCAGCAGTGGCGGGTTTTTCAGCATGGCGCGTGCGATGGCAATACGCTGGCGCTGGCCGCCGCTCAGGCGCACGCCGCGCTCGCCCAGAAAGCTGTCGTAGCCTTGCGGTAGCTGGACGATGAACTCGTCGGCAAAGGCGGCCCGCGCAGCGGCATGGACCTCGCCATCGCTGGCATCGGGCTTGCCGTAACGGATGTTCTCCATGGCGCTGCTGGAAAAGATCACCGCGTCCTGCGGGACGATGCCAATCTGCTGGCGCAGTTGGTGCAACGCGAGCTGGCGGATCGGTACCCCACCAAGCGTGATGTTGCCTGCCTGCGGATCGTAAAAGCGCAGCAACAGCTGGAACACCGTGCTCTTTCCGGCCCCACTGGGCCCGACCAGGGCGACGGTTTCGCCGGCCTGCACACGCAGGTTGAAATGCTCCAGGGCGCTTTTCAGCGGGCGTGACGGGTAATGAAACACCACATTGCAGAACTCGATGGCGCAACCGGATACATGGGCCGGCAGCACCAGCGGGTCACTTGGGGAGGTGATCGTCGAATGGCTGTCGAGCAACTCCATCAGCCGCTCAGTCGCGCCGGCAGCGCGCAACAGGTCGCCGTAGACCTCGCCGAGTACGGCAAAGGCACTCGCCAGGATGATGACGTAGACCACGGTCTGACCCAGATGGCCGGCACTGATGCGCCCGGCCATCACCGCCTGGGTGCCCTGGAACAGGCCCCACAACAACGCCGCCGAAGTGGCAATGATGATGAAGGCCACCAGCGCAGAGCGCGCCGTGCTGCGACGCACGGCGACCCGGAATGCGTTGTCGGTGGAGGCGTCGAAGCGGTCGGTTTCGCGTTGTTGTGCGTTGTAGCTCTGCACCACCGGTATGGCGTTGAGTACCTCGGCCGCGATCGCACTCGAGTCGGCCACCCGGTCCTGGCTGGCGCGCG
>JANLVB010000005.1:0-9539 GCA_031363785.1 Betaproteobacteria bacterium
ACAAGGAACTCGACGTGACGATGGCGTTCTGTGGCCACACCAATATTGCCAACGTGGACCGCGGTATCCTTCTGCCTGGCACCTACTGACCCAGCGCCGGGCTCGTCTGCCGGCGCCACCCATTCATGCAACTGCCCGCCATGGCCAGCTGGGCCTGGATACCCATCGTTGTTGCCGCGGCATTGGCCCAGACCATACGCAATGCGACGCAACGCACGCTGGTGTCGAGCCTGGGCACGTTGCCCGCCACCCTGGTGCGTTTTCTCTACGGCCTGCCATTTGCCGGGGCCTGGTTGGCTACGGTCACGTGGCTCACCGGCGGTCCTGCCGGCGTGCCGGCGTTCGGATTGGCCTACGCCGCCTGGCTGATATTTGGTGCGGGTGCCCAGCTGGCGGCGACGGCCTGCCTTCTGGTGGCGGTGAAGCAGCGCAACTTCATAGTCGGCGTGACGCTCTCCAAGACCGAGGTGCTGCAGGTGGGCCTGTTTGCCACCTTCTTCCTGCATGAGATTCCCACGCTGTATTCCGTAGTGGCGATGGTCATCGCAACCGTAGGCGTGGTGCTGCTCTCGCTGCCCAAAAAAGCGGAGGCAGGAGCGGCGTACTGGCGCGGCAACGCCGCCTGGTACGGCTTGGCCTCGGGCGCATTTTTCGCCCTGTCCAGCGTGGCTTACCGCGGTGCGTCACTGCAATTGCCGGGCGTATCGCCGTGGCTGATTGGTGCCTGGGGGGTGCTGTTGGCCCAATTGCTGCAAACGCTGCTGCTGGGTGGCTGGCTGGCGCTGCGGGTGCCTGGCACGGTTACCGCCGTAGCCCGGGCGTGGCGGCTCTCGCTACTGGCGGGCATGATGGGCGCCATGGCCTCGGTTGGGTGGATGACCGCTGTGTCCATGCGACCGGCGGTCGATGTGCGTACCCTGGGATTGCTCGAAGTGCTGTTCAGCTACCTGGTGTCGCGCCAGCTGTTTCGCGAGCGCACCAGCCGCAATGAAATGCTCGGCCTGATTCTGGTCGCAGCGGGGGTGCTGGTCGTGTGTGCTCAGCTCTGAGCGGTGCGCCGGGTGCCCGGTGGAAACACGATCCAGCTCGCAACCACCAGCAGCCCGAAAACCGAGTACACCAGCGTGAACACCCATGACGGTGCCTCGTAATACAACACCCGCGCCACCCAGTGTTCGATAAAATTGCCGCTGTAGGTGCTGGCCCGCGCCTGCGCGCGCAACCACATTTCCAGCGTCGTCAGCGGGCAAACGATGCCCAGCCAGGACTGGCCAACCACCACCGCAATCGCCGCCAGATGCAGCAGCCGGAACCACAACGCTGAAGCCCAGGCCCACTGGCGCAGCGCTCCGACCACGATCAACAGCAGGCCACCAACCACAAACAGCACCACCGCAAAGTGCAGCAGCAGCACCAGGTCGGCCAATAGCTGTGCCATCTCAGGCCACCACACCCTTGCCCACATGCGCCGTGGCAGTGCGCATGGACTTGATGTCGCCATGGGCCGCATCCACTTGCTTGATGGCGCCACAGCCCAGCAATGCCGTGCTGTCCCAGGCGGTCCAGAACGTGATCTCCGGTTGCCGCAGTGCCTCGATGTCCAGGGCGTGGACGCTCTCGGGCGGCGAATGCAGTCTCATGTCTTGCAGATGCTCCTGCAACAACAGGCATATCTCCGGACCACGCAGATCGTCAACACGAATGATGGTGGGCATACCCTGGCACTCCGGCTTCAGGCGCCCATCTGCAGAGCGTCAGCCGACACCGTACGTGCCCGCACGCCAAAACTGGACATGCCCGACAGCGTCGCGTTGTGGTGCTCGATCACCTGGCGCGGCGGCACGTGCGCGTTGCCGCAGGTGGTGTGTGCATCCTGCACCAGCAGCACCGGGTAACCCAGGGCCAGCGCCCTGCGCGTGGTGGTGTCGACACAGAACTCGGTGTGCATGCCGCAGATGATGAGATCGGTGACGCCATGGTCTTGCAGCGTCTGCTCGAGAGTGGTGCGCAGGAACGAATCCGGCGTGGTCTTGCGGATCCGGATATCCGATGGCTCGGCATGCAAACCGCGCGCAAGTTGCCACTCGCGGGTGCCAAATTCAAGATAACCGACCTTCGACTCATGCTGGATGAACACCACCGGTGCACCAGCCGCCCGGGCCTTGGCCGCCACCCGGTTGATGCGTTCGATGACCCGCGCCGACTCGAAAGCAATACGGTCGCCTTCACACAGGCCTTGTTGTACGTCGATCACCAACAGTGCAGATTTCATGGCTGATGTATCCGTCTGGTTTGAAATTCGACTGACGCCAGCGGGTCAGCCTTCGCCTTCGGCTTCATGGCACACCACGCACAGCTTGTTGCCGTCCGGGTCGCGGAAGTACGCACCGTAGTAGTTGCCATGATAGTGCGGCCGCAAGCCAGGCTGGCCTTCGTCTGCACCGCCATGTGCCATGGCCAGGGCATGGGTCTGGTCGACCACGGCCCTGGTATTCGCCATCAGGGCAATCATTTGTCCGTTCCCCGCGTTGTGTGCAGCACCATCAAACGGCCGCCCGATGATGAACAACGGGCGCCCACCCGTGGCCGGCTGCCAAGCGGCCCACGACCGTGCGGCATCGAAGAAGCGCTGTTTCAGGCCGAGCGCGTCCATGATGGGCGCGTAGAAGCCGTATGCCCGATCAAAATCGGTGACGCCGATGTAGATGTGCGAGATCATGCTGAGCCTGCGGCAGGGCTGACATTCTCAATGCGCCAGCAGAGAAGTCGAGATCCACGGTCGCGCGTGGGAGACAAAGTAAGTGCCATTCTCCCTAAGCCCTTGACATATTCAAGATTCTGGTGGTGGGTGCTGACGGGCTCGAACCGCCGACCTACGCCTTGTAAGGGCGCCGCTCTACCAACTGAGCTAAGCACCCCACCGAAACCGGAAAAATCAGTTCAGCGCATCTTTCAATGCCTTGCCGGGACGAAACTTTGCCACCTTGGCTGACTTAATTTTAATCGCTGCACCGGTGCGCGGGTTGCGCCCCGCACGGGCGGCGCGTTTTGTGACGGCAAAGGTGCCAAAACCGACCAGGGAAACCGAGCCACCCTTCTTCAACGTGGTCTTGACCGCAGCCAGTGTGGACTCCAGGGCCCGGGTTGCGGCAGCCTTTGAAATGTCGGCATGTTTGGCAATATGTTCTATCAGTTCTGTCTTGTTCACAAGTGGCCTCTCGGATGGAATACGCGTCGGTCGCGTCGCGTGCTGCGGAAATTTTTCGCCCGCAATTGCGCGTGGCGGACGCGAATTCTAGTCCCAATCAACACCAGGAAAACGTAATAAATGCACAGTCAGGAGTAACGCCGTGCGTTGGCTGCATGGCAGCGCCTCAGAGCGCCTGCTCAATGGCTCGTCCGACATCGGCAGTCGCGGCAGTACCGCCCAGATCGGGCGTGCGGGGTGCGCCGGCGCCGGGCTCAAGCACCCGCTCGATGGCGCGCAATACCGCATCGTGGGCGTCCCGGTGTCCCAGAAAGTCCAGCATCATGGCGCCACACCAGATCTGCCCGATCGGGTTGGCGATGCCGCGGCCCGCGATATCGGGCGCGGAACCGTGCACTGGTTCGAACAACGAAGGGAAGCGCCGATCCGGATTGAGGTTGGCGCTCGGCGCAATACCGATGGTGCCAGTACATGCCGGACCGAGGTCACTCAGTATGTCGCCAAACAGGTTGCTGGCCACCACCACATCAAAGTAATCCGGGCGCTGGACAAAATGGGCGGTCAGGATGTCAATGTGGAATTTGTCCACCCGGACGTCCGGATAGGCCTTGGCCATTTCCTCCACGCGCTCATCCCAATAGGGCATGGTGATGGCGATGCCATTGGACTTGGTGGCGCTGGTCAGATGCTTCTTCGGGCGCGAACGGGCCAGCTCGAAGGCAAAACGCAGCACCCGGTCGACACCGACACGCGACATCACCGTTTCCTGCATCACGATCTCCCGCTCGGTGCCGACAAACATTCGCCCGCCTATGCTCGAGTATTCACCCTCGGTGTTCTCGCGCACAATGAACATGTCGATCTCGCCCGGTTCGCGGCGACTGCCGTCACGCCGCACCACGGGTGCAATCACGCCCGGCATCAGGCGCGCCGGCCGCAGGTTGACATATTGGTCGAATTCGCGCCGAAACAAAAGCAGCGAACCCCACAAGGAGACATGGTCGGCAATCTTCTGTGGCCAGCCCACCGCGCCAAAATACAAGGCGTCATGCCCGCCGATCTGCTCCTTCCAGTTGTCGGGCAACATCTGGCCGTGGCGCTCATAGTAGTCCCAGCTCGAGAAGTCAAAGTGGTCGAACTGCAAATCGATGCCGAAGCGGCTCGCTGCGGCCTGCATCACGCGTATGCCTTCTGGCATCACTTCCTTCCCGATGCCGTCACCGGCGATTACCGCGATCCGTTTTGTTCCCATGTTGCACTCCTGTAACCGCAACCAACGATCAATAAAACGCCACTCCCACAGCACCTCGTCGCCCCGTCAACGGGGCGCACGAAGTACCAGACTCACACCGTAGGCCGTCAGCGCCGTACCCACCAGGGTGCTGGCTGTGATCGGCTCGGAAAACAACAACCAGGCCATCAGGGCGGTGGTCGGCGGGACCAGGTACAGCAGGCTGGTGACGCTGGTAGCGGCACCCCGTTGTAACAGCATATACAACAGCGAACTGCCACCCAGCGTCAGCGCCAGAACAGACCATGCCATGGCGCCAGCAAAACCGACGCTCCATCGCACCGCTTCTGTTTCAAGCAAGGCCAGCGGCAAGGTCACGGCCAATGCCGCCCCCAGCTGAACCACATTCGCGGTGCGCACGTCACACGCCCCAACATAACGTTTCTGGTACAGGGTGCCCGCCGTGATGGATAAAAGCGCGACCACCACCATGGCCAGGCTGGTGACGCCGGCCTGATCACCCACACTGCCGCTATCGAGCTTGTGCGACACCACCAGCACCAGGCCGGCGAAGCCGCAGCCCAGTCCAGCCCATTGCCTTCCTCCCACCCGCGCACCCACTGACGCCAGCCAGACCGCTGTCAACACCGGTTGCAATCCGACGATCAGGGCCGATAGTCCTGCGCCCATTCCGGCCTTGACCGCGGCCCAGACACCGCCCAGATACAGCGCATGCATCAACACTCCGGTCACTGCCAGGTGCAGCCACTGGCGTCCGTCCTGCGGCCACGGCACACGACGCAGCCAGACCCAGAGCAGAAAACACAGGATTGACAGGGCATAACGCAACGCCAGGAACTTGAACGGCGGGGCATGTGGCATGCCGTACCGCGCGACGATGAAACCGGTGCTCCAAATCAGCACGAAAACGAGCGGCATGGCCCGGATCAAGGCCGCATCACGCGCCGCCGACCTCATTTCACCCTGGCTCGAATCTCTGGAACGGCCTTTTGCAGGTAGTAGATCATGGACCAGATGGTCAGTACAGCTGCGATCCAAATCAGCCAGGTGCCCCACCGATGCGTGTCGATGGCGCCAAACAACAGGCCGTCAAACAACAGGAACGGAATCGCCACCATCTGGCCGACTGTCTTGAGTTTGCCGATCATGTGCACCGCGACACTCTTTGCGGCCCCGATCTGGGCCATCCATTCACGCAGCGCCGAGATGGCGATTTCCCTGCCAATGATGATCAAACCAACAAATACGTCAGCCCGGTTCAGGTGCACCAGGACCAACAAAGAGGCACAAACCAGAAATTTGTCGGCCACCGGGTCCAGAAAGGCACCAAACGAGGATGTCTGGTTCAGCCGCCGGGCCAGATAACCGTCCAGCCAGTCGGTGGCGGCAAAAACGACGAACAGTACCGTCGCTATCAGATTCTTGCCAGGCATGGACGCGACTGAGTCGGGCAAGTAAAACACCCCCACGATCAGCGGGATCGCGACAATACGCGTCCACGTCATGATGGTGGGAATGGTCAGGAACATGAACAGATTGTGGCATGTGTTGTCGGCCACCGGCCGCTACCGCCGGCGCTGTCGCGGATCAATGCAGGGCGCGGTAGATCTGCTCGGCCAGCTCGCGCGAAATGCCATCCACGCCGCACAGATCTTCCACACTCGCCAGGCCGACACCACGTACACCGCCAAACCGTTGCAACAGACGGGCCCGCCGCTTTGGCCCAATGCCGGCGATTTCTTCTAGCTGCCCGCCACCGACGCGCACCCGCGCACGCTTGGCACGCATGCCGGTGATGGCAAAACGGTGCGCCTCGTCGCGCACCTGGGCCACCAGCAACAGGGCCGCCGAGTCCCGGCCCAGGTAGACCCTGGGCCGGCCATCGGCGAACACCAGTTCTTCCAGTCCGACTTTTCGGCCCTCGCCTTTTTCAACACCAACAATCACAGCCATGTCGAGCGCAAGGGTGGTGAACACCTCGCGCGCCATGGTCACCTGTCCCTTGCCGCCATCGACCAGCACCAGATCGGGCATGCGGCTGCTGAGAGCGCCGGCATCACCCGGTGCACGGGTGTGCAGGGCCTCCGCCAGCCGCGAATAACGCCGCAGCAAAACCTGTCGCATCGCGGCATAGTCGTCGCCGGGCGTAATACCCTCAATGGAATAGCGCCGGTACTGGGCGCCCTGCATGGCATGGTTCTCAAATACCACACACGAGGCCTGTGTGGCCTCACCCGCAGTGTGTGAAATGTCGAAACATTCCATGCGAAAACGGTCGAGGTCGGGCACGTCAAGCCCCAGGGCCTGCACCAGTGCGCGTGTACGCGCCTGCTGCGAACCCTCTTCGGCCAGGACGCGGGCGAGCTGGATGTCGGCATTGGTTTGCGCCATATCGAGCCAGACGCGGCGCTGCTCGCGCGGCTGGTGCACCGCACCAACGCGAAAACCCGCCTGCTCCGACAAGGCATCGAGCAGCGTCTGCGGCATCGGCTCCCCGGTGATCAGGGAAGGCGGGACAGGCACGTCCAGATAATGCTGCGCGACGAACGCCTCCAGCACCTGCCGTGCAACTGAACCGGCATCCTCTGCTCGCTCTTCATGGGCGGCGCGGAAACTGGACGCATCGTCCAGATGAACCGGATAGTACTGACGGTCGCCCAGATGACGCCCCCCGCGCACCATGGCAAGGTTGACGCAGGCACGACCACCCTGAACGCGCACGGCAAGAATATCGACATCGCGATCCGGGACGTTGTCCACCGATTGCTGGTGCAACACGTTCGATAACGCCGCGACCTGATCGCGCAGCGCCGCCGCCTGCTCGAACTCCAGCCGCTGCGCATGGGCCGCCATACGTGCTTCCAGTGCCTCGAGAACCTGCCGCGCGTCACCGTGCAGGAAACGCTCGGCATCCGCGACATCCTGCGCATAGTCGATCGCCGAGACATATGCGACGCAGGGCGCTGAGCAACGCTTGATCTGGTGCAACAGGCACGGCCGGGTCCGGTTCGCAAACACCGTGTCTTCACAGGTGCGCAGCCGAAACAGTTTTTGCATCAGCAATATGGCTTCTTTCACGGCCCACGCGCTGGGATAGGGTCCGAAGTAACGGTGGCGCTTGTCCACTGCACCACGGTAATACGATACCCGCGCAAAGTCGCCCGCTCGCACCAGTGACGCAGGGGCCACCAGCCCGGCCGACGCCGACAGCGCCGAAGTCATCTTCAGATAAGGGTAACTCTTGTCGTCACGAAACAGGATGTTGTACTTCGGACCCAGCGTCTTGATGAGGTTGTTTTCAAGCAGCAGGGCCTCGGCTTCGGACCGTACCACCGTAGTCTGCATGGTCACGATTTGTCTGACCATGTGGGCGGTACGCGTACCCTCCTGGTTGGTGCGAAAGTAGCTTGCAACGCGCTTCTTCAGGTTGATCGCCTTGCCGACGTACAACACGGCGCCAGCGGCGTCGAAATATCGGTACACGCCGGGCAAAGAGGGTAGCGCGGCGACTTCTGCCAGCAACGCAGCACTATGTTCACCCGGAGCAGACGCGTCGCTCGGGGCCGGAGCTGCCGGGTTGTCAGGTGTTACTGATGGAGGACGTTGGGCCATAGTGCAGTATTGTGGACAATCTGTGGCGTGAAAAGCTCGATCTCATGGGACATCTTTTGCCGGGTCATCGACAACTACGGCGACATCGGTGTCTGCTGGCGACTAGCGCTCGACTTGGCATCCCGGGGTTGCCCGGTCCGATTATGGGTTGATGACGCCCGTGTGCTGGACTGGATGGCGCCGGGTGCGGTGCACGGGGCCTACGCTGGTGTGCAGGTGCTCGACTGGCAGCAAATGCGTGACGCTGGGGCTGTGTGCGCCCTGTCGCGAAGCGATGTCCTGCTCGAGGGGTTTGGCTGCGAGATCGCCAGCGAATACCTGTCCTGGCATTTCGCCAAAACAGCGTCACGTGTCGGTGCGCACCGGCTTGCCGCAGACTGGATCAACCTGGAGTACCTGAGCGCCGAACGTTATGCCCAGGCAGCGCACGGCCTGCCGTCCCCCCTGCTGCACGGCGTTGCACAGGGCCGGACGCGCCATTTCTTTTTTCCAGGTTTTACGCGCTCCAGCGGAGGCCTGATCCGGGAGGACGGCCTGGCTGATCAACAACTGGCATTCGACGCCAGGGCCTGGTTGGCGCAGTTCGGCATCGCAGGCACCACGCGCCGCATGTCGCTGTTCTGTTATGAGCCTCCGGCACTGGCCGAACTGCTGCATCGGCTGCAACATGACCCGGCCCCAACCCAGTTGCTGGTGACCGCCGGGCGGGCAACTGCCGTCGTGCGGCAGATACTGGCCAGACACAGCGGCACGCCCGGTGTGCAGAGGCAGGCGCAGCTCGGGTCACTGGACATCCGTTTCTTGCCTGAACTCAGCCAAACCGGTTTTGACCGGCTGTTGTGGAGCTGTGATCTGAACTTTGTCCGCGGTGAGGACTCGCTGGTGCGCGCGATCTGGGCCAACAAGCCATTCGTATGGCAAATCTACCCACAAGACGGGGGAGCGCACCATGCCAAGCTGCTAGCCGTGCTCGAAGCCTTGCAGGCACCGGCCTCGTGGCACAAGTTTCAACTGGCCTGGAACCACTTGACAACGCCGCTACCGGCGCTCGAACACATGACCTGGCACAGCGCAATGCTGGACGCCCGTGCAAAACTGTTGGAGCAGAGCGACTTGACGACACGATTGATTGAATTTGTGGCGGGGGCCTCGCCGGCCGTGATCCGTAAACCGGAAACGCGCTAAAATTCAGGGCCTTGCGGAGCGCGCGACCCAGTGTCGGCAACGCCTCCGGAATTCCAACGCAGTCGCGGACCAGACCGCGCCGCATGTGCGGCCAACACGGGTCTGCACCCGGCACATCCAGGAACCATCCAATGAAAATTGCTCAAGAAATTCGCGCTGGCAACGTCATCATGCACGGGAAAGACCCGATGGTCGTACTCAAGACCGAATACAGCCGCGGCGGCCGCAACTCGGCCACCGTACGCATGAAGCTCAAAAGCTTGATTGGCAGCTTCGGCACTG
>JANLVB010000041.1:0-10886 GCA_031363785.1 Betaproteobacteria bacterium
GCGACTTTTCCTGATCCGGTTCGAGCATTTCCAGCGCAAGTTCATGATCAAGTTCCTGAACAATCTGCTGTCGCAAGTGACTCCCTTTCTGTTCTATTTGGTCGGCGGTTATCTGACTATCGTCGGCCGGCTCGACATCGGGGCATTGGTGGCAGTTATCGCAGCCTACAAGGACTTGCCCGGTCCGGTCAAGGAGCTGATCGACTGGGACCAGGAGCGCATGGATGCCAGCATCAAATACACCCAGGTGGTGGAGCAATTTGCAATCGACGACCTGTCGCCACCAGCATTGCAGCAACTGGTCGAATCACCTGTGCTGCCCGCTGATGGTGACCTGGTGGCAGCCAATCTGTCGCTGCTCGACGAATCTGGCAGCAAGATTGTCGACAGTGTGTCATTTGAAGCCAGCCTGGGAGCACATGTTGCCATCGTCGGGCCGAGTGATTGTGGTAGCGGTGCGCTTGCTCAAATGCTCTCCAGACTCGTGGTGCCCGACAGCGGGTCGGTGCACATGGGTGGCGTTGACATGACGCGGGCGTCCGAGGCGGTGACCGGTCGGGCGACTGCCTATGTGGGTCCGGCAGCGTACATGTTCCCGGTCAGTGTCCGGGAGAACCTGGTCTATGGTCTGAAGCATCGGCCGGTCGGGCAGATCGCCTACCACGGTACCGAGCGGCAGGTGCGTGAAGCCCAGGTGCGCGAAGCAGCCAGGGTTGGAAACTCCACGCTTGACATCTCGGCGCAATGGATTGATTACCAGGCGGCCGGAGCGGCTGATCCAGACGAACTTGAAGTCCGCATACTGGAAGTCCTGAAGACCGTGGATCTGGAAGAGACGTTATTCGAGATCGGGCTGAAAAGTTCGGTGCCCGTCGGCAAACACACTGGTCTGGCAGAGGACATTTTGCGAGCGCGTGAAACCATGCGTGACCGGCTTGGACATCCGGAGCTTGCCGAATTGGTGGAGCGTTTCGATCCATTGCGCTATAACCGCAACGCAACCATGGGAGAGAACCTGTTGTTCGGCACGCCAGTGGGCAAGAGTTTTGACGTCGAGAACCTGGCTGTCAATCCCTATGTGCGCCAGTTGCTGGAGGATACCGGCCTGTCCACCGACTTGCTCAAGGTCGGGCACAAACTGGCCGAGACCATGCTTGAGTTGTTCAGTGACCTGCCGCCGGGACATGAATTGTTTGAGCGTTTCAGCTTCATTGCGTACGACGACCTGCCCAAGGTGAAGGACATCGTGTCGCAGGTGGCGGCCTCCGGTCTGGACCGTATCAGGGAAAAAGACCGTGACCTGCTGCTTGGTTTGCCGTTCAAGCTGGTGTCGACCAAACACCGTTTGGGACTGGTCGATGAAGTGCTTGAGAGTCGGATATTGCAGGCGCGCCAGCTGTTTGCAAGAAATTTGCCGGACCATCTGAAGAGCTCGATCGAGTTCTTTGACTCAGCCCGCTACAACGGCGCTGCCTCGCTGCAGGACAACATTCTTTTTGGCAAGATTGCCAGTGGCCAGGCTGGCGGTGCGGTACAAATCGGGACCTTGATGCGGCAAATTCTGGAAGAACTGCAACTGCGTTCACTGGTCCTGCTGATCGGGCTGGATTACCAGGTTGGTACCGGTGGTGCCCGCCTGTCGGGGCCTGATCGGCAGAAGGTGGCGATCGGGCGTGCCCTGCTGAAGCGGCCGGTGGTTCTGGTATTGGACCAGGCGGCAGCAGTGCTTGACCCTGCAGCGCAAAATCGGGTAGTCGCAAACATCCTGGCATGTCGCCAAGGATGTTCGGTGGTGTGGGTACTGAACCGCATTGATCTGGCGGCACGGTTCGAACAGGTGCTGGTGATGGAACAAGGCCGGCTGGTGGAGCAGGGTGGATACGACGAGTTGATGGCGCGCACGGGCCGGTTGCACAAATTGATCCATGGTGGCTGAACGCGCGATGGCGGGAGAAATGTCATGAGTCTCGAGCAGGAAGTAGAACTGATTCGGCGGTTTCCGATTTTCAACAAACTCGCGCCTGCAAAGCAGAAGCTCTTGTGTTTTAGCAGCGAACGCCTGACCTATGCAGCCGGTCAGCAGTTGTTTCAGGCCGGGGCAGTGGGAGACGCCTGTTATGTCATCATCGAAGGAACCATCGAGATATCCGTGGCTATGCCCAATGGCAAAGGGCCGCACGTGATCGCCGTCATGGGCAGCAACGAAATCATTGGAGAGATTGCAATATTCGGACACGTGCCGCGGACGGCCACGGCGACAGCCAAGACCAGGCTGGAGGTACTACGCATTTCTGCGGACCTGTTTCGCAGTGTGATTCGCGAGAACCCGGATGCGGCAATCGAACTCATCCGCATACTGGCGGCGCGGCTTGCCAACACCACGGCCCATTTGTCGATGTTGTCAGCTTCTCCGCGCAGCTGACAGCCCGTTCCGTCGGGTTCAGACGGTTGTCAACACGTGACTCTGTACCGGAGCAGCGAAACCTTTGAGCTGCAGTGGCAAGCCGGTGGCGAAATTGAGGCTGTTTGCCGATTCGCCAAGCAAGTCAACCGTTCGCTGATCCACCAAAACTTCACCATGGGCAGCTTCCGAGCACAGCCGGGAGGCCAGATTCACTGGGGAACCGACCAGCGTGGGCGGCGTCAACTATCCTGGCGGCCGGCCAAGGTATTTGAAGCCAACCAGTGGCAATACTACCATCACGGCCACTACGATGGAAATCCCGACAATGGCCAGGAAAATGGCCTGTGCTCGACTGGTTCGCGCCGAACGGTCCGCCAATAATGAACGCCAGCGCCATGCCGACCGCGAGCAAAGATACGATTGTCGGTGCTATGGTGTCGATATTCACGTGCTCATGTTAGCCGCTGGCGGCGATTGGGAAATACCCGTCAAGCCTGTCGCGAATGCTTCGCCGGTTGTTATGGGCAGGGCGTTGCGTAGTCAGGCCGTCGCGGCGAGAAATTTTTTCCGGCCGAAAGGAAAAAAAAGCCCCATCTTGCGATGGGGCCTTGAAGGGATCCCTGAACCCGAAGGTTACGAAAGGACCCGAGGAGACAACCAGAAAATTTGTTTGCCTTGAGTATCTGCTAGCAGTATGTCAGGGTTTTCCCTTGTTGTACAGAAAAGCCGATCAAAATACCGGGCCTGACATCCGTACGTCGGGAAAACGTCACATATCAACGCTTTTTAGTGGCACTCTTGGTTGCGTTTACGGCGTTGGCAGCAACCGTGTTGAAATTGCTTTCAGCGACTTCTGTTGCCTGTTTCACCGCTTTTTGCACCGACTCGAGTGCATTGTTTGCCGCTGCTACGGCACTTTTCATGACCGCAACAGCGGTTTCGGAACCGGCCGGCGCATTTTTGGCAGCATTGTCAACCAGACCCATGAATTTCTTCTGTGCTTCGGTAGCCTGCTCTTCGGCGGCTTTCGTGAAGCCGGCAGTAGAACTGCTTGCGATGTCGTACAGATGACGGCTGTAGGCGGCGGTCTTTTCTGCCAGGGGTTGCATCAGGCCAGACTGAAGGGCCAGGAGTTCTTGTGCGTCTTTCACGCTGAGTACAGCCTTGGCATGATCGCCGAGTTCCGACAGCGCGGCTTTCGATGCGGTCAGATTCAATTCGACGATTTTTTCAACGCCTTCGAATGCCTTGCTGGTAAGGCCCATCAGCGTTTCGATGTTTGCTTTGTGAGAGGCCATGACTTGTTCGACGGTCAGCATAATATTTGCTCCAAGAGTGAGGTTGATGGACTTGCCGCAATGCGCGAACCCTGTGTCAACAGAAATTGTTGCGATGCAGCATAAATGAATTATAGGGTTATCCCTCGGACTGGCAAGCGATTCATGCTGCATTGCGGCAAATTAGAGTGTGGTTTCTAGACCGGTGCCATTATTCGACGCTGGCACGGTATTGACACAAAACCTGGGCTTGTCTTCATGACGATGGCCGTGTGCTGCCGACTTGCCCGAGGCCCCTATGCCGAGCACCGGTGCTCCCGTGGCTGCGCAAAGTCTGCGCTGCCGCTTCCCGTACACTGAGGAGGAGCCAGGCTTTCGGTCTGGTCGAACGCGCCCGCGACATGATCATTACCAGCTTGCTCGACACCGACCTGTACAAGTTCACCATGATGCAGGTCGTGTTGCACCAGTTTCCCGGCGCACAGGTGGAATACCGGTTCAAGTGCCGCAATGCGTCCTCCGCCAGTGGCGAGACCCGTTTCGACCTTTCGCCCTACGCAGATGAGATTCGTGACGAGATCCGCTCGTTGTGCCGGCTGCACTTTCACGATGCCGAGCTTGTCTACCTCAGGTCGCTGCGCTTTATCAAGAGTGACTTCGTCGACTTCCTGGGGTTGTTCCATCTCAACGAAAAATACATCGACGTCCGGGGCTTGCCGTCCGGCGAACTTGATATTGCGATTCGCGGCCCGTGGCTGCATACGATCTTGTTCGAGATTCCGGTGCTGGCGATCGTCAACGAGGTCTATTTCCGCAACACCCAGCGAATGCCTGATTTGGTGGAGGGTCGTCGTCGCCTCGACGTAAAAGTGGGGCAATTGCGCGGAGTCGGCCTGGGTGACTTGAAAATCGCCGATTACGGCACCCGTCGGCGTTTCAGCCAGTCCTGGCACGAAGAAGTATTGCGCGTGTTGGCCGTACGACTGGGTACGGGGCAGAGCCCGGGCAACGCCACCGGCGTACAGGGTCAGTTGGCCGGTACCAGCAATGTGCTGTTGGCGATGAAGCTCGGACTGACTCCATTGGGAACCATGGCGCACGAGTATCTACAGGCGTGCCAGGCCCTGGGCCCGCGCCTGCGGGACAGTCAGATTTATGCTTTTGAATCCTGGGCCAAAGAGTATCGCGGTGATTTGGGCATCGCCTTGAGCGATGTTTACGGGATTGACGCCTTCCTGCGTGATTTCGACATGTATTTCTGCAAGCTGTTTGATGGTGCTCGGCACGACAGCGGTGACCCGTTCCGCTGGGGCGAACGCATGCTCGATCACTACGTGCGCAATCGTGTCGACCCGCGGACAAAGACGCTCATATTCAGCGATGGCCTCACGGTGCCCAGGACGATCGAGCTATACCGGCAATTCCAGGGGCGTTGCCAGCTGGCGTTTGGTATTGGCACCAACCTGACCAATGATCTGGGTTATGAGCCGTTGCAGATTGTCATCAAGATGGTGCGATGTAACGGCCAACCAGTTGCGAAGTTGTCCGATACACCGTCGAAGAACATGTGCGACGACGAACGATATCTGGCTTATTTGCGGCAGGTGTTTGAGATTCCCCAGGCGATCTGAATGGACAAACTGCGCATCGTCGTCGCCCGGGCCGTGTTTCCCCAGGTGTTGCAACGGCTGGAGCAACACTTTGATGTGTTGTCCAACCAGAGCGATGAAGTCTGGAGTGCGGGTGAGTTGGCACGTCGGCTAGATTCCGCGGCCGGCCTTTTTTGCACCGGCAGCGAACGGGTAGACCAGGCTTTGCTGCGTGCCTGTCCGTCGCTGCGCATCTGTGCCAACATGGCGGTGGGCTACAACAACTTTGACCTGGACGCGATGACAGCGGCAGGGGTGCTTGGTACCAATGCGCCAGATGTGTTGACCGAGACCACGGCGGACTTTGGTTTTGCCTTGTTGATGGCGGCGGCCCGACGGGTCGTGGAGAGCGAGCATTTTCTGCGTGCCGGTCGGTGGTCGCGCTGGGGCCATGATATGTTTGCCGGTACTGAAGTCCACGGGTCGACGCTCGGCATCATCGGCATGGGGCGCATCGGGCAGGCCATTGCGCGGCGCGGTGCCTTCGGTTTCGGCATGCACGTGCTGTACCACAACCGTTCACAGCTGGACGCCGGGGTGGAGGCTGAGTGCAAGGCAAGTTTTGTCAGCAAGGATGTGTTGCTGCAGACGGCGGACCACGTGGTGTTGGTGCTTCCGTACTCGGCTGGCGCGAACCACACCATTGGCGCGCGCGAGCTGGCGTTGATGAAGTCGACGGCGGTGCTGGTCAACATTGCGCGTGGCGGTATCGTGGACGACGCGGCATTGGCCGTGGCGTTGCGCGAGCGGCGCATCGCCGCTGCCGGGCTTGACGTTTTCGAGGACGAACCATCGGTTCACCCGGCGCTGCTGGAGGTTCCCAATGTGGTACTGACACCGCACATTGCCAGCGCGACCTTGTCGACACGATTGGCCATGGCCAACCTGGCGGCCGACAACCTGATCGGGTACCTCTGTTCAAACGCGGCACTCACCCCCGTCAACCCCGATGTTCTGCGTGTCTGAGCGCCGTCTCCTTACTGATGGCCTCCAAAGGCCGTTGGCCGCAGTCACCACATTGCAATAACCAGACGAGTTTATGTGACCAACGATCAATTGGCGTGGGGCCTGGTCGTACTTGGCCTGCTGAACATGCTGCTGCTTCTGTGGTTGCTGTTGCGTCCCGATGCATCGCCGCTGCATCGCATCGAACAGGCGCTGAGCGAAGCCGCCAGCACTACGCGGGCTGCTGCCGAGCGACAGGAGCGGATCGGCCGCGAACTTGCGCTGGAGCTCGACACGTCGTCGCGTGCTGCCCGGCAGGAACTGGGCCAGACATTCGCCTTGTTTCAACAAACCCTGCTCGCACTAGGCGCGGAATCGACGCGGACCCAGAGTACCCAGATCGACGCATTTGGCCAACAACTGGCCCTGCTCAAACAGACCCTCGCCGACACGTTGTCGACACAATTGCAGAACCTCAGTGAGTCGAACGCCCGGCGTATGCAGGAGGTGCGGCAAACGCTGGAGACCCAGTTGGCCCAGTTACAAGCAACGAACTCGGCCAAGCTGGAGGAGATGCGGGCCACGGTGGACGAGAAGCTGCAGGCCACCCTGCAGGCCCGGCTCGGTGAAAGCTTCAAACAAGTCGCAGATCGGTTGGAGCAGGTGCACAAGGGCCTGGGCGAGATGCAGACCTTGGCGCAAGGGGTAGGTGACCTCAAGCATTTGCTGAGCAATGTCAAGACCCGCGGCATGTTCGGTGAGGCGCAACTGGGGGCTCTGCTCGAACAGGTGTTTGTGCCAGACCAGTACGCAGTGCAGGTGGCAACACGCCCCGGGAGCCGCCACTTGGCCGATTTTGCGATCAAGCTGCCGGGCCGTTCGGACAGTGGTGAACCACTGTGGCTTCCCATTGATGCCAAATTTCCCAATGAAGACTATGAGCGTTTGCTCGATGCGCAGTCGCGGGCGGATGCAGTGGCGGCTGAGGTGGCTGCAAAGGCCCTTGAGGCACGTATCCGGCTGGAGGCGCGCTCCATTGCTGACAAGTATGTCGAGCCGCCGTACACCACCGACTTTGCCATCCTGTTCCTGCCCACGGAAGGCCTGTACGCCGAGGTTCTGCGCCGCCCAGGCCTGATGGAGGCCTTGCACCGCGAACACCGCATCACCTTGGCAGGGCCGACGACCTTGCTGGCGATGCTGGGGGCCCTGCAGATGGGTTTTCGCACCTTGGCATTGGAGCGCCGCGCCAGCGAAGTGTGGCAAGTACTGGGGGCGGTCAAGAGCGAATTCGGAAAATTCGGGGATGTGCTGGCCAAGGTCAAGAGCCAGACTGAAACCGTACTCAAGACTCTGGATTCGGCGCAAATCCGTAGCCGTGCCATGGGACGGGCCTTGAAGCTGGTCGAAGCCTTGCCGGGATCGACGGTACCGGACCTGATGGCGCTGGATCGCGACCCGGACAGGGAGTCCGATGAGGCCTGAGGTGCTGGCGCGCCTGATCGCTGGTCAAGTGTGCCTGCACGCCTGTATGGCCGGCATGCGACTGGCGTCGCCCCTGCTGGCGCTACGGGAAGGGTACAGCACGTTGGCTGTGGGCGTGTTGCTGGCGCTGTTTTCGCTGACCCAGGTTATCCTGGCCTTGCCAGCAGGGCGGTTTGCCGACCGCTACGGATTGCGACGGCCGGTCGCGCTGGCCGTCATCGCATCGGTGCTTGGTGCCACCTTGGCATTTGTGATGCCTGTTTTCCCGGTATTGTGTTTGGCGGCGCTGCTGACCGGCGGTGCGACCGGTGCGGCCTCGATTGCGTTGCAACGCCATGTGGGGCGGTCTGCCAAGGGCGCCACAGAGCTCAAGCGTAATTTCAGCTGGCTGGCGATCGGTCCCGCAGCATCGAATTTCTTCGGCCCATTCATCGCCGGGCTATTGATCGACTACGCCGGTGCAGTGCCCGGTGACACGATGGGTTATCGCGGTGCCTTCCTGTTTCTCGCGGTGTTGCCGCTCGCCAGCTGGTTCTGGATTCGCACCACGGCAGAGTTGCCACCCGTTGCCAGTGCGAATGACCAGCAACCAACCCGCGCGCTGGACCTGGTCAGTACGCCTGCCATGCGGCGCCTGTTGCTGGTGAACTGGTGCCTGTCGTCAGCCTGGGACGTGCACATGTTTGCCGTGCCGGTTTTGGGCCATGAGCTGGCTTTCAGTGCTTCGGTCATCGGCGCTATCCTGGGGGGATTTGCCATTGCCGCCGCAGCGGTACGGGTGGTGATGCCGTTTTTCGCGTCCCGTTTGCGTGAACACGTGGTGGTGAGCCTGGCCATGGTACTGAACGCCAGCGTCTTTGCACTGTATCCGTTCATGCATTCTCCGCTCTCCATGGGCTTGTGTTCGGTCGTACTCGGCCTGGCCCTGGGATCGGTGCAACCGATGCTCATGAGCACGCTGCACCAGATCACGCCTGTTGCCCGGCATGGCGAGGCGCTGGCTTTGCGTTTGATGGCCATCAACACTTCGAGCGTGGTGATGCCGTTGTTATTCGGCTCGGTCGGCGCCGTAGTCGGCATGTCAGTGGTGTTCTGGACTGTCGGTGCCACTGTTGCGGCTGGTGCCCGCACAGCCTGGCGGCTCAGGCCACCGGGTCGCACGGAATCGTACTGACTCCCGCATCAGGTTGCGTCGTGAAGCTGGTAGAACGAGCGGATGGCTTCCCAGGCCGTCTTGGGGTCGTCGGCGTAGGAAAAAAGGCTCAGGTCCTCCGGCGAAATAGCGCCTTCGTCGAGCAGCACATCGAAATTGAGCAGCCTTTTCCAATAGTCCGATCCAAACAGCACGATTGGCACCGCCTTGGCCTTGCGGGTCTGCACCAGCGTGATGACCTCGAACAGTTCGTCCAGCGTGCCGAAGCCGCCCGGGAATGCAACCAAGGCCTTGGCGCGCATCATGAAATGCATCTTGCGCAATGCGAAGTAGTGAAATTTGAAACTCAGTGAAGGAGTGACATAGGGATTGGCCTGCTGCTCATGCGGCAGTGCGATGTTCAGCCCGACCGTAGGTTGGCCGACGTCGTGGGCACCCCGATTGGCCGCCTCCATGATGCCGGGCCCTCCGCCGGTAGCAATGAACAGTTGCTCAGCCGCCGGGCGATGCGCGCTGTACTGGGCCACCAGGCGCGCAAACTGCCGGGCCTGATCGTAATAGTGCGTATTGCGTTCGACCCGCCGTACCCGGGCGGCGGTGGCCGTTGCATCTTTTGCCGGGCCGGGCGTCGGCTCTTCCAGCATGTGGTCAGGCGCAGGGAAGCGCGCACTGCCGAATACCACCACGGTGTTTTCCACACCCTGTTCGATCTGGGCCAGGTCCGGCTTGAGCAGTTCCAGCTGGAAGCGAATGCCACGGGTTTCGCGTCGCAGCAGAAATTCCGGGTCTGCGAATGCCAGTCGATAAGCATCGGCACCCAGGGCGACGCCGCGGTCAGAGTGGTTCTGCAACTCGGCCCAGGCGTCAGCCAGTCGGCGCTCGGCGAGGTTGTGGGTGTTGTCCATGGGGTCAATTGTGAGCCAAATTGAGGCCGTGCCAGCAGCCAGCTGTCACTCCAGTACGGCGGCGGCGTGGATGCCCGACAAGGTGCGCGCGAACAGCGCGGCCATATGCACCGTGTTTGTGGAATGGCTGACGCAATCGGTACTCCATACCTCGTTTACACCTGCGTCCCGGATCGTCTGCAAGGCATCGTCAACAAACAAGGCATGCGTCACGGCTACATCAACCGAAGCGGCGCCCGCCGCCGTCAGCAATCGCGCCGCGGCCGCCACGGTGTGTCCAGTGCTGATGACGTCGTCCATGATGACGGCCGGCCGACCGGCAAATGCAGCCTGGCCCAGCGTGACCGCCACGTCGCGGTCACCATGGCGCACTTTGCTGCACACCACATGGTCCAGGCCATGGCGAGCCGCAGCCATGGCGACCCATTGGGCTGACTCCGCGTCCGGTCCCACCAGCACGGGGCGGTCCCGGCGCTCAACCACCAGATCGGCCAGCGCATGCGCGCCGGTAAGGACCATGGCATGTGGCAGGGGCATCGCCTGCTGCAGTGTGCTGATGCGGTGCAGGTGCGGATCCACGGTGATGGCCGCGTCAAACAAACCGGCCAGGAAACGCCCTACGATGCCCTGGCTTACCGCCTCACCCGGGCTGAACTCCATGTCCTGGCGCATGTATGCCAGGTAGGGCGCGACAAGAGTCAGGTGGCGCGCACCCAAGGTGCGGGCGGTTTGCGCCGCCAACAGGAGTTCCACCAGCTTTTCGTTGGGTCGGTCCAGGCTGCGGTAGATGACGACCTTTTCCGGCAACCGCGCGGGAAGCCGCAACTTCACTTCACCATCCGGGAACTGGTGCCGTTCGATACAGGCGCTGGGCAGTCCGGAGCTGCGCGCAAGTGCTGTGGCCGCCGTCGCCTGATCTTCAAAATACAACAACATGCTCAGAGGTTGGCGGCGCGGTCGGCCTGCCGATTCATGGCATGGGAATGTGCGGTGCCACCAGGCCACCGTGTCGGGGCGTTCAGACCCGACGCCGGTACTCGCCGGTGCGGGTGTCGATCTCCACCTTGT
>JANLVB010000057.1:0-10033 GCA_031363785.1 Betaproteobacteria bacterium
CGAAGCCGTAGGCGCGGATCGTCGCCTGGCGGATCTCCTGCGTGACATCCGGGGCGATCATCACGTCGATCGGATTGCCCACCGCATACACGCCCACGAACACCATGGCCGAGATGACCAGCATCACGACCGCGGCCTGCATCAGGCGCTGGAGGACGAAGGCGAGCATGGTCCTGGCTGCCTAGTGCCAGTCAGAGCTGATCAGGCCACGTGTCTCCGCCACTGCCACCTCCCACAGCGCCTGCATGTCGGCGTCGCCCAGTTGGTAGTGGCCGCCGAAATTGCCGTCACCGATCAGCGCCTTCTTGGCACCCGGGTCGATGCGCTGGTAACGCGCCAGGTCGATCATCGGTTTGGGCTCGGCGGGCATGGCGACGCCGGGCAGGCGGGTCCACGGAAAGTTTTCCATCCAGGAGGCGTGTGACGCCACCGGGTCAATCGCGTTGACTTTGGCCATCGTCTTGGGCGCATTCCACCAGTTGTGCCACTTCACCTGCACGCCCCGGTTGCGGTCCAGCCACTCCAGGATGGCGCCATGCGCTGGCGAGTTGCCGCCGTGGCCGTTCACGATCAGGATCTGGCGGAAACCCGAACGCACCATGCTGTCGAGTACATCGACCATCAGCGCACACAACGTGGACAGGCGCAGCGTGACGGTGCCCGGGTAATCGACGAAGCTCGGTGTAAAACCGTAGTTGATTACCGGAAATACCGGCACGCCCAGCGGCTCGGCGGCTTCGACCGAAACACGTTCGGACAGGATCACATCCACACACAGGCTCAGCAGGCCGTGCTGCTCGGTAGAACCGATGGGCAACACGGCACGCTGGTCGCGTTTCACGTGCTCTTGCACTTGCATCCAGTTCATGTCGGCGATACGCATGCTGCGGCTCCTCAGTTGGTTGTGGCAGGCTGCGGCCCGGCAGCTGTCTGTGTCGGGCTGTCGAACATGGCCAGCACCACCCGGGCCATCAGGGCCGACAGTGTTTCCTGCTCGACCAGGCTCAGTGCGGCCAGCATCTAGGCCTCCAGGGCGACAAAACGCGGCACCGCCTCGTCCAGAATGGCGCGCCCGGCCGGGGTCAGCGTCAAGTTCTGCTGGCGACGGTCGCTTTCTCCCGCGCTGCGCGCTATCAATCCGAGTTTGGCAATCCGGTTGACGGCGCGGCTCAGGGTGTTTTTCGGGAACGCGGTGGAGGCGGCGATCTCGCTCGCAGTCACCCCCTCCTGCAGCCCGAGGCTGTAGATGACAACGAACTCGGCACGGGACAAGCCAAAACGCTCTTCCACCCAACCGTACAGCGGCGTGTTGTAACGCAAGCCCAGGTAATTGAAACGCGCCGAAAAGCCGCAGGGGTTGCGCCACAGCCTGGCATGGGTGAAAGCATCCAGGCGATGGCGGCCCAACAGCTCGGCGCCGGTATCGGCGGTCATCGGGTCCGCAAGGGTGTTCGAATCGGCGGAATTTAGTTCCAAAACGTACTGTCTCGAAAGATTGAATCCAGATGCTAACAACTTTAGGTTCCATTGAGAACTTATTTTTCGATTTATCCAACTTGGTGCATGAACTCAAGTTCCAAAAAAGACTGAATGTTTTTCCTGGTGCATGGTGAAAGTAAAAATTAGTTCCAAAAGGTATTGACTGCATGGGCGCAGCGGCATTAAATTCGGAGCTGCAAGGCCAGCGGTTCGCGCTGAGTCGGCTTTTGGAGAATCAACATGCGCTCTTTCCTCGCGGGTGTGCTGTGCACTACAGCCCTGGTAACGTCGGCGTTCGCCCAGACCCTCACCATCGGCGTACGGGGTGGACCGGATTCGATCGACCCCCATTTCACTGCCACCGGCCCGCATGCCGAGGCCCTGAAACACGTGTTCGATACGCTGGTCTGGTCGGGCGATGGCCTGGAGCTGGAGCCGCGCCTGGCGGAAAGCTGGCGTGTGGTCGGCGACAGCACCTGGGAGTTCAAGCTGCGCCGCGGTGTCAAGTTCCATGATGGCTCCGACTTCACCGCTCAGGACGTGAAGTTCTCCATCGAGCGTATCCCGGTCGTCTCCGGCCCCAACCCGACCACCATCTATGTGCGCCGCGTCAAGGAGACGAGGATCATCGACCCGTTGACGATCCAGGTGATCACCGACGGCCCGGCACCAACCCTGCCCAACGATTTCATCCGCTTGTTCATCGTGTCCTCCAAGGCAGCGGCCGGGCTGACCAAGGAGTCCGCCAACGAGGCCTTCAACTCTGGCAAGGCAGCCATCGGTACCGGCCCCTACAAATATGTGTCGTGGCAGCCCAAGGGCGACCTGGTGCTGGCGCGCAACGATACCTTCTGGGGCCCCAAGGAGCCCTGGGCGCGCCATGTGCGCAAGGAAATCTCGAACGATGCCGCCCGCGTGGCGCAGCTCAAGGCCGGCCAGCTCGACCTGATCCAGCGGGTGCCCGCCACCGACGTCGCCGCGCTCAAGCGTGATCCGAAACTTGCCGTCGAAGTGATCGACACCGTGTATGTGTTCAACCTCGAGCTCGACATGCGCGACAAGGCCAACAACGTGAGCGCCAAGGATGGCTCCGCGTTGGCCAAAAATCCGTTCCAGGACCTGCGCGTGCGTGAAGCCCTGGACCTGGCGATCGACCGCAAGGCGTTGGCCGAGGTGGCGATGGAAGGCATGGGCAAACCGGTCAACCAGATGGTGACACCGTCGATCTTCGGCTACAACAAGGCGCTGTCTGAGCGCAAGTACGACCCTGCCGCAGCGCGCAAGCTGCTGGCCGACGCCGGTTATCCCAACGGTTTCAAGATGCAGTTCTCGTTCACGCAGGATCGCCTGCCGGGCGACCGCCAGGTCGGCACCTCGATCGCGCAGATGTGGGCCGCAATCGGCATCGACGCCCAGGCCAATGCGCAACCGGCCGCGGTGTTCTTCCCGGCCCGCACCCGTGGTGACTACTCGGCGTCCATGTCCGGTTGGGGCACGCTGACCGGCGAGGCGCACTACACGCTGTCGTCGCTGGCACACTCCAACGACAAGGACAAAAAGATGGGCGCGTTCAACGTGCTCGGCTACAACAACCCGGTGATGGACAAGCTGCTGCAGGACGCCGCCGTCGAGATGGACCTGGGCAAGCGCCGCAAATTCCTGGAAGACGCCAATGCCCTGGTGGAAAAAGACCGCCAGCGGCTGCCTATCGTGGCGGTCGGTTCGGCATGGGCGATGCAAAAAGACAAGGTGACGATCAAGGCTCGCGTCGATGAAGACACGCTGGCCATGAACATCAAGCCAAAGTAAGCGGTGCTGTCAGGTATTGCACTGGGGCTGCACGGAGGCTGCGGCACGCTGGAGCGTGGCCTGCAGAGCGAGGCGGACTGGGCCGAGAGCCGCGAGCACCTGGTGCAGGCCCTGCGCGCTGGCTGGAGTATCTTGCGCGCCGGCGGCTCGGCGCTCGACGCGGTACAGGCCACCGTGATGGTGATGGAGGACAGCCCGCACTTCAATGCCGGACACGGCGCTGCATTGACCGAGCGCGCCGAACACGAGCTGGACGCCTCCATCATGGACGGCGCCACACTGGCTGCAGGCGCGGTATGTATGGTGCGCCGGGTGCGCAATCCGGTGGCGGCGGCACGCGCCGTGCTCGATGGCGGCAGTGCCGTGCTGCTGGCAGGCGACGCGGCGGATGCGTTTGCGGCACGCTCTGGCCTGGCCATGGTTGAGCCTTCGTACTTCACGACGCAGCGCCGCGTCGACGCGCTGCACTTGCTGCAACAACGCGCCCAGACCGGGATGATCGTGCCGGCCACCGAGGCCGAGAAACACGGCACCGTCGGCGCCGTGGCGCGCGACGCACAGGGCCACCTTGCGGCCGCCACCTCCACCGGTGGTTTCAACAACAAGCCATCCGGACGGGTCGGCGACAGCCCGATCATCGGTGCCGGCACCTATGCGCGTGACGGCGTGTGTGCGGTGTCCTGCACCGGGCAAGGCGAGATTTTCATCCGCCGGGTCGCCGCCCACGACCTGGCCGCGCGTATCCATTACGGCGGTCAGACGCTGCAAGACGCCGCCAACACGCTGGTCTTCGAAACCCTTGCCAGCCATGGCATCGGCGCCGGCCTGGTGACGCTGGGCGCAACCGGCAACCCGTTTGCACCCTACAACACGCTGGGCATGTACCGGGGTTGGGTCACCACGGACGGCGAGATGACCGTGGCCACCCACAGCGAACATCACGCCATGGGCCCTGCATGAGCGCCGCCGGGCCGTTCCCAAGGGCGAATTCCGCAATGCGCAGCATGAAGGTTACCTGATGACTGCTGCTGTGCGTGAACCCATCCTGATCTGGGGCGCTGGGGCGATTGGCGGAGTGCTGGGAGCTTATTGGGCACGTGCCGGTCTGCCGGTGTTGATGGTCGATATCGTGCCTGAGCATGTGTTGGCTTGCAGTACGACCGGTCTGCACATCACCGGGCCGGTAGAAGCCTTCCGCCAGATTGTGCCCACCGTGTTGCCACAGGAATTGCAGGGCCAGTTCCAGACCATCGTACTGGCCGTCAAGGCGCAAGCAACCGAGGCCGCCATGGCGATGCTGCTGCCGCACCTGGCGCCAGGCGGTTTTGTGCTGTCAGCGCAGAACGGCCTGAACGAATTGGCCATTGCCCGCGCCGCTGGCGAGGCGCGCACCATGGGTTGTTTTGTGAATTTCGGCGCCGACTGGCTGGGCCCGGGCGAGATCCTGTTCGGCAACCGCGGCGCGGTGGTGGTGGGCGAGATCGACGGCAGCATCCGCAACCGCACCCGGCAGATGCACCGCGACCTGGCGCTGTTCGAGCCCGGTGCCGTGCTGACCGACAACATCTGGGGATATTTGTGGGGCAAACTCGCCTACGGCTCCATGTTGTTCGCCACAGCGCTGACCACCGACTCGATGACGCAGAACTTCGAAGACCCGCGCCGTTTTGCGGTGTTCGACCAGCTGGCGCGCGAGGTGATGGCGGTGGCCGCGGCGCGCGGCGTCTCTCCGGTGGGCTTCAATGGCTTCGACCCGGCGTGTTTTGCCCCCGGTGCGGCGGATGACGGCGCGCGGGCCTCGGTGGCGGCGCTAGCCGAGTTCAACCGCCACACGGCCAAGACCCACACCGGCATCTACCGCGACCTGGCGGTGCGCAAACGCAAGACAGAAGTTGATCCGCAGATCGGCGTGATTGCCGAGCTCGGGCGCGAGGCCGGCATCCCGACGCCGGGTATCCGCTGCCTGGTCAGTCTGATTCACGATATCGAGGACGGCCGCCGGCCGATGGCCTTTGATACCTTCGACCAGTTGATCAGCGTCTGCCGTGAAGCCCAATCCCGTGTCGGCTGACACCAGCATGAAGCTCGACTTCTCCGGCAAGACCGCGATCGTGACCGGGGCAGCGCATGGTTTTGGCCGCGCGATCTGTCAGGCGCTGGCAGGCAACGGCGCGACAGTCTGGGCAGTCGATATCGTGGCCGACGAATTGACCCACACGGAACACCTGTGCCGTGACGGTGGTGGTCAGTGTCACAGCCGGGTCGTGGATATCACCCAGCCCGAGGCTGTCCAGGCGCTGGTGCAGGAGGTCTGCCAGTCCCGCCCACAGGTGGACATCCTGGTCAACAACGCTGGCGGCGTGCTGGGACAAATCGGCCGCCCGCTGGAGACCGTGACCCCAGAGCAGTGGAATGCCATCTTTGCGGTCAATGTGAGCGGCGCGTTCTACCTGTGCCAGGCGGTTGCACCCGGCATGAAGGCAGCGCGCGCCGGACGTATCGTCAACATCGCCAGCGGCGCCGGGCTGACCATCAGCCTGACCGGTATCCAGGCCTATGCCGCATCCAAGGCGGCGCTGGTGAGCCTGACGCGCCAGCTCGGCCATGAACTCGGCGAATGGGGTATCACGGTGAACTGCATCGCGCCCGGTTTCGTGCGCTCCAACGCCAACACCGAGCGCCAGTGGGAAGCCATGGGAGACGCCGGCCAGCAGGCTTTGCTCAAAGGCATCGCGCTCAAGCGCCTGGGCACGCCGCAGGACATCGCTAGCGGCGTGTTGTTTTTTGCGTCTGAACACGCGGGCTGGATCAGTGGCCAGACAATCGCCATCGACGGGGGAAAATAGCGGCTGGTTGAACCCTTCAAGGATCGGACACTCATGTCTGCTGACACTACGATGCCCTCGGTCTACCTGCCCCACGGTGGCGGACCGGCTTTTTTCATGGAAGGCGGCATGGGCGACATGTTCCGCCCCATGGGTGACTTTCTCGCTGGCTTTCACTCTCTGCTTCCCGTCAGACCGACTGCGATCCTGGTTGTGACGGCACATTGGGAAGCCCCGGTGGCGACGCTTACCGGTGGCCTGCACCCGTCCTTGATCTACGACTACTACGGTTTCCCCAAGGAGACCTACGACATTGCCTATCCAGCCCCTGGCGCGCCTGCACTTGCGGCCCAGGCGGCGGGCCTGCTGCAACAGGCCGGCATCGAGGCCGTCGTCGACCCCGAATACGGCTGGGATCATGGCGTGTTCATTCCGCTCAAAGTGATGGTTCCGCAAGCCGACATTCCGGTTGTCGCCATGTCGCTGAAGGTCGGCCTGGACCCGAACGAACACAGCGCCATCGGCGCCGCGTTGCGCCCGTTGCGCGACCAGGGCGTGCTGATCATGGGCAGCGGCATGAGTTACCACAATCTGCGCCAGATGGGTAACGGGCAAGCGGCGGCGCAGTTCGATCACTGGCTGGACGGCGCTCTGGGCGGTGATGCCACGCACCGGCGCGTCCAACTGGCCCAGTGGGCAAATGCACCCTCGGGCCGCCTGTCGCACCCACGCGAAGAGCATCTGCTGCCACTGATGGTGGCCGCAGGCGCAGGCAGCGACATGCCAGGCAGAAAATTGTGGAGCGGCATGGTGGGGCCGACGGTGGTGTCGGCTTGGGCGTTTGATTGAGCTCAGACCGCGCAGTGGCGTGGCCGGTGGTGCGGTAGCCGTTTTTATCGCGCTGCAAGTGAAAACCCTCGCTGCAATAACACCGCATTGTGTGAGAATCAGTGGCTACTTCTTTCCACTTCAGGAGACTTGACATGACCCCAAGCAAAACCACCGGCCGACGCGGCCTTCTCAAGAGTGTTGCCGTTGCTGCCGGCGCGATGTCGGCGCCGATGCTCGCCAAAGCGCAGACCGGGCCGATTTCGTGGCGCTTCCAGAGCACCTGGCCGGCCAAGGACATCTTTCACGAGATGGCAACCGACTTCGCCAAGAAGATCAACGACATGGCCGGCGGCGAGCTCAAGATCGAGGTGCTGCCAGCCGGTTCGGTCGTTCCGGCCTTCGGCCTGTTCGAGGCGATCTCCAAAGGCACGCTCGACGGCGGGCACGGGATCCTGGGTTACCACTACGGCAAGCAGAACGCGCTGGCGCTTTGGAACTCGGGCCCAATGTTTGGCATGGACGCCCACATGCTGATGGCCTGGCACAAGTACGGCGGCGGCCAGGAACTGTTGAACAAGCTCTATGCGTCAATCGGCGGCAACGTCGTGTCCTTCCTCTGCGGCCCGATGTCGACGCAGCCGCTGGGTTGGTTCAAGAAGCCGATAACCAAGCCCGAGGATTTCAAGGGCCTGAAGTTTCGCACCAACGGCCTGGCCATCGACCTGTTCACAGGGATGGGCGCGGCGGTCAATGCGCTGCCTGCCAGCGAAATCGTGCCGGCCATGGACCGCGGCCTGCTCGACGGCGCCGAGTTCAACAACGCCACCTCCGATCGCATCCTGGGCTTCCCCGATGTGTCCAAGGTCTGCATGCTGCAGAGTTACCATCAGAGCGCCGAGACCTTCGAGATCAGCTTCAACAAGACCAAGTACGACGCACTGCCGGCCAATCTGCGGGCGATCATAAGCAATGGGGTCGAGGCCGCGTCGTCCGACATGGCCTGGAAGGGGATCGACCGCTATTCCAAGGACTACATCGAGTTGCAGACCAAGGACAAGGTCAAGTTCTACAAGACGCCTGATTCGGTGTTGCAGGCGCAGCTCAAGGTGTGGAGCGCCATCGTCGAAAAGAAATCAGCCGAGAACCCACTGTTCAAGGAAATCGCCGCATCGCAGAGGGTGTTCGCCGAGCGCGTCGTGAAATGGGACCAGGATTACAACATCAGCCGTCGCATGTCGGTGAACCATTTCTTTGGCGCGAAGAAGGCCTAGGCTGGCAAGGCTCAAAGCCTTCCGTTGGCGTCCATCGGCCATCCGGCTTATGCTCGGATGGCCGTTTCATTTTGTGCGGGCTGTGTTATGCAGAAACTTCTACTGACAATCGACAAGATCAGCACCTTCGTCGGCCAGGCATTCTCCTGGCTGATCGTTGCGCTGACGCTGCTGATCACCTGGGAGGTGTTTTCGCGTTATGCGCTGGACGCCCCTCATGCCTGGGCGTTCGACGTCATGATCATGCTGTACGGCACGCTGTTCATGATGGCCGGCGCCTACACGCTGGCCAAGGCTGGCCATGTGCGCGGCGATGTGTTGTACGGGTTCTTCGAGCCGCGCACACAGGCGACGATCGACCTGATCCTGTTCATCCTGTTCTTCATCCCGGGGGTGTTTGCGCTCACCTACGCCGGCTACTTCTACGCGGCCGAGTCCTGGGCCATCAACGAGCATTCGAACATCACGGCGGAGGGGCCACCGATCTATCCGTTCAAGACCATGCTGCCGCTGGCCGGTGCTTTCCTTTTCGTGCAGGGCATCGTCGAGATCATCCGCTGCGTGATCTGCATCCGACAGGGCGCGTGGCCTTCACGCGAGCACGACGTGGAGGAGGTCGACGTCGACAAGCTCAAGGAAATGGTGCACGTCAAGGACTCTGACATCGCCCAGCTCGAGCAGTTCGTGGCACCTGCGGGGAGCACCAAATGAAGATCAAGAAGGAACTCTGGTTCGGTTTCGTACTGATGGCGATCATCCTCACGACGGTGGTGATCTTCACGCCCTGGGCTGGTTTTGCCGACGGGCACCTGAGCCGCGACGATTTGGGGGCTCTGGGCCTGTTGATGCTGGGCCTTATCGTGGTGGCCATCATGCTCGGCTTTCCGACCGCCTTCACGCTGATGGGCATGGGTATGTTCTTCGGCTGGGTCGCCTACCGAAGCGTCAACCCGGACTTGGCCGTGCAGCAGATCCTTGACCTGATGGTGCAGCGCGCCTACTCGGTGATGTCCAACGACGTGTTGATCGCCATTCCGCTGTTCGTCTTCATGGGTTACCTGGTCGAGCGCGCCAACCTGATCGAGAAGCTGTTCAAGAGCCTGCACCTTGCGCTGGCGCGGGTGCCTGGGGCGCTGGCCGTGGCCACCATCGTCACCTGCGCGATCTTCGCCACCGCCACCGGCATCGTTGGCGCGGTGGTCACGCTGATGGGGCTGCTGGCCCTGCCGGCGATGTTGCGCGCCGGTTACAACATCAAGCTCGCTGCGGGTGCCATCACCGCCGGCGGCTGCCTGGGCATCCTGATCCCGCCATCGGTGATGCTCATCGTTTACGGCGCGACGGCCGGCGTGTCGGTGGTCAAGCTCTACGCGGGCGCCTTCTTCCCGGGGATCATGCTGGCCAGTCTGTATGTCGCTTATGTCATCATCGTCGCGAAGTGGAAGCCGCACCTGGCGCCACCGCTGTCGGCGGCAGACCGCATAGTGCCGCTGCCGCCGCTGTCGCAGACGCTGAGCGCGCGCAGCGACAACGCCCTGGCAGGCTTGTTGCGCGGCCTGCGTGTGCCGGAATTTCCCAAGCGCGAAGTGCTGCCCCAGCTCTTCGTGTCTGCGTTGCCGGCGCTGTCCATCGCCGCGCTGCTGGTGGTGATGTACCTCGGTGCGACGGCGCCAAAAGCGGTTGTCGACACCTCGGGGCTGGTGCAGGCCGGGGGAGCGATCAGCATCGACGAAGCCAAGCCGGCGGAGACTTCAGGCCTGCAGGAGCCGCCGAAGGAATCGGGCGGGTTGCAGGAGCCGCCCAAGGAGGGCGATGGCC
>JANLVB010000094.1:0-7105 GCA_031363785.1 Betaproteobacteria bacterium
CGATCGGTATCCAGGCCCAGCTGGCCATGGCGGGCAGTTGCATGAATGGGGTGCCCCGGTTGACGAGCCCGGCGTTGGGTCAATAGGTGCCAGACAGCAGGATACCGTGGTCCACGTTGGCGATATTGGTGTGGCCACAGAACGCCATCGTCACGTCGAGTTCCTTGTGGATGATCTGCAGCGCCTTGGTGACGCCGGCTTCGCCCATGGCCCCGAGGCCGTAGACCATGGCGCGGCCTATCATGGTGCCGCGCGCGCCCAGCGCCCAGGCTTTGAGTACGTCCTGCCCGGAGCGGATGCCGCCGTCCATCCAGACTTCGGTCTGGCTGCCAACCGCTGCCACGATCGCCGGCAAGGCCGCGATGCTGGATGGCGCGCCGTCGAGCTGGCGGCCACCGTGGTTGCTGACCACAATGGCGTCGGCGCCAGCTGCCACCGCGAGTTGTGCGTCTTCGGCGTCCATGATGCCTTTGAGGATCAGCTTGCCGCCCCAACGCTCTTTGACCCAGGCGACATCGGCCCACGACAGCCGGGGGTCGAATTGCTCATTCGTCCACGCTGCCAGTGAACTCATGTCGCTCACCCCTTTGACATGCCCGACCAGGTTGCGAAAGGTGTGCCGTCGCGTGCCCAGCATGCCAATGCACCAGCGCGGCTTGGTGGCCAGGTTGATGATGTTGGCCAAGGTCGGCCGTGGTGGTGCGGTGAGCCCATTTTTCAGGTCCTTGTGGCGCTGGCCGATTACCTGCAGGTCGAGTGTCAGCACCAGTGCGCTGCATTTCGCGGCGCGGGTGCGTTCAATCATGCGGGCCATGGCATCGCGGTCCCGCATCATGTAGAGCTGAAACCAGAACGGCGCGCTGGTGTGCTCGGCGATGTCCTCGATCGAGCAGATGCTCATGGTAGACAGCGTGAAGGGAATGCCAAACTTTTCTGCAGCCCGCGCGGCGTGGATCTCGCCGTCGGCGTGCTGCATGCCAGTCAGACCAACCGGCGCAATGGATACCGGCATCTTGGCCGGGCAACCGACCAGGGTGGTGGTGGTGCTGCGGTTTTCCATGTTGACGGCGACCCGCTGGCGTAGCTGGATCTTCTGGAAGTCCGCCGAATTGGCGCGGTAGGTGCCCTCGGTCCACGAGCCGGAATCGGCATAGTCGTAGAACATGCGCGGCACGCGCTTTTGCGCCAGCACGCGCAGGTCTTCGATATTGGTGATGACGGCCACAGAGGTCTCCTTGATGGAGAGCTGATGGTAGCCGCAGCCTGCGACACCCAGTTTGAAACCAGGGCCGCATCGAATGAAAAAATTTCCGCCGTGGCGTCGAGTGCGGCTGCTTTCAGCCCAGGCGCACCGGCACGAAGATCTTTTCCTCCCCGCGCTGGATCAGCAAGGCGACTGATTTTCCGGCCTTGGCCACCACCGCGCTGACCTGTTCGAAGTTGCGCGCAGCGGTGCCGTTGATGGCGATCAGCACGTCGCCGGGCTCGACCCCGGCGAGGGCCGCCGGGCCGCTCGCGTTTTCAATCAACATACCGTTTTCGACACCGGCCTCGCGCAACTCTTCGGGTCGCAATGCGCGCAGCGACAGGCCGAGCCGGCCGCGTGGCGCGTTGTCCTGCGCGCTGGTCACCTGCACCGGCTTGTCGCTGGCGCTGGCCAGGCGGGCCTGGATCTGCAAGGCACCGCCATTGCGCCACACATCGAGCTCCAGCTTGTCGCCTGGCGCCGCCAGGGCGATGGCGGCAGGCAGGTCGCCCGACGACACGACAGACCGTCCGTCGGCGCGGCGGATCACGTCACCCGGCAGCAGGCCAGCCCTCTCGGCGGGGCCGCCTTTCTCGACCGCAGTGACCAGGGCGCCCTGCGGCTTGTCGAGCTTGAACGAGTCGGCCAGTGCCTGGTTGACCTCCTGCACGGCGACGCCCAGGCGCGCATGTTCGACTTTGCCATGCGCGACCAGCTTGTCCTTGATGCCCAGCGCCAGGTCGATCGGGATCGCGAACGACAACCCCTGGTAACCGCCAGTGCGGCTGTAGATCTGCGAGTTGATGCCGATCACCTGGCCGCGCGCGTTGAACAAGGGCCCGCCCGAGTTGCCCGGGTTGACCGCCACATCGGTCTGGATGAAGGGCACCGCATTGTCATCCGGCAGCGAACGTCCCTTGGCGCTCACGACTCCGGCGGTGACGGTGTTCTCGAAGCCGAACGGCGAGCCGATCGCCAGCACCCATTCGCCCACCTTGAGGTCGGTGGTCCGGCCGAGCGCCACGACCGGCAGGGCCCGGGCGTCGATCTTGAGCACCGCCACGTCGGTCTTGGCGTCGGCACCGAGCACCTTGGCGATGAATTCGCGCCGGTCGGTGAGCTTCACGCTCACTTCGGTGGCGTCACGCACCACATGCGCGTTGGTCAGGATGATGCCGTCCGCGCTGATGATGAAACCCGAGCCCTGGCCGCGGGTGGGCGTTTCCCGCGGCGCGCCCTGGCCCTGGCCTTGCTGGAAGCGACGGAAGAATTCGAAGAAAGGGTCGCTGCCGAACGGGTCGTCTCGTTGCCCGCGGCCGGCCGCCGGGCCTTCGCCCGGCGACTTGCTCTTGCCGGTCACGCTCACGTTGACCACGGCCGGGCCGTACTGTTCCGTGATCTGGGCGAAGTCGGGCAATGCCATCGTGGTTGCCACGAGGCCCGTTGCCGCTGTTGCCGCGGGTTGGGGCAGGGCATGAGCCGGGCGGATGTTTTGCAGGGCGCTGACGCAGGCACCGCCGATAGCGCCTGCCGCGAGCAAGGCCATGACCAACCGGGTACTTTTGAGGGACAGTGTTTGCATGATGGCTCCGTGTAGTGGGGTAGTGGACATGTCCCAACTATGCGGGCCTGGTCTTAGGCCAGTCTTAAACCTGACGGCTACGACTTGCCGGAACGCGAGCGGATGCGCCGCGCCAACCACCAGGCGATGCCGCCAAACACGATGGCCCCCAGCGCGAGTTCCTCCACGCGTTTCAGATCCTGGAAGAACAACTCCAGCAGGTTGCCAAACTGGTAGCCGAGCCAGGCCACCAAAACGGCCCAGATAGCCGCCCCGGCCATGTTGAGCACGGCAAAGCGCAGCGCCGGCACATGCAGTGCGCCCATCGCAATCGGCCCGGCCATACGCAGTCCATACAGAAAGCGCATGCTGAGGATCAGCGGCGCGTGGTAGCGGTCGAGCAGGTCCTTGATGCGGGGCACCTGCCGCCCGAGTGCCGGAAAGCGCGCGAACAATGTCGCGCCATAGCGCCTGCCGATCCAGTAGAAAACCTGGTCACCCAGGGTACTGGCAACAAAGGCGATCACCATCACATCCGGCAGCCGAAGAAGACCGCGGTGCGCGGCAAAGCCCGCCAGCAGCAGGACCGTCTCGCCCTCCAGGAACGTGCCGATGAACACGGCGACATAGCCGTAGTCGGCGATCAGGGACGAGAGCGTCATGACCGCTTGCCGCCCGGGCCCGGCCGGTCCTTGTCCGCCTGCATGCCCGACGGGCGATCCCGATCGTCATAGTTCTTCTCGGCGACCCGCAGGTGCTCCAGCAGGACCTGCGACACCATGTTCATCCCGATGCCGGCCGACATCAGGGGCAGCAGGTACAGGGCCATCGAGAGTTCCGGGCCGAAGAGATGGTCGTCGATCAACGAACTGTTGATTTTGGCCAGGGCGGCAATCCGTTGCAGCAGGACGAGGTCGATGCCAGACAGCAGCACCAGAAACAGCCCGAAACACAGCACGGTCGTCCGCGACAGGCGGTTTAGGCGCATGAGCAGGATGTAGATTCCGACCGGCGCCACGACGGAGCACAACACCAGCATCCAGAACTGCAGCTGCAGGAACACGCTATCGGCCATCGCTCTGTCCGACGGCACCCGCGGTGCTACTGCCAAAGTCCACCTGTACCCGCAGGCCGCCCAGCGCCGGCGATCGGCCCAGGGTCACCGTGGCATGATGCCGTACGGCGATCGCCTGCACGATCGCCAGCCCCAGGCCGCTGCCGTTGCCCTGGGCGTGTGAGCCACGGTAGAAGCGTTCGAACACATGCGTGCGATCCTCCGCGGGAATACCCGGCCCGGAGTCCTCCACTGTCAGTCGCTCTCGGCCTTCAGTCCGGGCGAGGCCGATGTCGACACGACTACCTGGTGGGCTGTACTTGATCGCGTTCTCCAGCAGGTTACGCAGCAGGATGCGCAGCGCATCGGGCTCGCCGTCGAGCCAGACCGGCCCGCTCGCGTGGATGCCGAGGTCGATGGAGCGCGCGCCAGCCTGGGGCAGGACGTCGCCTACCACCTGTTGCACCAGCAGATGCAGGTCCAGCGTCTGGGTGGCCCTGCCATCCCCTGAATCCGCCTCCTGGCGCGCCAGCAGCAGGAGCTGGTTCATCAGCCGGATCGCGCGGTCGATGCCCTGATGCAGCCGTTCGGCCGCCTGCTGGCGCAGGGTGTCGTGGTGGCTGCGCTCGAGCGCCTGCGCCTGCAGCTTCAGGGCCGTCAGCGGTGAGCGCAACTCATGGGCGGCATTGGCGACGAAGGACTTCTGTGTGTCGAACGCGGAGTGCAGGCGCCCAAACAGCAGGTTGATCTCCTGCACCAGCGGGCGCACTTCGTCGGGCAGGCCGTTCTCGGGCAGCGGCGACAGGTCGCTTTCGGCCCGCGCTGCCACCTGCTGGCGTGTGCGCTCGAGCGGGTCCAGCGAACGCCGGATGACCCACCACAACACCAGCATGAGCAGGGGCGCGATCACGGCCATCGGCGCCATGGCGCGCGCTGCGAGCGCACGGGCGTGCGCCTCGCGCTCGTCCATGTCCTGGGCAATCTGGATCGTCTGCTGGTCGGTCTGCATCGAATAGACCCGGTAGCGGACTCCGTCATGGGTCAGGTCGGAGAACCCGAGCACAGCGCGTGCCGGCAGGGCGATATGACGCGACTGGAACAACTGCACGCCGTCGGCGCCCCAGATCTGGATCATGGTGTCGACCCCGTCGCGGCCGTCGACCTCGAGCAGTGGAGCAGCCAGGGCCGGGCCACCGCGCAGGGCAAAGGCCATCTGCTGCAAGTGGTAGTCGAACATCGCATCGGCCTGGCGCAGGGCGCCGCGGTAGGCCGACCCGGCTTGAAACAGCGCAGCCAGCAGGATCGCTGTCATCACCGACAGCATCAGGCGCCGGCGCAGGGAGTGGGAGGTTGTGGTCTGCATTGGAGCAGGTCAGTCGCGCTGCATCACATAACCCAGGCCGCGCACTGTCTGGATCACGCCGCTGCCCAGTTTCTTCCGCAGGCCGTGGATGTAGACCTCGACCGTATTGCTGCTCACATCGTCCTTCCAGCTGTAGAGTTTTTCCTCGATCTGCGCGCGCGAAAACACCACGCCGGGGCGCGCCATCAGCACTTCCAGCACCGCCCATTCGCGGGATGATAGGCTGATAGGTTGGGACTCGGTCGTACCTTCGATTTCGCGGGTGACCTCACGCGTCACCGGGTTCATGCGCAGCCCGTGAATCTCCAGCACCGGGTCGGCGCGGCCGTTGCTGCGTCGAACCAGCGCCCTGATGCGTGCCAGAAGTTCGTCGAGGTCGTAGGGTTTGAGCAGGTAGTCGTCGGCTCCGGCATCCAGCCCGGCCACGCGTTCCTGCACCGCGTCACGTGCGGTGACGACCATGACCGGCGTGTTGTCCTTGCGTGCACGCAACGCCTTGAGAACCTCGATGCCGTCGCGCCGTGGCAGGCCGAGATCGAGCAGCACCATGTCGTAGCGCTGGCTGCGCAGCGCAGTGTCGGCCATCTCTCCGTCGCGCACCCAGTCGACGGCGAAATGCTCGGCCCGCAACAGGTCGAGCACCGTCTCGCCGATCATGGTGTCATCTTCGACTAGCAACAACCGCACAGTCTGGGTTTCCCGGAACAAAGGCAAATTGTGCGCCGGGTGTCTTAGCCGGGTCTTAAGGCGCGCCGGCCGCAAGCACTGGCGAGGGCCATCAGCCCGGGTTCAGGGCCCGTCGACCCCGATCAATTCGGCCAGGGCCGCAGTGTCCATCGAGCCGGCGCGGGTAACAGTTGAGCCGGTGCGCAGGTTGCGCGTGATCGTGAACGGGACGGACTCTATGCCCAGGTTGTTGAACAGCCGGGTGTTGCTCTTGAGGGCTTCCTCGATGGCCGGCGCCACATTGGCCGATGCCGAGATGCCGCCCTGGCCGGCGGTCATCGACCTTTCGTGCTCCGTCATGCTTTGCGTCGGGTCCGCCGCAGACAGCAGCGCTGCGCCCTGGCTGGAGCTGGTGGCATTCAGCAGGCCGACCGGGATCCAGACGAACTTGGCCTTCTTGTGCAGCGGCACCGACGCCGTCCAGAGACGGGCACAGTGCCCACACTGGGCATCGAAGAACACATAAACCGGGTTCGAATTCATCATGGCGCCGGCGGTGAAACCCTTGGCCTCGGCGGAGACGATCTCGACCGACGGGCTGCGCTTGGGCGCGGCACTTGGCGCGGGTTCCTGCTTGGAGCAGGCAGCGAGGCCGAGGCACAAGGCAAACAGGCCGGCGAGGAAAAAGCGGTTGTATGTCATGCCGACAACCTTTTCAGATGGCGCTGGATCTGGGCCTGCACCTGGGCTGGCGCCGTGCCACCCAGAATGTTGCGCGCGTTCAACGAGCCGCGCAGGCTCAGCACACCGTACACGTCGGGGCCGATGGCCGGATTGAACTTCTGCAGCGCCTCCAGTGGCAGCTCGGCCAGGTCCACCCCCTGCGCGATGGCCGCCTTGACGGCATGGGCCACGGTTTCATGTGCGTCGCGAAACGGCAGGCCTTTCTTCGTCAGGTAGTCGGCCAGGTCGGTCGCCGTAGCGTAACCCTTGAGGGCCGCGCGTTCCATGGCGTCGGCCTTGACCGTGATACCACTCACCATGTCGGCAAATATGCGCAACGTGTCCTTGAGGGTGTCCACAGTGTCGAACAGCGGCTCCTTGTCCTCCTGGTTGTCCTTGTTGTAGGCCAGCGGCTGGCCTTTCATGAGTGTGATCAGGCCCATCAGGTGGCCAACCACGCGGCCGGTCTTGCCGCGGGCCAGCTCGGGCACG
>JANLVB010000101.1:0-5712 GCA_031363785.1 Betaproteobacteria bacterium
CCTGGCGCAAGCCCAGGCTGGTCAGGCGCACCACCGGTGGCATGGCGAAAATCACGGTGGCCAGCACACCGGGCACACGACCCAGGCCAAACAGCATCGCCGCCGGAATCAGGTAGACAAAAGCCGGCATGGTCTGCATGAAGTCCAGCGTCGGACGCACCACGGCCGCTGCCCGGTCACTGCGCGCCACCCACAGGCCGAGCGGCTGGCCGATTGCCAGGCTGAGAAATGTCGCCGCCAGCACCAGCGCCAGAGTGACCATGGTCTGGGGCCAGAAACCAGTGCCAAAGATCACCACCCAGCAGACGACGCAGAACAGGGCGAACCTCCAGCCGACGCGCATCAGCCCGGTGAGCACAAAAACCGCCGCAATCAGCCACACCGGCGCCGCCAGCAGCACCGCCTCCATCACCTCGGTCAGGCCTTCAACCATGGCGCCGAGCTGCTGCATGGCCCCCGGATCCGCCTCGATCAGGCGCTTGACCGCACTATCGACCCAGTCCCCCAGCGGCAGGAATTCACGCATCCACGGCCTCCTGTGGCGCCAAGGTTTGCAATAACTGGCGGGCCGTCACCGCACCCAGGTAGACACCTGCATCATCCACCACCGCAACCGCCACCGGCGAACGCACCACCTGGGCCACCAGCTGCGGCAAACCGGTCTGCTGCGATGCGACGGCAGTGTCGGGCAACACGGCATCACGCAGCGACACAGAGCCGCGTGCCATGGCAGCATCAAGCGAACGCAGGTTGACGGCACCCAGCAGGTGCCGCCCGGCATCCACCAGATAGGCCAGATCGGAGCCAGCGGCATCGAGTTGCGCACGCGCCACAGCAAGTGGGTCGATGCCGTCATCGGCCGCCACCAGCAACAACACGGCTTTGGCATCGGCCACGTCCCGCGCCTTGAAGTACCTGGTGACATCCACGCCCTGGAAAAAGGCCCGCACATAGGCGTCGCCCGGATTGCGCAGGATTTCATCGGGCGTGCCAACCTGCACGATCCGACCGCCCTCCATGATGGCGATACGGTCGCCGATGCGAAACGCTTCGTCCAGGTCATGCGAGACAAACACGATCGTGCGTTGCTGCTCCTTCTGCAACTGCAGCAACAGGGTTTGCATCTCGGTGCGTTTGAGCGGGTCGAGGGCAGAGAAAGCCTCGTCCATCAGCATCAGGGACGGGTCCACCGCCAGCGCCCGGGCCAGGCCGACACGCTGCTGCATGCCGCCCGACAACTCGGCCGGCCGTTTGGCGGCAAAGGCGGTCAAACCCACCTGCTCCAGCACTTCCCGGGCGCGTTTTTCCCGCTGTCGCCGATCGACACCGGCCACCTCGAGGCCAAACGCGGTGTTGTCGAGCACCGAGCGGTGCGGCAGCAGAGCAAAGGACTGAAACACCATCGCCATGTCCTTGCGGCGCAGCGCCACCAGGGCGGCCCTGGACAGGGCGGCCACGTCCTGTCCGCCCACCAGAATCTGCCCATAGGTCGGTTCGACCAACCGGTTGAGCAGTCGGATCAGGGTTGACTTGCCGGAGCCGGACAACCCCATCAGGACAAAAATCTCGCCGGTGTGCACCGAAAAATTGGCGCCCTGTACACCCACCACCATGCCGGTGTCGGCAAATATCTGGTCCTTGCTGCGGCCTTGCGCCAGCAACTGCATGGCCAGTGCCGGATTCGCGCCAAACACCTTGGCCAGGTCGCGCACCACGACTTTTTCGGTCATTGGTCCTGCGTCAGTGCTGGTCAGCCTCGGCGAACACCGTCAACACGCCGGTGTATCCGTACAAGTGGTGGCGGGCGATTTCACCGCCGGCAAAAAATCCCACCAGGGGCACATCCCCCAAGGCACGCCGCACCAACTGCAGTTCCGCGCTGGGGCCACCGAAATGTGGTCCGCCGCGGCCGGAACAGCTGACATAAATCGCACCTGCGATGCGCCGTGCCGGGTGCGGCGCTGCTTCGGCGACCGACGCCACCAGTGCCGCCGCCACCGAGTTGGTCAGCTCGACCGGCTCCAGCTCTTCGCGGATTTCGGCACAGACACGCACCAGGTCGGCACGTGCCGCCTGCACATTGCGCTGGCAGAAGGCCAGTTGCATGCCCTCCTGCACCAAATCCGACACCGCCACGCCGCGCCGCGCCGGATCCAGCCCGACGATGTGCCGCACCAGCACATCGCTGCCGAAGTTTCCCGCGCGCTCCATGGCGTTGCCGCCATCGGAATCCGCCTGTTGCACCAGCCCGACCAGCGTCGTCCGTAGCGCCGCCAGCGCCTCCTGCGGACGCTCCAGCGACAGCTTGAGGTCATCGAGCAGCACGTCCAGCGCCGGCTCTCCGTCCAGCGCCGTCAATAGATTCTTGTCGGCGCCGCTGATGCGGTGCACGGCGGACACCGGCTGGCAACCTTGCGTGACACGTGACACCAGACGCACCTGCGGGCCAAAAGCGACGCCGCTGAGCCCGCCGCTGAAAACGCCGCGTACGGCACCCTGCCCACGCATGTTGCCGTCCCCCGAAGTGGCGAATTGCACACTTCGGGTGCGGCTGGCAGACAAGCCACCAAACAGGTAACCGGTGGCCGTGCGTGCTGCCATCTCGTGTATCAACTCGGTCAGTTCCGGGGTATTGCCATCGGCATGCACCAGCGCGGTATGGGCCTCGAACCCCATCGGCAGCGGTGCCACACCGGAGAACACCCGGTACTGGTCGGCTGGCAGATCGAGCAGCATCACGGCCAGCGCGGGCTCGTCAAAATATTCGGCGTTGTTGCTCGCCACCCCGACACCGACGGTGCCCGACCAGTCGGTGATGCCGGGCAGTTCGGCACCCAGGTGGTCCAGGATGTCCTGCGCCGATTCCGCGTAATGGTCGGTGATATAGAGCAACGCCAGGGTCGGTGTGCTGGCGTAGCCGTGTAACGTCATCTGGGCCCGCAGTTGGGCCAGTACCAGACCGGCAGCCATCAGCCACTGCGGGTGCGTGGCATGGCCGTAGGGGAACAGTTTCATCGCTGCAATTGGTGCGCCAGGTTCAACCGGGAACAGGGTCAGCGGCCCGACGCAGACTTACGCGCTGTCTTGCGCGCCGTGGCACGCCCAGCCGCCGCTTTGCGAGTCGCCTTGATCGCCTCCTTGGCCAGGCCTCCGGCGAGATTTTTGGTCACATCCATGGCGGTGTTGCGGCTGGCATCTTTCATGGCACTGGCGGCGATCTGCTGGAACTGCTGTGTCAGGGAGCCCCACAGTTGCAACGGGTCCACCATGGCGCCGATGCCGGTGGCCGGGTTGCCGGCGGCTTTGGCCGTCTTGCCGGTGGCCTTGGACGCGGCCTTGCCAACACTGCTGGCCGCGTCGGACAAAGTCCTGGCCGCGTTTTCCGCCTTCTCGCTCACGCGTTGCACCCCCTGCGCCACCGAGTCTGCCGCTTTCAGCTTGAAGGCATTGGCCACGTCACCGAGATTGAAGTTCATGCCCTTGAGCGTGGCCAGGGTCATCTTTTGCACTTCCAGCGCCTGGATCGTGGCCCCCAGCGCCTTGGAGTTCTGCTCCAGCCAGAAGTGCACCGCCTTGAGTTCCTCGATGCGCTTCTACAGCTCTTCCAGGTTCAGCGATGGCGCCACCCAGTTGGCAAGATTGGGCATCTGCGGGATGTTCTGCGACGCCCCCTTGGCCAGGTTTTGCAGAAAATCAAAACCCGGGACGAACTTGCCGAAGCCGGTGCTGCTTGTGTCGCTCATGGTGTCTCCACGTGACCGTCCTGGATTGGACTCGTCACAGCTTAACGCAATGCGGCACCCTTGGCGAATCCGGGTCGCACATCGGCACTTATCGGCTTTGCACCGGGGTGGCGGCCACGGGAAGGCTGAGCTCGATCTTTCGCTGCACGCCTTTGGCGTCTTTCAGCACCAGAGTCAGGGGTACTTTGCTGTCCTTGGGCAGCGCGGCCTTGAGATCCATCAACATGATGTGGAAACCGCCCGGCTTGAGCTCGACCATCGTGCCAGCAGGAAGCTCCAAACCGTCATGGAGTGGCCGCATTTTCATGACGCCACCATCCATTTTCATTTCATGCACCTCGGTGATTCCCGCCACCGGACTGGACGCCGAGACCAGTCGCGCATCATCCTTCGCGGTGATTTTCATGAAGGCGCCGGTGCCCATCTGGCCGGGTACGGCAGTGCGCACCCAGGCGTCCTTGACTTCTACCGTCTGGGCGGTGGCTGGCAACCACGCGATGGCAAGCATGGATACAGCGAAAAGGGTTCTGAAGCAGTGTTGCACGGGACCAATTGTCGCACCTGGTCAGGCCGCCACCTGCTCCTGACGGCGGTCAGAGCGTAAAGTACAGCCATGTCCTATACCTTCGCCTCCGCCACGATCTTGCTGCTGCTGATCACCGATCCATTCGGCAGCATCCCGATTTTTGCCAATGCGCTGCGTAATGTGGCACCGCAACGGCGCACGCTGGTGATCGTGCGCGAGGTGTTGATCGCCTTCGCGCTGTTGCTGACCTTCATGTTCATCGGCGACGCCTTCTTGCGCGTGATGAATCTCAGTGGCCTGTCGCTGCAGATTGCCGGTGGTGTGATCCTGTTCCTGATCGCGCTGCGCATGGTGTTCCCGCCGCCCGAGGCGCACAACACGGTGTTGCAGGGCGAGCCGCTGATCGTGCCGCTGGCCGTGCCGGCACTGGCTGGCCCGTCGGCGCTGGCGACCGTCATGCTGCTGGTGTCGGAGGCGCCCGAGCGACGTTTGGAATGGATCGCCGCACTCAGCGTCACCATGCTGGTATGTGCCGTGGTTCTGGTGCTGGCCGAACGCATCCAGAAGGTGCTGGGGGAGCGATTCATCATTGCCGTCGAGCGGCTGATGGGTCTGATCCTGGTGGCGGTGGCGGTGGAGATGCTGCTGCGCGGGATGAAATCATTCATCACCAGCCTGCCACACGGCTGACGGCTGCAACGCGCCTCAGTCCGGTGTGTTGCGCCTTGACTTGGGCGCGGGTGCAGCGATCTTCTGGTCAATTGCACCAAACACGGACTGCCCGTCGCGGCCCCTGACCTCGATGCGGATGGTGTCGCCGAACTGCATGAAGGCGGTGGCCGGCTTGCCGTCCTGGATGGTTTCGATGGCGCGCTTTTCGGCAATGCAGCTATAACCCCGGGGCCACTCCATGCGGCCGTTGCGCTCCACACCCTTGTTGCTGACGGTGCCCGAGCCGATGATGGAGCCGGCACGTACGTTACGCGTCTTGCACAGGTGGGCGATGAGTTGTCCAAAATGAAAGGTCATCTCCGGCCCGGCATCACACATGCCGACTTTGCGCCCGTTCCAGGTGGAGTGCACCTCCAGCCCCAGGCGCCCCTTGTCCCACGCCTCACCGAGCTCGTCTGGCGTCACTGCCACCGGGCTGAAGGTGGTGGCCGGCTTGCTTTGCAGGAAGCCAAAACCCTTGGCCAGCTCGTCCGGGATCAGGTTGCGCAGGCTGACGTCGTTGGCCAGTGCCACCAGGCGGATGGCCTCAAGTGCGCGCTCCGGCGTCGCACCCATCGGCACGTCGGCGGTGATCACCGCCACCTCGGCCTCGAAGTCGATGCCAAAGTCGGTGGACGGGCACACCACGTCGTCACAGGGCCCCAGAAAATCGTCACTGCCGCCCTGGTACATCAGAGGGTCGGTATAAAAACTGGCGGGCACTTGCGCGCC
>JANLVB010000144.1:0-16551 GCA_031363785.1 Betaproteobacteria bacterium
TGCGTGTTGGCGCGATCGGCTGGTTGGTGGGCAGTGCCACACAGGTCGCGTCAGCCGACGGCACGTGGGTGTTCTGGCCCAGCGGCGAAAACGGTGCGCTGATGATGCGCTGCGACACCCCCTTGTTGGCAATGCCGGCCACGTCGTAGACCCGCATTCCACCGGCACGCTCCGACACGAACAGGTATTCGCCGCGCAACTGCAGGCACTGCGCAGCGCCTGCCGTGCCATGGTCATACGCCGTGGTCAACCGCGCCTGCGCCTTCAGATGGTTCTGATACCAATCGGGGTAGGCGTAACGGTGCAGGTAACTGCCAAGCACGGCCTGCGGCTCATCCCATTCAGTCACTTGCACTGCCTCCACATGGCGCTGCTCACCAACCCAGGCGTTGTAACCGACGAAATTGACGAAATTGGTGCCCTGCAGCAGCAATTGCGCCATGATGGCATTGTTGTCATCCTGCCGGTTGACGTGGCAGTCCGAGCAGGTCTTGGTCTCGGTCTTGCGCTCGGTATGCGGGTAGTGGGGCGCAAAGGCCTGCGACGAGAACCCGCTGGCCGCAATCGGCGGCTGCTGGATATAGATCTTCTCGCGGTTGATGTTGGTAGACGACAGTATCAGCGCCGAGCTTGATCGCACCGGCGTGATTTTCCCGCCCTTCACGCTGCCATGGATGCCGAGCTGGAACATGTCGTCACGTGCTACCTGCGGGTTGTAGCTGGCATAGTTGCGGGTCTCGCCACCCTCGTAATGCTGGCGTTCGGTTTTCCAGTTGGCCTGGATCGGCAGATGGCAACCGGCACAACTGGTGGTCCACGACAGATGGCAGGAATAACAGTTCATCTTGTCATCGTCGTGTGCGTAGCCCTTGTCGCCGGCTTTTTTCCCCCACTGGCCGTCCTGCCCGGCGCCGCCGGCGTGCATCAGCTTGGCGCGTGCTGCCTTTTCGTTGTACCCGGTGTGGCCTGGCGTCACTGAATCCTTCACCAATGACATCTCCCACTCCAGGGCCGGGTTGAGTGCCGAACGCTGGAACAGCTTGCCGCCACGCCACTCAAAGCGCTTGCGCCCGTCCTGCGTGCGCAGCAGCCGCATATCCATGCCGCCAGGTTTTGCAGCCGGGCCCGATGTCAGCAAGGTCGGATAGTTCTTTGCGCTGCCATGGCAGTCCTTGCAATCAACCTCGATCGCTGCCGCCACTTCGCCGTAAATATGGCCGTTGCCATGGGCGTCCTGCGAAAAGTGGCAGTCCACACAGTGCATGCCCACATCCAGATGCACCGAGGTGAGATGCACCGCCTTCTTGAACTTCTGCGGGTCATCGTCCGCCACCGGCTGGTTCTTCGCGTCCAGCAGGCTGCCCTTGCGGTCGCGCTTGAACACCTGGCGGAAATTCCAGCCATGCCCGTGGTAATCGGCAAACTGGGTGTCCTTGAGCTGCGGGTTGAGCTCCGACACGCGCCTGGAAAACTCCGGGTCACCCCACAGGCCGCGGGTGGCGGCCTCTTCCGGGTTGCGATCCAGGATCTTGCGCGCCTCGGCCGCTGTCGGGTACTTCTGCTTCTTCGGCCACATCAACGGGGCATCGGCCTCGTAGTCCCACATGGTCGTGCCGTAGAACGAGTTGACGAAGATGTTCGGCTGGTGCATGTGGCACACCATGCACTGCGAAGACGGAATGGCACGCGTGAACTGGTGCGAGATCGGGTGGCCCGACTGGTACTTCGGAATCGCCGGATCACTGGACGCCGACTTGCCCTCATTCCCGTACTTCGCATACGGCCCGGAGTGCTTCGGATCGCGGTCATTGGCATACGGCGTATGGCAGGCCGTACAGCCAGACGAACGGTAGTCGCCCGGCTGCTCGTTGGTACCCAGGAACCAGAGGTGCGGGTCGTTCAACCGGGTCTTGGTGATATTTATCAGCGGCACCGCGATACGGTTGCCGGTACCCGGGCCCCGGTTCGACTGCCGGATGTCCGGGCGCCCTGGCTCGTCCAGTTTTTGCAGGGCACCGGTGACGTTGGGCAATCCGATTTCCGGAAACTGGGTGCCATTGATCTTGCCGCCGCGCTCGAACACCCGAAACACGTCGCCCGGCGGCACCGTCTCCCACGCCGGCAGCGGTGCCAGGCTGTCCAGAATGCCCATCGCCCGCATGTGGCTGTTTGTCGGCACCGGGTTCTTGACGGTCGCCGGCTCGCTGCGTTCGGTGTAGGACTCGCCCAGGATGTAGCGCTTGTACGGCAGGATTCCGTTGTTGTACGCAGCACCGCCCCACAACATGGCACTGGTAGCCATCAGGCTGCGTTCGGTGGCCTGTACCACCGGCAAATGGCAGGCACCACACGACTCGCGCGCGACCCGCAGGTCGCCCGGGTTGATGAAGCGGATGAACTGCGGGCTCTCGCGATTGAGCTTGGTGTAGCTGCCCGGCGGATTCGCCGACGACGGGTAGTTCCACTGAAACGGATTGGCCGGCAGCACATGTGATCGCTCCATGGCGCTGATGTACGACTTGTCGCTGCGCTGGCTGGCTTCGGGGCGGTGCACTGTCGCATTGCCACCGTGGCAATCGGTGCAACCCAGGACCACGCCGGGGTTGGCATGCATGGTGCGGTGGTCGTTGGCTGCAGCATTGTGCGAATGGCAACTCTCACAGCCAGCCGACTTGGCCAGCGCGTCAGCCGCGCTCTGGCGCATGGGTGCTGCAGGTGCGCTGACCAAGACCGGCCGCACGGCAACCTTGGCCCCTTCCGAATGGGCCAGCGGAAACTGCATTCCAAGCAACAGCCATAGCGCACCCAGCGACACGCCGAGTAGCAGTAGTTTGCGAAGAGTCGGGCGGGAAATCATGGCTGCTTTCGGCCGATTACGGACGATGGCACTTCGGCTGGCGCGATGCCCAGTCCAGGGCCAGCGCGACGGGTGTCCGCGCCGTTCTGCTTGCAGTCTCGCGCAGATGGTGTTGCAGCACACCATGGGGTTGGCGCGACCCCGGATGCGGGAGTGTGTGACTCTGCGGCATGCGCGAATACTTTCAGCAGACCGGCGCAGCCACCCACCACGCTCGCATGGGTGGCTGGCTGTGGGGAAGTCCGGGCCCCGAGCACCGCAAGGCAGTCTGCGCGTTCAGCGCCAGACCGCCACAGTGAAGCGCCGCGCGCTGTCCCCACGGGCCAGTGCCGCCCCACTGCGAAAACACTTTCGGCGTCAAAGAAGTCGTGCATCATGTCAAAACGTCAACAACAAGTTGGCCAGTACGGAATAGGGCCGCTTCGCCGTGGGAAACAGTTGTTTGTATCCCGCCCCCGGCTGCAGCCAGGCAATCGAAGCATTGATCACCAGGTTTTGCGACATGAATGGCCGGTATTGAAGGGCCAGGGAGATGTCGGTGCCCAACTGGCGGGATATGTTGCCCTGGTTGCGCAGGTACTCCAGCACGCTAGTGTCGCCGAGTGTCAGCCACGATACGTTGCCGATCAGCCGCATCTGTGGCGTTATGTCCGCGTCGGCACCCAAGCCGAGCAAAAGCAGGCCGGGGTTGACGAAGTTCGACTGCCCCTGGTCTTTTGACGAGCGCAAGCTTGGCAATACGCCGTTACGCCCTGACAAGGCCACACCACCGCCGCCGATCAAAGGCACTGCCTGGCGAATCCAGAAGCTGGTGTCGGCCCCGGCGATCTGCGGGTTCTCGAAGATCGCGTCGAAACCCGTCGAGCGGCCATCGAACGGGTTGCGGTCGGCGCTCGCAAAAAGGCCGGTGGCGCGTACACGCATCCAATCGAAGTCGCGTGACAGCTCGGCGGCCGCAAACCCTGCAGCGATGCGTTGTGAACGCTGGGCAATCGGGTCGTAGTTGGCGTTGCCCAGTGCTGCGTAAACCGACGACGTCAGATTCCAGGCACCGAAATGACCATCACCACTGAGACCAAAATAGGCCACCGTGTAGTTGTGCGGACGCACATCACCCACCACCGCCGGCCGGGCCTGAAAGCCGTTGCGGTCGTAAAAGTTGCGTTGACCGCCTTCCCGGTTGATATTGAGCAGCACCGTCGCCTGCGTGGTATGCCCCTGCACCGGCCAGTCCTGCCGGTAGGCATTGGCCAGCAGCGTGTCGTCATTGCGCCAGCGCCGGAAGATGTCGTTGAGGCCGGAGTTGGTGTCTTTTTCAAGCCGACGCAACCAGCCCAGGTTGTACTGCCACTGGTTGTTGTCCCGGTTGCCGAACAGGCGCACACCGAACGCCGTGTCGTTGAAAACGAAGCCGCGGAAATCCGATATGAACGGCTGGATGCCGACACGCAGCGAATCGAAGTCGTAACGATCCGACACATTGCGCAGGTGCACGTCGGCAAACGCCTCCTGCACACCAAAATGGCTGTCGGTGCGGGTGACGCCCTTTTTCGGATCGATGTTGAGTGCGCGCACCTCGTGCACCCTGGCATGGTTCACGTTGAAGGCGCCGGCAAACTTGAACTCGTAGTCTGGCGGCTTGAATGTGGTGTTGCCCTTGATCAGCGACGCACTCACCAGGACGGTCTCGACAAACGCGGTTTGGGTGGTGCCGCCAAATACCCCGTATGAACCACCCCGCCGACTCGATTGCGCGCCTGTTGGCACAGGAATGCGTCGCGCCTCGACCAATGTGTCGGAGACCGCACCCAGGTTGAGAAACCAGTCGGGCCCCCAATGCGCGAGTGGCTCGTAGGGTTTGTCGCCCTTGTAGGTGTTGGAGTTGTAGGGGTCCCACCAGCGGTCCTTCAGGCCCAGCCCTTCCATGATGCGCCAACGATCGGGAACCGCGAGGCTGATGCGCGGATCGAGCCGGGTCGGTGGGGCCACCTGCTTCGGATCGATCTCGGGTAGCTGGTACTTGAGCGGCTCCGTCTGCGCCCGGCGCAATTCGACTGATTCGGCCGGCTCCTCAACAGCCTGCGCCCGCGCAGACAACGGCAGAACATGCAGCAGGAGCAGCACCAGACGCATCACAATCCGGCGCATACGTTTTGCTGGTTGCTGCCGTTGAAAGGCGTCTGCGGGCATTGCACGTAGCGCAGCCGCCCGCCAGCCAGGTTGAGCGTGTCGGCGCGCAGGGCTACCGGCGCCTGACCCAACCCACCGCCCACTATCGCTGCGGCATTGCTCAGGCCCAGAAATGCAATCATGTCGTCCTGGTCCACGCCATCGCCGGAGACACCGATGGCACCGAGCAACTGCGGGACCCCGGCAACGGTGCGGTAGATCGGCACGCCGCCGGGAAAAATCTGCAGGCCGTTGGCGAGTTTGGGCAATCCGGTGCAGCCGAATGCCAGGCTGTTGCCCGCCGCGGCAGCCACAATCGCTGCGATGCTCAAATCCAGCTGCAGCCCGGTGCTGAACGGGCTCCACTGCGCGTAGGGCAAGGACAACGGTCCGTTTGGCGAGCCGGAAACACCGTCCGGGAAAAATGGCCGGGCCAGGTTGCCGATGGCCCGTGTGCTGTAGGCCAGCCCGTTGGACAAGGCCGTGCCGTCGCCGATGAAAGCGCGCTGCGCCGCCACATAAGCCGCCGCCCCGGGCAAGGCCAGCAACTCGTTGCCGGCTTGTGGATGCGACAAAAACGCTGCGCTGCGCGCCTTTTGCAAAGCCACGTCGGTACCAAATACCGGGGCGTCCGGCGTGCGTACAACGCCCAGTACCACGCCATTGCTGTCCACCACCGACACGGTGACCTGCGCCGCCTGACCGGCCGGCCGCCGAATCTGGGCCCGTGCGCGATTGGCCACCTCCAGCGCCGAGCGCAGCGTTTGCTGCACCTCGGGCGCAGTAAGGCCACCATCGGTACCGCCCTGTACCGGGAACAGGTTGCCATTGGCACCGTCTACCAGGATGTAAGCGCCAAGGTCCGCAAAAACACCTGCGTCGCGCCGAATACCTGACGCAGGCACGCCAAAGGCGGCGCCAGCGCGCATCACACCCGGGAAATAGCCCGCTACGCCAACCAGGGCGCCGGGCAAGGCGGCCAATGGGGCGGTACCGGCGCCGCCATCGGCGGCATCGGAATAACGCAGGCTGCGGCCATCGGCAGTGATGCGATTCGCGCGGATGTCGGCCGGGGCCTCGAAACCGGCGGTGGCGGCGATGGCCAACTGTTCGTCGAGGTCGTTGTCGACATCCTGGATGTTCCGATCCAGGCCGTAGACACTGTCGGCCATGACGCCCACACCACCCACCACGCGTCCGCTCTTGTACAGGGGCATTCCACCCGGATCGGCCGACAGCCCGAGCGGCGAGCGCTTCGGACCCAGATCACCATCGGTATCGCGGCGCACGATGTCGGAGCACGACAACTGGGAAAACTGCACCCCGAACAGCGGGCCAGAGGCCTGGTTGGCCTCCAGCGGGTTGAAATTTTCCTGCACGATCTGGCTTGCGGTGCGGCTGGAAAAGGCATTGCCGGCACTGGACAAATAGGCGCCGGTGAGAGCCTTGCTGATGGCGGCCAGGGTGCTCGGCAACACTGACACGTTCTCCAGGCCACCCACCACACCGCGGCGCCCGTCGATGCGAAAGGTGGTTGCTGCACCGGTCATCTGGTACACCGCCAGCACATTGCCCACCCGGTCTGTCACTGCCACCGTGGCCAGTTGCCCGCGCGCCTGCGCTGCCAGCACTGCCTGCGCGACGACGCGTTCCACCTCGGCTGCACTCAGCGCGTCCTGCGCACAGTTGGCAGCGCAGTCCGTTGCGCCAAGGCCGGTTCCCGGGCCGGCACTGTCGCCAGCACCGCCACCACAGGCCGCGATTCCACCCAGCAGCAACAGCAGCAGCCCCAGCCTTTTACGCGACACGTGTATCCAGCGGGTCGTCATGGGGGGCGCCCCAGGACCGACGCGGTCTTGCCAAAAGACGGGTGTTCGGTCTTGATGTGGAAACCATGGCAGCTATCGCAGCGGCTGACCACCTTGTCGGGTTGTGGCCGGGCGCCGCTGTGGCAGTTCTGGCAGGTTTTCAGATCCGGCAGCAGGATGTCGCTGGCCGACCTGGATTTGTCAGCTTGGTGGCAACTGCCACACGGCGCATTCTTGTGTTGTGCGTGGGAAAAGCGCGATTGCACAAACCAGTGCCGTGTGCTCACGACCGGCTGGACCAACCAGCGGACCGTCTTGCTGGCGCTATCACTGAGCCGGCTCGTCGCATGGCAGGTTTTGCACACCCCGGTCGACTTGTCGAACATCGCCACCATGGCACGATCACTTTGCTCGTGCACCCAGCGCGCCGCATTGGTAGAGCGGCCGGCCTCGACCTCGGCCGTCGGCCGTTGTAAAAAATCGTTGACGGTGACCAGGCTGACCGGGTACCGGTCTACCACCAAACCGGCATAAATCTCCCGTACGGCGGTGCCGACCGCTGCCGGGCTGGCGTGCGGCACTTCGCGCATGGGCGCCTGTGGATCGACCGACAGGCGATGGCATGACTGGCAGTCCTGCGCCATCCGTACCGGCTCAAAACCGGAGCCTGCGGCATCCGGTTTGTGGCAGCTGGCACATTGCATGACGACGCGCCCGCCCGTTGCAGCCGGCCCGCTCGGGCTCTTGATGCCGACCTTTGCCAAATGAATGTCGTGCGGGAATTTCAAGCCGGTGTCATTGCGCAAGGCAGCCGTGCGAACGACACGCTGCACCAGAGGCGGCTCCAACTGCTGACGTATCGACAGGCGAAACTCCGGATGGTCCCGCGCGAAGTCCGACACATTGCCCAAGGCGCTCTTGGGCGCATGGCGACGTATGTCGCTGTGGCACTGCTCGCAGCCGATCACGTCGGCGGTCTTCATGGCCGCCGAGCCCTGGTGTTCCTTGTGGCAGGTGGCGCAACGTTGCCCGGCGAAGGCGCTGTGCTCGATGGTCTTGTCGGCCACGTGTGCCCCGGTGCTCTTGTGGCAACTGGTACAACTCGCGTCGGCCACCCGCTGGAACGGTCGGTCATGGCAGCTGCGGCAATCCTGCGCAAAGGTCTGGTGCGCCGAAGATATCGGACCCGGGTTCCAGAAGTTGTCCAGGCGTCCCAGGTTGGCACCCATCCACGCCACGGCCCGCCCCTTCAGGTCGGTCGGTGCTGCGGCGCCCGCGCCCAACACCGGAGGGTGATAAACGTGCCATACCGGGATCGCCGACGCCAACAGCATGACCAGCATGGCCAGCCATGCCAGCCGCCGACGCGTCAGCCAGCCATCACGCAAGCCGACCGATCGGGCCGACGTGCCCTGGGGCACGGCAGCAGCAGCCCGCTGCGAGAACGCCATAGTCAACTGCGCCACCGCAACGCCCAGGCCGTCCTCCAGCAACAACACCTCAAAATCGTAGGGGCCCAGCGTGATGATCTGCCCGGCTGCCAGGCGCACGCGCGTCTCGGCGCGCTGATTGACGAACACCGGGCCGGCCGCGTCGATGTACAGGAATCCATCCTCCGCGCGGTGGATGCTGGCATGTTCCAGCCGCACCCGCGGATCCGGCAAATAGATTCGGGCGGCGGCCGCACGGCCCATGCCAAGTACCTCGCCGGTGACGGCACGATCCACCCGTGCCGACGAATCGGCGCTGTCGACAGCGGCCCGCTCGATCAGTTTGCAACGAATCATGGCTGGCCCACGTCACCAGTAGATGAACACGGACACGATGTGCCCGGCCAGAGCGAACAGCAGGGCGACCGAAGCCGGTACGTGCAACAACAACCACAAGCGCAACCGCGCCAACGCGCGGTACTCCCGTCGAATGCGTTCCACCGCCGTGCGCCGGTCGAGCATCAAGCCAAACAGCTCGCGACCGAGCCGACCCTGTTCGTCTTTCAGGTCGCGATTGAGCGCCTGCATACGTCGCACGGCCAGCGCAGTCGGGCAACGTCGTGAACTGGACTTGAGCAGGTGGTCGAACACGGTGCCCTGCAGCACGGTTTTCTCCGCTGCGTCCAGCACCAGCGCGTTGAACTCGTCGGGCAGGCGCAGCGCCACGCGGCGCGCCTGCTGGTCCACCTCCTGCATCTGCAGCAACAACGTCTCGATGCTGTCCTGGCCCATGGCCGCCGTCATGCTGGTCGGAACACGCAGGAACATGACCACGCCATACATGCCGCTGAATACCACCACGAGCAACAGCACATAGGTCAATGTATGCAGGTTGAAGCCAAGTTCGAGCCCCGAATGCAGCGTTGCCACAACCACCACGGCCACGCCAAGATAGACATGGGCCGACAACCAGCCCTGCAACGTGGTGCGCGAAGCCCGGTAGCGGCGCTTGCGTACACCCAGCCACAACAGCCACAGGATCATCAGGGCTGCGACCGTGCCCAGCGCATACCCCATCGGGCTACCGCCATAACCAAGGCCCCCGGGAGTGTCAAAGTGGTAGTTGCGGTGCCAACCGTAAGCGCCTATCGCCACCAGACACAGCCAAACGGCCCATTTCAGATAGCGGTAACGCTTGTATTCGAGAAAACTCTGGTGTCGCATCTGTTTTGGTGACTACTGCTGTCGTCAGCATAGGGCAGCTCGACCCTGAATCTCCGGCCAGATGCCGATCGCGCACATGTCCGATTGTCATCGTCACGTGCATCGTCGACACTACATTACTTCACGTGTTGACAGAAAGCAACGGTAACCGTCTGTGCTGAAAAGCCCCCGCTTCCGGTCAAGGCCGCACGGCTGGCGCCTCCATCGGCATGCCGACGGAACGCGACGCCAGAAACAGCTCCAGCGCCACCAACTCCGGCGCGCCATAAGCGTAAGGCTCAGCACGTACTCCGGTCATGCAGTTGCGTAGCCGGCGCTGCAGCGAACCGACCGCCTGCCATTCCAGCTGGTACAGCGGGTAACCGGTGGCGTGATCGGCATGCCGCGGGATTGCTGGGCCACATGTGTTTCAAGTGCCAGCAGGGGCTGACTCTCCGGCGCCAGGGCGCTCGCCTGCTGGTTTGTACCACTTCAGCCCGCTCGACGCACCGCCTTGAACTCATTCCAGAACTGCGCCTGCTGCGTGGTGGTGAAATTGATCCGCATCAGCGTACTGGGCTCGCGCCGGGCGTGGAACAGCGCACCCGGGGCGAGCAGGTAACCGAGGTCCAGCATGCGTTGCGACAGGGCATCGGTATCCACGCCGGTGTCGACCCAGCCAAACAGGCCGGCCGGCGGCGCCGCGAATGTGCAGCCAGCGCCCAGTGCCAGCTTCACGCTGCGCGAGCGCGCCAGGTCGAGCCGGGTGCGGATGCGTTCCGCATGGCGCCGTAGCTGGCCTTGATCGATGCACCAGGCCAGCGCCTTTTCCAGCAAGGCCGGTGTTGTCAGGGTTCCCAGCAGTTTGGTATCCAACAACTGCTCGACCAATTGCGGCGGCGCAGCCAGGTAACCGACGCGCCAGTTCGGCGCCAGTATCTTGGCGAAGCCACTGACATAGATGGTGCGTTGCAGACCATCGAGCGCACACAGGCGACTCGCCGATTCGGGTGCGATATGGCTGTAGGTGTCGTCTTCGACGATGTAGAAACCCTGCGCCGTCGCCAGCTGCACCAGGCGGTGCGCGCTGCCTGGCGACAGGCAATACCCGGTCGGGTTGTGCAACACACTCACGCTGACAAACAACTTGGGTGCATGCTGCTCGCAATAACGTGCCATCACCACCAGGTCCGGCCCGTCCTCGCGTCGCGGCACGGGCAGGATGCGCATGCCCAGCGCTTCCAGCCGCGCGAACTCGATGGCCCAGCCCGGCTCCTCCACCATGACGTAATCGCCCGCACGCAACAGGGTGCGGCTGACCACGTCCAGCGCATGGGTGGCACCCACGGTGGTGATGATCTGCTCCGGCGCGGCCTCGATATGTAGGCCGGCCAGGCGCTTGGACAAGGAGCGGCGCAACCCCAGGTCGCCGGCCGGCTCACCGTATTGCAATGAGAACTCGCGCAAGGCTTTGGTGCCCGTCACCTTGCGGATCGCCGCCGGCATGAAACTGCTCTCCAGCCAGTCCGGCGGAAACACGCCCATGCCCGGCTGCGGCTTGTCACTCACGGTGTGGAACATGCCACGGATCAGCGCCGCCGCATTCACCGGCGCCAAGCGCGGGCGCGCCAGATCATTGCTGGCGGAGGCCAAGTCGCGCCCGGCATCCGCACCACGCGACGACGGTCCCAGGGCCGTCTCGCGGACAAAAAAGCCGCGCTGTGGCCGCGCCTCCACCAAGCCCTTCGCCAGCAGCTGGTCGTAACAGGCGACCACCGTCGACGCGCTGACCCCGTGTTGCTGCGCACACTGGCGCACCGACGGCAGCCGGGCGCCTGGCGCCAGCAGCCGATTGCGAATACGCTCGGCAAAACGGCCACAGAGCTGCTCGGTAAGTGACTGCGCTGCGCTGCGGATAAGCATGGACGGGGCTGCGGCGTGTTGGTGTATTGCCAATACGAACAATACAGTTCAGAACTGATCTTGTTATCTGTACTGATTGTGTATTGATGTCTGAGATTACATTGAATTCCCGCCCAAGACAAGCCCGCTACCCTTTGCCGCCAGCCCCACACTCCCGATGAGCCCCGCTGAGATCACCACCCTGCTGGTTTTTTGCACTGCGATGAGTTTTTCGCCAGGGCCGAACACGACTTTGGCTGCCGCCCTGGCGGCGAACCATGGTCTGCGCCTCGCCCTGCGCTTTTGCGTCGCGGTGCCAACCGGCTGGATACTATTGATGCTGGTCTGCAGCCTCGGGCTGGGCGCGCTTATCACGGGAGTGCCGGCCCTGCGCTGGGGCGTGAAGCTGGTCGGCGTGGCTTACATGCTGTGGCTGGCCTGGAAACTCAGCCGCTCCGGCAGCCTGGCGCAGGTCGACGCATCACGGCTCAAAATCAGTTTTGTCGCCGGCATGGGTTTGCAGTTTGTCAACATCAAGGCCTGGATGCTGGCACTCACGCTGCTGGCGGGCTGGGTAGTCAACGCGCTCGGCCAGCCCGCGCCGAATCCCGAAATGCGTTTGCTCATCGTCTGCGCCGTGATGGCGGCTTTTGCATTTGTCAGCAATTTGACCTACGCCTTGGCCGGCGCGTTGCTGCGCGACTTCCTTGCGCAAGGCCGGCGCCTGTTGTGGTTCAACCGGGCACTGGCCATCGTGCTGTTCGTCACCGCAGCCTGGATGATCCGGGTATGAGCAAGGACGTGACACACGGCCTGTGGTTGGGCCTGCTGGCTGTGGTGCTGTTTGCCGCCACCCTGCCCATGACCAAACTCGCCACCGGCAGCGTGGGCAGCCCGGAGCTGTCTCCGGCCTTTGTGACCTTTGGCCGAGCGGCCGTGGCCGGCCTGTTGTCGCTGCTGTATCTGGTGGCAACCCGCAGCCGGTTGCCGCAAGGTCGCCAATGGGGCGCCTTGGTGTTCACGGCACTCGGCATCGTCGTCGGTTTTCCGTTGTTCATGGCCATGGGTTTGCGGCATGTCGAATCGATTCACGCCTCGGTCGTGACGGGCATCCTGCCTTTGGCCACCGCAGCGGTGGCGTCGGTCTGGTTGCGCCAGCGTCCCAGCCTGGGATTCTGGGTCTGCGCCGTCGCTGGCAGCGCATTGGTGGCTGCCTTCGTGGTGGTGCGCCCGGGCGGCAGCAGCAGCGGCGCCCAACTGGCAGACCTGCTGCTGTTGTTGGCCGTGCTGAGTGCCGCATTCGGCTATGTCAGTGGTAGTCAGCTGACGCAACAGCTGGGCGCCGAACGTGTCATCTGCTGGGTACTGGTGATCAGTCTGCCGCTGACGCTGCCGGTCAGCCTGCTGTACTGGCCCGAGAGCCCGGTGCAGGCCAGCGCCTGGGGTGGTTTCGCCTATGTATCGCTGTTTTCCATGTGGCTCGGGTTTTTCGCCTGGTACCGGGGCCTGGCGCTCGGCGGAACGGTACGGGTGAGCCAGGTGCAACTGGTGCAGCCGTTTTTGAGTATCCTGTTCTCGGTACCGCTGTTGGGTGAGAAACTCGACCTGCTGACACTGGCCTTTGCGGTGGCGGTCATTGCGACGGTCTTCCTGGGCAAGAGAATGCCGGTAGGGATGCCACCGGCAGACGCCAAGCCTGACCACCCGGCAGCATCCACAGCAAAACAGGGAGCCCCATGAAAATCTCCATCCAAGAAGCCCGTCTGCCCGGACCACCCACCGCGCAGTACCCGGAAGGCGCGCCCTCGGTCACCATGCTCGCGCATGGCAGCATGCTGCTGAAGGTGTTCACGCCTGGCACCAACAACGATGGGCGCGACCGGCAGGTGCCGCACGAGCAGGACGAGTTGTACTTTGTGCATACCGGCAGCGCCACCATCACCATCGACGAACGTGCATTCGACGTCCAGCCCGGCGACGCCATTTTTGTACCCGCTGGTGCGACCCACCGCTTCGCGCCTTTCACGCCAGACTTTGCAACCTGGGTCGTGTTCTACGGCCCCCAAGGAGGAGAAAAATGACTACCAGCAGCGCGCCCAGCCCCTGGCAACTGGCGCGCCGCGCCGAGCGCATGAACCCGTCCGTAATCCGCGAGATCCTCAAGGTGACCGAGCGACCGGGCATCATCAGTTTCGCCGGCGGCCTGCCTTCGGCCAAGACCTTTCCGGTGGCCGAGTTCGCGCGCGCCTGCGCCAACGTGCTGCGCGACGACGCGTCTGCGGCTTTGCAATATTCGGCCAGCGAGGGTTACGGCGCCCTGGTTGACATGGTGGCTGCGCGGCTGCCCTGGAAGGCAAATCCGAGCCAGATTCTCATCACCACCGGTTCACAACAGGGCCTGGACCTGGTGGCCAAGGTGCTGATCGACAGCGACAGCCCGGTACTGGTGGAAACTCCCACCTATCTGGGCGCGTTGCAGGCGTTCTCGCCCATGGAACCACGCATTATCAGTGTGCAAAGTGACGAATCCGGCGTCGATGTGGATGACCTGGAACACAAACACCAGCGCGGCAGCCGATTTCTCTACGTGTTGCCCAATTTCCAGAACCCGACCGGCCGCACCATGACCGAGGCGCGCCGCGTGGCGCTGGTCGAGCGCGCGGCGAAACTGGGCCTGCCGCTGGTGGAAGACAACCCGTATGGCGATCTGTGGTTCGACGCGCCCCCGCCGCCTCCACTGACCGCTCGCAACCCCGACGGCTGTATCTACCTGGGTTCGTTCTCCAAGGTGCTGGCGCCCGGGCTGCGGCTCGGCTTTCTGGTGGCACCCAAGGCCGTATTCCCCAAACTGCTGCAGGCCAAACAGGCGGCCGACCTGCACAGCCCGGGATTCAACCAGCGCGTCATCGCCGACGTCATGCAGGGCGGTTTCCTGGACCGGCATGTGCCCACCATACGCGCCCTGTACAAGGCGCAGCGGGATGCCATGCTGGCAGCCCTGGCGCGCGAAATGCCGGGCGCCGACGCGCCAGCCGACCAACGCATGACCTGGAACCGGCCCGCCGGCGGCATGTTCCTGTGGGCGCGCCTGCCCGAGGGCATGAACGCCATCGACCTGTTGCCCAAGGCAGTGGACAAGGGGGTGGCCTTTGTACCGGGCGCAGCCTTTTATGCCGACAACCCCGATCCACGCAGCCTGCGCCTGTCGTTCGTGACACCCAGCGTGGCCGAGATCGAGCGCGGCGTCGCGGCCCTGGCTGCAGCCGTGCGCGAGAACATGCCGGTCGCCGCCTGAGCGCAAACCGGAGCCGCGCCATGAAAATCTGGGGACGCCTGAGCTCGATCAACGTGCGCAAGGTGGTGTGGGCAGCACAGGAAGCAGGAGCGGACTTTACCCGCACCGATGCCGGAGCCGAATTCGGAATCGTACACACAGCCAACTACCTGAGCATGAACCCGAACGCGCTGGTGCCGGTACTGCAGGATGGCGACGTCACGCTGTGGGAGTCGAACGTGATCGTGCGGTACCTGGCGACACGGTTTCCCGCCTCCGGCCTGTTACCCGACACCCTCGCGCAACACTTCGAGGCCGAGCAATGGATGGACTGGCAGCAGACCACCAGCAACCCGGCCGGGCGCAATGCCTTCATCCAGTACATCCGCACCCCGCCGGAGCAACGCCAGACCGAGCTGATCCGGCAATCGGTTGCAGCTATGGAGCCACTGATGGGCCTGCTCGATGACCACCTGGCGACGCGACGCTTCATGTTGGGTGCACACTTCAGCATGGCCGACATCCCGCTGGGTTGCGAAGTACACCGCTGGTTCGCCCTGCCACAAGCCCGCCCGCATTGGCCGCACCTGGAACGCTGGTTTGCCGGGTTGCGCACCCGCCCGGCGAGCCGGGGTGTGCTCGACATCACCATTTCTTGAGAAGAACCATGCAAGAGCGCCCATTCCAGCAAGTCGATGTGTTCACCGCAAGGCCGGGCCGCCCCAAGCTCGCTCGCACCGCAGCCCGCAGGGCGAAGGTACTCTGATGACCGTCGCCCTACCCGCACTGGACGAAATCGAAGCCGCCGCGCAGGTGGTGTACCGCGATTTCCAGGCCACGCCGCAATATCCCTGGGCGCTGCTGGGTCAGCGCCTGGGTACCACCTGCTGGGTGAAACACGAGAACCACACACCTGTGGGGGCGTTCAAGATTCGTGGTGGCCTGACCTATTTCGACATGTTGCACCGCGAAGGGCGCCTGCCCGCAGCGGTGATCAGTGCGACCCGTGGCAACCATGGCCAGAGCATCGCCTGGGCGGCGCGCAGCCATGGCGTGCCCTGCACGGTGGTGGTTCCGCGCGGTAACTCGGTCGAGAAAAACGCCGCCATGCGCGCACTGGGTGCCAGCCTGGTGGAATTTGGTGACGACTTCCAGCACAGCCGCGAACATGCCGCGCAACTCGCCGCGCAACATGGCTGGCACATGGTGCCGAGTTTCGACATGGCCCTGGTGCGCGGTGTCAGCACTTACTGGTGGGAACTGTTTCGCGCTGTACCGGCAATGGATGTGGCCTATGTACCGATTGGCCTGGGTTCGGGCATCTGCGCTGCCATCGCCGCCAAGCTGGCGCTGCAGCACCGGGTGCGCATCGTGGGGGTGGTCAGCGCACATGCCACCACCTATGCCGATTCTTTGGCAGCCGGGCGCGTCGTGGCTGCACCAGTGACAACCGTGCTGGCCGACGGCATGGCCTGCCGCCACGCCGAGCAGGCGGCACTGGATGCCATGGCACCACACCTCGACCACATCGTCCAGGTCAGTGATGCCGAGGTCGCCGCAGCCATGCGTGCGCTGTACCACGACACCCACAATGTCGCCGAGGGCGCTGGTGCCGCAGCATTTGCCGCTGCCATGCAGGAAAAGGCTGCCTTGGGCACTCAGGTGGTTGGTGTGACCCTGTGTGGCGGCAACGTCGACAGTGCTGTGTTTGCGCGCGTTCTGGCGGGCGGTGAATGACGCCGTCTGCAGACCCGGCAAGCAAATACCTGCAGGCCTACCCGCCCGATGTACAGCAGCAGGTGGCACAGTTGCTGCAAGCAGGCACGTTGGGCCAGCGGCTGCGCGACAAATACGGTGCCAGCGCCCATGCAGTCCGCACCGACCGTGCGTTATACGACTACGTACAGG
>JANLVB010000159.1:0-2547 GCA_031363785.1 Betaproteobacteria bacterium
ACAAGCGTTCCTTTGCCGGCGGTATCAAGAAGGGTGTCTTGGCGTCCAACTGCACCTCTCTAAAAGGTGTGGCGGACCTGACGGGCACGAAACACAAGACGCCGCTGGAAGTCAGCGCCATGGGCACGCCCAAAAACCTGATTTGCCGCCACCCAAACAATCCGCAGCCGAAAGGCGACTGTGATACTCTCTATCCGTCCCGTTATGTTGATATCAATGGCAACTTCAAAATGGTGGTCGATGGGGACCAACTGAATTTGGGTTGCGGAAATTTGCAGGATACGGTAAGCAAGGGGCAAAATTACCGCCTGTACGGGCGGGACAAAGTAGGCGGTAAAGCGCCCGGTAGGGGCGAAGGAAGTGGCGGTGAGTACTGTCCGATTGCGTTGGATCCCATCACCGGTGATCTGAACTACGTACAAAAGAACTACTATAAGATCGAAAGCGATGGCAGAACAAAATTGGAAGGTGCTTGCAAGCCCGCGCCGCTGCCCTGAGCGACCAAAGCCGACGCGGTTGCGGCACGCCCTGACTGCCAGCCTGTGCCAACCCCTGCCGCGACGCCACAGCGCGACTGGCACGTGGCTTGCCACGCCAACCCGGTTATCCGCGACTGGAATGGCGACTTCCTCGCCTACCACCCCTTGTCCGGTCACAGCCATATTCTTGACTGGATCGCCGGTGCGGTCTTGACCGCAGTCTCCCAACAACCGCGGTCTGCGTCTTGGCTGTGCGCACATGTAGCGGCACTGCTGGAAGTGGTGAACGACGCGGCACTGGCCAGCCGGGTGAAAGAGATTCTGGACCACCTTGACGACTGCGGTCTGCTGGAGCCCGGTACGACATGATCGTTTCTGACCTGCCGCCAGCGGCCCTGGAAAAACTACTGCGCGACGAAGGCATTCACCTCTGCACCGGCGCCTTCACCACCCACCTGCAGATCGACATCGGGGCGCTGGTCGGCGAGTTCTACCAGATGTATGGCGACTATGCGCTGGAGGAGCCGGCAGGTATCGATGACTTTCAGGTACGCGTGGGCCCTCCGTCACGTTGGCGCCGCTTCCTTCGGCCGCAGGTAGCCCATTGGGTCGACAACGAGCAGATTATTGAACCGCTGCCTGCAGACCAGGCATTCCCGTGCCTCGAGTCGGGTCTGAACATGGCTGTGGCCTACCTCGATGTGGCGCCGCTGGTCGTACATTCGGCGGTGCTGGAACGTGATGGGCGCGCGCTGGTGATGCCGGCACCGTCGGGGTCCGGCAAAAGCACGCTGTGCGCCGCGTTGGCCTGGCGCGGCTGGCGTCTACTGTCCGACGAGATGGCGGTATTCTGTTTCGAGACTGGCCGCCTGTTGCCCAACCCACGTCCGGTGTCCCTGAAGAACCAGTCGCTCGATGTGGTGCGGCGTTTCGCGCCGCAGGCCCGCTTCAGCCGCACCTATTACGGAACCAACCGCGGCGACATCGCGTACATGCAGGCGCCACGCGAGGCGGTAACCAGAGCCGGAGAAAGCGTCGGCCCTGGCCTCCTGGTGGCACCGGTGTTTCGTGCCAACGCTGCGCTGGCGGTGCGCGAGATGGAACGTATCGAGGCCTTCCGCTGGCTGACCGACAACTCAATCAACTATGCCTCCATGTTGCAGCACGGGTTTGACACCGTTACCAACTTCATCGAGGCGTCCGGCCTCTACGCGTTGACCTACTCCAACCTGGACGAGGCCATCGACTGCATCGATCAACTGCACGAGAAGCACAAAGGTTGACACCGGCCAAACTGGTCACATGCGGCGCGCCACAAGTGACTAACCATCGGACTGCGCTCACTCTTCCAGCAGACATCGTCCCCGGTCGTGCCATCGGTGCGGTAGCGGTTCAGCACGCGCGCAAGTACAAACAGCAGGTCGCTGAGCCGGTTCAGGTACTGGCGTGGCGTAAACGCATCCTACCCCTCCAGCGCCGACACGGCGTCGCACTCAAGCAGTGCGAAGCCGGTATTCGATTAGCCGCCTCCCGGGTTGAGCAACCGGTGTCGGCATTGTTGGCCACTGCCATCACGCCGTCTGGCCCGCAGGCACCGACGCCCATAAGGAGCTGACCGGCACCGCAGCCAACTGGGGATCCAGCAGCACACTCTGCGCACCCGTGTGCAGCACGATACCCCGATAGAACTGGGCGCCCAGCACCTCGCGCAGGTGGCGCAGGCCCTTGAAGTCGTCCGCCCGGGCCTGCGTGGCGGACTTGACCTCGACCCCCACTACGCGCCCCTGTCGGTCCTGCAGAATGAAGTCGACCTTCGCACCCGAAGAGGTGCGGTAGTGCATCAGCTCACACGGTGTGGCGGCCCAGCCGCGCAGCTTCTGCAATTCGGCATGCACAAAAGTTTCCAGCAGTGCGCCTGGCAGGCCCGGCGCAGATTCGACCTGCTGCGCGGACAGACCCAGCAAATGCGCCAACAGGCCACTGTCGTTGAAAAACAGCTTGGGTGACTTCTGTGCGCGATGGCTTTCGCGCGGTGCCCAGGCTGGCAGGGGCGTGAGAAGAAACACGG
>JANLVB010000180.1:0-1517 GCA_031363785.1 Betaproteobacteria bacterium
CGGCGGCCATCAGGCCAGCCGGTCCACAGCAATACACGTGGGTGCCAGCGGCCACCGTGGCCAGCAGCGCCGCCACGTCGAGGCCACGGCCAGGTACACCACCATCATGGTGGAGCCGCACACGCGGGGCAACACCATTCGCACCCAAAACCGCACGAAACGCCGTCTGGGCCGCGTCACGGGTGCAGTAATGCAGGGCGAAGTCAGCGCCGCGCACCTGCAAGCTGTGGACCATGGCCATCAAGGGCGTGACGCCAATGCCGCCGGCGATCAACAGATGGCGTGTCGCAGACTCGTCCAGCGGAAAATTATTGCGCGGCATCGATACCTGCAACAGGTCTCCGACGAGCAGGCGCTCATGCATCTGTCTGGAGCCGCCACGCCCAATGGTCTCGCGCAAAACGCCCAGCAGGTAATGGTGGCGCTCGGCGGGCGCGTTGCACAGGGAGTACTGGCGCAGCTGGCCATCGGGCAGGGTGATATCCACATGACTGCCGGCCGTGAAAAGCGGCAGGTCAAGACCCTCTGGATCCACCAGCTCGAAGGTCTTGATGGACAGAGTTTCGTCGGTGATCGCGTTGACACGTAGCAGCATGGCGCGCAATCGTCAGGTGAGGTTGGCAGGGGTTATCGACCGCTTACAAGAAGCTGCTGCTACCCAGGCTGGAGCCGCCACACACATACAGGTTCTGACCGGTGACGAACTCGCTCTCGGCCAGCATGAAAAAACCGACCGCGCTGGCAATATCCGTCGGCAAGCCGATGCGCCCGCGCGGTATGCGGTCTACCTTGGTTTGGCGTATGGCACTGCCGCTCGGATTGTTGGCGGCGAAGAACTCGGTGTCGACCGGACCCGGAGACACGCTGTTCACCGTGATGCCATGGCCGGCCAGTTCGAGGGCCCAGGTGCGCGTGAAGCTCATCAGTACCGCCTTGGCGGCGGCGTAGGCTGTTCGCCTGGTCATCCCGAGCACCACCTCGCTGGCGATATTGACGATGCGGCCGAACCGCTGCGCCTGCATGCCGGGCGACAGCGCCTGCGCACACAGCATGGCGCTGGTGGCGTTGACCTCGAAAGTGCGGTCATAGGCTGCCAGATCCACTGCTTCCAGCAATTGCGGGGTCACGTAACCCGCTATCATCGAGGGCCTGTTGCGGTACTTTCAGACGCCGGCGCAGGCATGGAGGATATGTGGAGCGGGTCACACTCATCACTGGAGCGAGCAAGGGAATCGGCCTGGCCTGTGCCAGCCTGTTGGCAGACCGCGGCCATACCGTGGTGGGCCTGGCGCGCCATGCCACAGACGACCGGTTTCCTGGCGCGCTGCATCTGGTGGATTTGGCCGACCGGCAGGAGCTGGCAGCGATGCTGCATACCTTGACTGCACAGTACCATTTCAACGGCCTGGTGAACAACGTGGGTTACGTGACCCCGCAATTGCTGGAAGCTGTGGACCTGGCAGCCTATGACCGCACTTTCGAGGTCAACGCCACCAGCGCCATGCTGTGTGCGCAGG
>JANLVB010000194.1:0-4512 GCA_031363785.1 Betaproteobacteria bacterium
CGTCGTCGTCGTCTTCCTCGTCGAACTCGTCGAAGTCTTCCTCGGCCACGTAGTCGTCGGCCTCGTTCGGGTTCGAGAAGCCGTCGACCACGGTCGAGATGACGATCTTGCCGTCGCGGATGTCGGCGCCCAGGCGCAGGATTTCGGCGATGGTCGCGGGCGATGCGGAGATCGCTTCCATCATCGCCTGCAAGCCGCCTTCGATGCGCTTGGCGATTTCGATTTCGCCTTCGCGCGTGAGCAGCTCGACCGTGCCCATTTCGCGCATGTACATGCGCACCGGGTCGGTGGTGCGGCAGAACTCGCTGTCCACTGTGGAGAGGGCCGCTTCGGCTTCTTCTTCGGCTTCTTCGGGCGTTGCGGCCGTGGACACATTGTTGTTCAGCAACAGTGTCTCGGCGTCCGGCGTTTGTTCGTACACCGCCACGCCCATGTCGTTCAACATGGAGATCACCACTTCGAGTGTCTCGGCGTCGACCAGCTTGTCTGGCAAGTGGTCGGAGATTTCGCCGTGTGTCAGGTAGCCCCGGGTCTTGCCCAGCTTGATCAGCGCTTTGAGGCGCTGGCGGCGTTTGGCCAGGTCCTCCTCGGACAAAACGGTCTCATCGAGGCCAAACTCTTTCATCAAGGCGCGTTCTTTGGCCTTGCTGATCTTCATGCGCAACGGTTTGACTTTTTCACCACCTTCGACAGCGGGTTCTTCCGCGAACTCGGCAACTATGTCCTGCAGGTCGTCCACTGTCTCGGTGTTGATCGAGCCCTTTGGTTTCGGGCCGCGTTTTGCGCCGATGCGCACTGGAGCGGCTGCAGGCGCAGCCTTGGGCGGACGGCCAGGCTTTTTCTTTAACGCAGCATCCGCTGCTGGTACGGGTTGGCTGACCGACTTCTTGGCCTCCTTGCTGGCCGACTTTTTGTCGTTCTTGGCGTTTGGCGCTGCACTGGCTTTTGACTGGGGCACTGGGGGGGCTTTCGGAGCTGGCCTGGTGGCCGTTTTGGCAGGGGTTTTCTTCGTCGGGGCGACCACTTTGTTGGCCACCTTCGCCGGGGCTTTTGCACCGGTTTTCATGGCAGTCTTGCTTTTCGCGGGCGCCACATTTTTCGAGACAGGCTTCTTTGACTTTTGAGCAGGCATGGCTGAACCTCAGGACTTCAAAGGGACAATGAAAACCGGCGCCGGTTGTGCGGCGCTGCTAAAACCGGCGCCGGTTGTGCGGCGCTGCTGGTGTGCAAACGGACAAACTATTTATTGCCGGCAAGATGTCTGGGCGAACATTTGGGATGCAGTCCTTGCGGAGAGGGTGCCGGTCGAGAACTGTGTCATCGGTTGGCGGGGCCGGAGGTGCTGCTGTCGCTCTTGCGTGGTCAGCTTTGGATTATACCCGGCATCAGCATCGGCGCTTGTTCGGGCCCCCGGCCCGGACCATCCAGGCCCGGTGCCCCGGGCCCTTCAGTCCGACTGCTGCAATGCCGCCTCCAGCTCCAGCCGGCGCGCCTGCAAGGTCCGATAACGCCGCAGTGCATCTGGATCAGTGCGCGATTCCGCTATGGCCTGTGTCTCCTGTTGCTTGAGGTGGTCCATCAGCATGCGGGTGATCAGATTGCGCAGTTCGCTGCTGGAGTCGGATGTCTCGCCGGTGCCCGCCATGTCGGACAAGGACATCAGGCGCTGTGCAAGCTCTTCCGACGGGTGGCCACGCAGGCCTTCACGCATCGCACCCCAGGGTTGTGCCCCGCGGTCGTGGAATTGCTGCTCAATCCAGACAAAAAGCGGGCCATGTGGTGGTGGCAAGGCACACAACATGGCATGGTCTTCAGCCGAGAAAACATCCCAGCTCGCCGGGTGGCCGAGCATCAGCCTTGCTGCGTGGTCGGCCCGGCTGGCCGGTTGCAGGCGGCCTGGCATCAACCCGGAGCGCGCAGGCGTACCGCGTGCCCAGCGCCCGGCCGGCGTTACATCGGTGGCCTTGCGTGCCGGGCCATGGTTGGCGCTGCGCAGATCCTGCGCCTGCCACAAGCCGGCCAGCTCCCGGGCGCCAAGTTGCACCAGCTCGGCGAATTCACCAAGCAACTGGCGCTTGAGTGCGCCATCGGGCATCTGCATCCACAACGGTCGCGCGTTGCTCGCCAGATGGGCGCGCCCCTCGGCGCTGCCGAGGTCACAACCGTCACGCGCCGCGTCCACCAGAAAGCGGCTGAGTGGCATCGCTTCGCTGACGCAGCGGGCGAAACCCTCCCGTCCGAAGGTGCGAATGTAGCTGTCCGGGTCATGCTCGGAGGGAAGGAAAAGAAACTTGACGCTGCGCACGTCGGTGGCGTAAGGCAGGGCACCGTCGAGCGCCTTGCGCGCCGCGCGGCGGCCGGCCGCGTCGCCATCGAAGCTGAACACCACCGAGTCGGTGAAACGAAACAGCTTTTGCACATGCTCCGGTGTACACGCCGTGCCCAGGGTCGCCACCACGTTGGGAAAACCCAGCTGCGCCAGCGCCACCACATCCATGTAACCCTCGGTGACCAGCACATAACCCTGTTCGCGCACAGCACTGCGCCCCTCGAACAGGCCATACAACTCGCGCCCCTTGCTGAACAGCGGTGTCTCTGGCGAGTTGAGGTATTTTGGCTTGTCGTCACCCAGCACGCGCCCGCCAAAACCAATACATTCGCCCTTGACATTGCGGATCGGGAACATGACACGGTCGCGGAAGCGGTCATAACGTTTCTCGTCGCCGCTGTCCGCGTCTTGCGACTGAATCACCAGGCCGCTCTCCACCAGCAACGGATCGTCGTAGTTCGGGAACACACTGGCCAGGCTGCGCCAGCCGGGCGGCGCAAACCCGAGCCCGAACTGCAATGCGACCTCACCGCTGACGCCACGGCTCTTGAAGTAGTCGACGGCGCGCGGCGAGTCCTTGAGCGCACTACGATACGCCTCGCCTGCCTTTTCGAGCACATCGCTCAGCGTGTCCTGTTTCTGCCGTTGCTCGGCGGCGCGTGCCCGGTCCTGCGGCGAGATGTCCTCCTGCGGCACCTGCATGCCGTATTGCTGGGCCAGGTCCTTCACCGCCTCGACAAAACCCATGCCCGCATGGTCCATCAGAAAACCAATGGCGTTGCCGCTTTTGCCGCAACCGAAGCAGTGAAAAAACTGCTTGCTCGGGCTGACCGTGAACGAGGGCGACTTTTCGGCATGGAACGGGCACAGGCCGGAGAAGTTGGCGCCGGTCTTCTTGAGCTGCACATATCGGCCGACAATGTCCACCACGTCGGCGCGCGCCACAAGCTCCTGAATGAAAGACGGGGGAATCGCCACGGCTGTTATTGTGTCTGCAGAAGGAGAATGTGATGGGCACCAAGTACGACGACCAGTTGCCACGCAACGCGGCAAATTTTGCCGCCATGTCGCCATTGTCATTTATTGAACGCGCGGCCGATGTCTACCCGCTGCGGCTCGCCGTTGTGCACGGTTCGTTGCGGCGTAGCTGGGGCGAGTTGTATTGCCGTTGCCGGCAGCTCGCATCTGCCTTGCAGCGCCATGGCGTCGGCAGGGGCGACACGGTGGCGGTAATGCTGCCCAACACGCCGCCGATGGTCGAGGCGCACTTTGGTGTCCCGATGGCGGGTGCCGTGCTCAATGCCATCAATACCCGGCTCGATGCCTCCACGGTGGCCTTCATGCTTGACCACGGAGAAGCCAGGGTGGTGATCGTTGACCCGGAGTTCGCACCGGTCATGCAGCAGGCCCTGGCACTGCGCAGCAAGCCTTCACCGGTACTGGTGATCGATGTGGAGGACGGGTTGTTCGGCCCGGGTACGCCGATTGGCAGTGTCGGCTACGAGCAGTTTCTGGCCCAGGGTGACCCGGACTTTGCCTGGCAGATGCCCACCGACGAATGGGACGCGATTGCCCTGAACTACACCAGCGGCACCACCGGCAACCCGAAGGGCGTGGTGTACCACCACCGAGGCGCGGCCACCAACGCCGTGTCCAACATCCTGGAGTGGGACATGCCCAAGCACCCGGTGTTCTTGTGGACGCTGCCCATGTTTCATTGCAACGGCTGGTGTTTCCCCTGGACACTGGCGGCGCGTGCCGGGGTCAATGTGTGCCTGCGCAAGGTGGAGGCGCAGGCGGTGTTTGATGCCATGCGCAGCCACGGTGTCACGCATTATTGCGGCGCGCCCATCGTGCACGGCCTGCTGGTGAATGCGCCACACGCCATGAAGCTTGGCGTGGCGAAGGGCATCAAGGCCATGGTCGCCGGTGCCGCTCCACCGGCGGCCATGATCGAGGGCATGGAGCAGATGGGGTTCGATCTGACACATGTCTATGGCTTGACCGAGGTGTATGGACCGGCCACGGTGTGCGCCAAACACGATGCCTGGGACGGCCTGGACATAACCGAGCGGGCCCGGCTCAATGCGCGTCAGGGGGTGCGCTACCACCTGCAGCAGGATGTGCGGGTGATGGACCCGGTGACGATGCTGCCGGTGCCATCCGACGGCGAGACCATGGGC
>JANLVB010000234.1:0-1841 GCA_031363785.1 Betaproteobacteria bacterium
GAAAACCGCGTGGGCGGCGAAGAGATTGATGAAGACACCTCGCGCCTGGCGTTGCCAAACTTCGTCGAGTGATCCCGTTCAGCAGGTACGTTGAATCATGAAAACCCGCACCCCGTCCTCCACAGAAACGCAGGCGCCGTCCCTCACGAAAACGCGCACGCGTTTTGCCCCATCGCCCACCGGCTTCATTCACCTGGGCAATATCCGTTCGGCCCTGTACCCATGGGCATTTGCACGGTCTACTGGCTGCGACTTCATCCTGCGCATTGAAGACACGTACGAAGACCGTTCCACCCAGGCCGCTGTAGACGTGATCATCGAAGGCATGGCCTGGCTTGGGCTGGACTACGACGAAGGCCCGTTCTACCAGATGCAGCGCATGGACCGCTACAAAGAGGTGCTGGCCCAGTTGCTGGCCGCTGGCCACGTCTACCCCTGCTACATGAGCATCGCGGAGCTGGACGCCCTGCGTGAACGCCAGCTTGATGCCAAAGAAAAGCCTCGCTATGACGGCTCCTGGCGGCCCGAGGCTGGCAAGGCATTGCCTGCGGTGCCGCCGGGCGTGCACCCGGTGCTGCGCTTCAAGAACCCGAAAGGCGGCTCCGTGGTGTGGGAAGACAAGGTCAAGGGCCGCATCGAGATCAGCAATGACGAGTTGGACGACCTCGTCATCGCCCGGCCCGCGCCCTTGGGTGAGGTCGGCACCCCCACCTACAACTTCTGCGTGGTGGTGGACGACATCGACATGGCCATCACGCACGTGATCCGTGGCGACGACCACGTGAACAACACGCCGCGCCAGATCAATATCTTCAATGCCTTGGGCAAGCCGGTGCCGGTGTATGCGCATTTGCCGACCGTGCTCAATGAGCAGGGCGAGAAAATGAGCAAGCGCAACGGAGCCAAGCCGGTGACCCAATATGCGGTGGAGGGCTATCTGCCGGACGCAATGGTGAATTACCTCGCGCGCCTGGGGTGGAGCCATGGTGACGATGAAATCTTCAGCCGCGCGCAATTCCTGCAATGGTTCAACCTGGACCATCTGGGGCGCAGCGCCGCGCAGTTTGACGAGGCCAAGCTGCGCTGGGTGAACGCCCAGCATTTGAAGGCCATGGCCGATGATGCGCTGGCGGCTCTGGTGGCAGTGCAATTGCAGAAGCAGGGCGTTGCATCCGATGAACGTTTGCCCCGCATCTGCGCGCTGTTCAAGGACCGCTGCGACACCACCGTGGCACTGGCTGGCTGGGCGCGTGCGTTCTATGCCGATATTGCCGTCGCGCCCGAAGACCTGGGCCTGCACGTTGTGGATGCGATTCGGCCCGCCTTGCAGATGCTGCGTGAAAAACTGGCCGTGTGCGCGTGGGACAAGGCGTCGATTGCGCTGTCGATCAAGGACGTGCTTGCAGCGTGCAGCCTGAAAATGCCGCAGCTTGCCGTGCCGGTGCTATTGCGAGTCGTCGACCAGCTCGACACGGGAACGGCGACGCCACAAGAGCAAGATCACTCGCAATCCACTTACGCGCGGCGGCTGAGCAAAGCGGATGGGCAGATCGACTGGCGACGGACGGCCGAGCAGATCGCCTGTCATGTCCGAGCCATGCAGCCGTGGCCGAAAGCATTTTCCTTTTGGGAGCGTCCGCAAGGCGCGCCGCTGCGAGTCATCGTTCCGCGTGTGAGCGTGATCGCCGACCGCAGCGAGACCGCACCGGGAACGGTGCTCGCGTCGTCGCCGGGGCAATTGGTCGTCAAAGCGGGACAAGACGCAGTGTCCATCGAGCAGCTTCAGCCCGAAGGCAAACGTGTCATGCCGACGGCCGAGTTCCTCAAAGGGCATCCGATCA
>JANLVB010000156.1:0-4535 GCA_031363785.1 Betaproteobacteria bacterium
CTGGTGGTTGACCGAGGTACAAATCGATTTCGGGTAGGGGGTGGTTCCGCCACCGCGGTAATTCAACGGCGCCGGTACCGCCTGCTGCACCTGGGTGATGTAGTTGTGCGCCAACTGGTCGAGCGCGTTGGTGGTGACCCCGGCGTTGACGTGCGGGGTCAGGTAATCCAGCACCTCGGAGGCCAGGCGGCCTGCGAGGCGCATGCCAGCGATGCCATCGGCATCCTTGAACGTAATTGTCATGGCCGAATTATCCCATTGCAGGCCGGTAAAATCGTGCCCGGTCGGGGTCGCCGAACCCGCCACGGGCGACTGCAGGGGTAGCGCCAACCCTCATCAAGCACCCACGCCGTGACCCAGCATATCTCCATCTTCGAAGGCGGCAACGCGCTCGGCAGCTTTCGTGCCCGCCAGTTGTTGCCGCAGCTGCAGGCCGTGCACGAGCGCATCGATGCCGTGTCAGCCTGTTTTGTGCATCTGGTGGCAACTGCCACCCTGCCTGACTCCCAACAGCGCGCGCGCCTGCACGCCCTTTTGCAATATGGCGAGGCGGGTGTGCCGACGCCAGGCGGCTCTGTGTTTGTAGTCACACCGCGCTTGGGCACGGTGTCGCCGTGGGCTTCCAAGGCGACTGACATTGCCCACAACTGCGGCCTGCCGGTGCGGCGCATCGAGCGCATCACCGAGTACGCGATCCACCTGCGCCCGGGCCTGCTGGGCAAGGTGGCGCTGAAAGCCGGGCAACAAGCCAGCGTCGCCGCCGTGTTGCACGACCGGATGACCGAGAGTGTGGTGCCGAATCGAGCCCAGGCTGCCGCCCTGTTCACCGGATTGTCGGCCGAGCCCATGGCCAGCATTGACCTGCTGAGTCGCGGTCGCCAGGCGCTGGAGCAGGCCAACACCGAGTTCGGCCTGGCCCTGGCGGTAGACGAAATCGACTACCTGGTACAGGCCTTTGGGCAGCTGCGCCGCAACCCCACCGATGTCGAGCTGATGATGTTTTCCCAGGCCAACAGTGAGCACTGTCGCCACAAGATATTCAACGCCCGCTTCACCGTAGACGGCGTGGCGCAGGCGCACACCATGTTCGGCATGATCCGCCACACCCACCAGAGGCATCCGCAGCACATGGTTGTGGCCTATTCCGACAACGCGTCGGTGATGCAGGGCCATATGATCGAGCGTTTTGCTGCGGCCATGGATGGTGCCGCAGGCGTATTGGGCCCGGCGCAGTACGGCAAGACCTCAGCGCAAAACCATGTGCTGATGAAGGTCGAGACGCACAACCATCCGACCGCCATTTCACCGTTCCCTGGCGCGTCGACCGGCGCTGGAGGGGAGATTCGCGACGAAGGCGCTACCGGGCGCGGCTCGCGCCCCAAGGCCGGATTGACCGGTTTCACCGTGTCCACGCTTTGGCCGGCAGAAGGCAAGGCCTATGGCAGGCCGGACCATATCGCCAGCCCGTTACAGATCATGACCGAAGGCCCGCTGGGCGGGGCGGCGTTCAACAACGAATTCGGGCGGCCCAACCTGCTCGGATACTTTCGCGAGTACGAACAGTCTGTGGTGTCCGATGTCGACACCGTGCAGCGCGGCTACCACAAGCCGATCATGGTCGCTGGCGGGCTGGGGAGTATTGACGCCAGCCAGACCAGCAAGCTCGCGTTTCCAGCCGGCAGCCTGCTGCTGCAACTGGGCGGGCCCGGCATGCGTATTGGCATGGGCGGCAGTGCAGCGAGCTCGATGGCCACCGGGGCCAACGCCGCCGCGCTGGACTTCGACTCGGTGCAACGCGGCAACCCGGAGATCGAGCGTCGCGCGCAGGAGGTGATCAACCAGTGCGCCATGTTGCAGCCGCCCGCTGGCCCTGGTGGACTGGGGAACCCGATCCTGGCGATCCACGATGTCGGTGCCGGTGGTCTGTCGAACGCGTTTCCCGAACTCGTCAACGACGCCGGCCGCGGTGCCCGTTTTGACCTGACGGCCGTACCACTGGAGGAAAGCGGCATGGCGCCCAGGGAAGTCTGGTGCAACGAGAGCCAGGAACGCTACGTGCTGGCGATTGCGCCGCAGTCACTGGACTGGTTCGCCGCCCTGTGCGCGCGCGAGCGCTGCCCGTTTGCGGTGGTGGGCACGGCAACCGAAGAGCGCCAGCTGGTGGTCGCTGATCCAGCAGCGGCAGCCGCAGCGGTTGACATGCCGATGGATGTGTTGCTGGGTAAGCCGCCCAAAATGCTGCGGGATGTGCATTCGGTGGTGCGCAAGTTTGCTCCACTCCAATTGACCGGCGTAAATCTGCAACAGGCCTGCATCCAGGTGCTGGCACACCCGACGGTGGCGTCGAAACGATTCCTGGTCACGATTGGTGACCGTACGGTGGGTGGCCTGTGCCACCGTGACCAGATGGTCGGCCCGTGGCAGGTACCGGTGGCCGACTGCGCTGTGACTCTGGCCGACTATGCCGGCTTTGGCGGCGAGGCCATGGCCATGGGCGAACGCACGCCGCTGGCCGGTGTCAACGCGCCGGCATCAGGGCGCATGGCAGTGGCCGAGGCCATTACCAACCTGCTGGCGGCGCCGATCGAGCTGTCGCGGGTCAAGTTGTCGGCGAACTGGATGGCGGCCTGCGGTGAACCCGGGGAAGACGCGGCGCTGTACGCCACCGTGCGGGCTGTCGCCCTGGAGTTGTGCCCGGCGCTGGGCATTTCGATTCCGGTGGGCAAGGATTCGTTGTCCATGCGCACGCAATGGAGCGAAGCCACTACCGGGGGCGGCACGATCGACAAGAAAGTGACGTCACCGGTCTCTCTGGTGGTGTCGGCTTTTGCCACCCTGGAGGATGTGCGTGGCACTTTGACGCCGCAGCTGGACGCGACGGTGGCCGACAGCAGCCTTTTGTTGATCGACCTGGGCCGCGGGCGCCAGCGGATGGGCTTGAGTATTCTGGCGCAGACACTGGGGCAGGTGGGCGACGTGGTGCCAGACCTGGACCATGCGCAAGATTTGGTGCAATTGGTGCACGCCGTCAATGTGCTGCGAAAGCAGGGCGATATCCTGGCCTACCACGACCGCAGCGACGGCGGTCTGTTCGCCACGGTGTGCGAGATGGCGTTTGCCGGCCATGTGGGTGTGGCCCTGAACGTCGACCTGCTGGTGACCGAGGGGGACGGCATCTCCGACAGCCGGGCCGAGGTCGGTGACAGCAAGAACTGGGCGGGGCAGGTGGCGGCACGGCGCGACGAGTTGACACTCAAGGCGCTTTTCAATGAAGAGCCGGGGGTGGTGCTGCAGGTGCGCAGCGATGAGCGCAGTGCCGTCATGCAGGTGCTGCGCGAGCATGGCTTGAGCAAATACAGCCACTTTGTCGGCAAGACACGCCCGCCGGGCGGGAACATCACAGCCGGTGTGGGCGAGGTGCAGGTGTGGCGTGACGCCCGCGCCGTATTCAGCGCCAGATTGCAGGACTTGCACCAGGTGTGGGACAACACAAGCTGGAAGATATGCCAGTTGCGCGACAACCCGGCGGCGGCCGACGCCGAACATGCGGCAGCGGGTGACCCGACAGACCCAGGGCTGCATCTGCATTTGCAACTGGCGCCATTGGCGGTGCCATCGACGCCGCCGTCGGCTGGCCTGATGTTGACCCGGCCACGGGTCGCGGTTTTGCGCGAGCAGGGCGTCAATTCGCATGTGGAGATGGCATATGCCTTCACCGAGGCCGGGTTTGAGGCGTTCGATGTGCACATGACCGATCTGCAGGCTGGCCGCAGCAGCCTGGCCGACTTTCAGGGCATGGTGGCCTGTGGCGGCTTCAGTTATGGCGATACGCTGGGCGCTGGCATCGGCTGGGCCCGCTCCATCACCTTCCATGAGCGGCTGAGTGCGCAGTTTCGTGCCTTTTTCAGCCGCGCGGACACCTTTGCCCTGGGTGTATGCAATGGCTGCCAGATGTTTGCCGAGCTGGCCGAAATCATCCCGGGTGCCGCCGACTGGCCCCGCTTCACCACGAATCAGAGTGAGCGTTTCGAGGCTCGCCTGTCGATGGTCGAAGTGCTCGACTCCCCCAGCCTGTTCCTGTACGGCATGGCCGGCAGCCGGTTGCCGATTGCGGTGGCGCATGGAGAGGGCTTCGCCAACTTTTCTGCGCGCGGCAACCAAGGGCGGGTAATCGCCGCGATGCGTTTCACCGACAACCACGGTCGCGCAACCGAAGACTACCCATTCAATCCCAACGGCAGTGCTGGTGGCCTGACCGGTGTCACCACGGCAGACGGCCGCTTCACCGCCATGATGCCGCACCCGGAGCGGGTGTTTCGCAACATCCAGATGAGCTGGACCGGTCTGGACAAGAGCGACTTCAGCCCGTGGATGCAGCTGTGGCGCAATGCGCGCAAGTGGGTCGGCTGAGCGGACTGGTTCGGCAGAAACGCAGTTTGATATTATAAATATAGCTGACTACGACCGTACAGTATGCGTAAAACCGCTAAATGATGCTCAAAGTCTGTACCATCCGGTGCTCTGCCCCGGCTGCC
>JANLVB010000285.1:0-3084 GCA_031363785.1 Betaproteobacteria bacterium
GCAGCATGCCCGAGCTGGCGGCTGCCTTGCAGCAGGCCGGTGCGCGCGTATTGTCCAAGATGCAGTTCAGTGCGGTGGAAGAAGGCCTAGGCGAATGGCTGCGCCCCGAACCCAAGCCGGTGCAGGGCAACGCCCGCAGCCTGCCCAAGCACTTGCAGAAAGCGGCCGCGCCCGAACGCAACATGATCGTCATGGCGGGTTGCGAGGCGCATGTTTGCTTGATGCAGACTTCGCTGGATCTGCTCGAAGATGAGTTTGATGTGTGGGTGGTGACCGACGCCTGCAGCTCGCGCACCGAGCGCAACCGCGACGCCGCCTTTGACCGCCTGGCTGGTGCGGGTGCTGAACTTGTGACGACCGAGATGGTGGCGTTTGAGTGGCTGCGCACGGCCGAGCACCCGGACTTCAAGGCGGTGCTGGAGATCATCAAACAGGGGTAGGCAGCAGTTTGGTGCGTCAACGAATATTCTGTGAGATACTATAATATAAATAGCAAACTATCTATATAATACGAGAGCTAGAGGCATATTTGATTGTTAAAAACCTAAAAAATGCCATTTTTGCCGCTTTTTTGACGAACGTTGATATGACCTGTGATATCAACTTTTCAAGCCCGCGCCAGCAACCCCCGCCCCACCACTTGCGCCTGAATCTCCGCCGCGCCTTCAAAAATGTTCAGGATGCGCGCATCGCACAGCACGCGGCTGATCTCGAACTCCAGCGCGTAGCCATTGCCGCCGTGGATTTGCAGGCTGGCGTCGGCATTGCTCCAGGCGACGCGGGCGGCCAGCAGTTTGGCCATGCCGGCTTCGATGTCGCAGCGGTGGCCTTTGTCTTTTTCGGTCGCTGCAAAGTAGGTCAGCTCGCGAGCCATCACGGTCTCGGCCAGCATCAAAGCCAGCTTGTCGGACACGCGCGGGAACTCGATGATGGGCTGGCCAAACTGGCGCCGGTCGCTGGCGTAGCGCAGCGCCAGGTCATAGGCCTTCCAGGCGACACCGATGGCGCGTGCGGCGGTTTGCACCCGTGCGCCTTCAAAGGTCTGCATCAACTGCTTGAAGCCCTGGCCTGGCACACCACCGAGCAGGCCGTCAGCCGACACGGCGAAATCGTTGAAAGCAATCTCGTACTCTTTCATGCCGCGATAACCCAGCACCGCAATCTCGCCGCCGCTCATGCCAGGCGCGGGAAAAGGCTCGTCCTTGCTGCCACGCGGCTTGCCCGCCAGCAGCAGGCTTAAACCGGCATAGCCCTTGTCGGTGGTACTGGTGCGCGCCAGCACGGTCATCAGGTCGCTGCGCGAGCCATGGGTGATCCAGGTCTTGTTGCCGTCAATGCGCCATGTGCCATCGACCACCTGCGTGGCGCGGGTGCGCAGCGAGCCCAGGTCGGAGCCGGTGTCGGGCTCGGTGAACACCGCCGTGGGCAGCACCTCGCCCGAGGCAATGCCGGGCAGCCAGCGGGCCTTCTGCCCGGGCGTGCCGGCCAGTGAAATCAGTTCGCCGGCAATCTCGGAGCGCGTGCCCAGCGAACCTGCCGCGATCCAGGCGCGGCTCAATTCTTCAGTCACCACGCACATGGCCAGTTTGCCCAGGCCCAGGCCGCCGTAGTCGGTATCGATGCAGATGCCAAACACGCCCAGCGCGGCCATCTCGGTGATCACGCTGTCGGGGATCAGTTCGTCCGCCAGATGCCATTGGTGGGCGCGGGGCGCGATGCGCTCTGAGCTGAATCGGCGGAACTGGTCGCGCACGATGTCAAGGTCTTGGTCGGTCAAAGACTCATTGATGGGGACCCCAGTTCGCACCTGTTCGATCAGCGCGTGGCGAGCCCGCACGGTGTTGCCGTGTTCCAGAAACCAGGCTACCGACGGGTCACGCCGCAGCCCCTGCACGGCATTTTCCAGGCCCAGTTCGCCGGGGCGGAATATTTCGTTCTGGCTCATCGGAATGCCGCCGGCAAGCTGTTGCAGGTACTCGCCAACACCAATGCCGATCAGCAGATTTTCAGCCGGTCGGTGCGCCAGATGCGGATGCTCGGCTGTGCCGCTCGCGCTGCCCGTGCCACCGTCAGCGGCCATGCGCTGGCCCCAGCGGGTGATGGCCAAGATGGCCTCGGCCGTGGTGGCGATCCAGGCCAGCCCATGCAGGGCTCGCTGGTTGCGGTGCGCCTGTTGCGCATCCAGTTGCCCGTTGACCATGACGCAGCCGCGTGTGGCTTGCGTGGCGGCGGCAACGTAAGTGCGCACGGCGGCAGACACGCCGTCGAGGTTTTCAAAAATTTTCATGATGGCTTGCGTGTTGTGTGGATGGCGTAACTTTCACGTTAAGCGTTGTGGCCCGGCGACGCGGCCGCTGTCGTGCAACTGGTTGATCTGCGTGTTGGACAAGCCCAGCAATTCTGCCAACACCTGATCTGTGTGCTCGCCTTGCAAAGGAGCGCGCCCTGCGTCGGCTCGCTCCATCTGGACCAGGGTCGCCGCCGCGCCGGGCGTGGGGTAAGTCAAGCCACTTGGGTGGGTCACAGCGCTGAACAGCGGGTTGGCGGACACCAGGCGCGGCTCGTCGGTCAATGCAGATTTGAGCGTGTGGTACGGCCCCCAGCAAACGCCATGGGCGTCGAAGGCAGTGCCTAATGCAACAGAACTGTGCCGCGCAATGGCCGCCTCGACCAGGGGCAAGAGCACGTCCCGGTGGGTGAAGCGCAGGCCCTCATCCTTCATGAACGAGACCCCCAGCGCGGCTTCGATTGCGGCCATCGCCGCGCCCAGATCCAGTGACTTCACCAGGCCCGCCCACTGCCTGGGAGTGATGGCGACCACCATCAGGCGCTTGCCGTCTGCGGTTTTGAAATCACGTCCGAATGCGCCGAACAGGGTGTTGCCCATCTTGGGCCGATCCATGCCGCCATGTACCTCGGCGATCTGGCCCAGGTGCCCGAGCGAGGCGATGGCGATGTCGGACAGCGGCACGCGCACTTCCTGCCCCTGGCCGGTTGCCTGCCGGTGGCGTTCGGCTGCCAGCAGGGCAAAGGCCGCGTAGGCGCCGGCCAGCAGGTCCCAGGCAGGCAGGACATGGTTCACTG
>JANLVB010000290.1:0-2241 GCA_031363785.1 Betaproteobacteria bacterium
CGGCGGCAAGCTCGGCTGAAAGCTCAGCGGCCCGGCCCACCGGCCCGGCGGTGATCGACCCCCAGATGGCGCAAGCCCACCCGCTGCGCATCCTGCTGGCCGAGGACAACCTGGTGAACCAGAAGCTCGCCATGCGGCTGCTGCAGCAGATGGGTTACCGCGCCGACCTCGCTAGCAACGGCCTGGAGGCGGTCGAGGCGGTGGGCCGGCAGCTCTACGACGTGGTGCTGATGGACGTGCAGATGCCCGAGATGGACGGGCTCGAGGCATCGCGCCAGATCACCGGCCGCTGGGGCGAGGGGCAGCGTCCGCGCATCGTGGCCATGACCGCCAACGCCATGCAGGGGGATCGCGAGATGTGCCTGGCAGCCGGCATGGACGACTACATCACCAAACCGATCCGCGTACCCCAGTTGGTGGAGGCGCTCAATAGCGCAAAGGCACGCAGTGACTGATGTGAGAACCATGTGCTCCGAAAGAAGACACTCATGAAACCTCGTCGCTGGAGTAATTGAAATGACGCAAAACACCATTGACATGATCGTATTTGGCGAGCTGCAGGACGCTGCCGGAGCCGACTTTGTGGGGGAACTGGTTGGCACCTTTCTGGAAGAGGCGCCGACCATGCTGGCGGAGTTGCGGGCGGCGCAGGCGGCGGGTAATGCAGATGGTTTTCGCCGCGCTGCGCATTCGCTCAAGTCCAACAGCAACACCTTTGGCGCAACCCGCCTGGGCGAGATGGCGCGCGACATCGAGTTGGGTGGTCTTATCACCGCCACGGCGCCCGTGGACGCATTGGAGACCGAGTACCAAAGTGTCGTCACCGCTCTTTTGGAGTTGACCAATGGCTGACGAGTTGGCCCCCAAGACGCCTGCGGTGTCGGCCCCCCGAGGGGGTGCGGCAGCGGCATGGGGCGGCCCGGCGTCCGTCGGCGCCCGTCTGCTGGTCGCCGACGACAACAAGGTGAATCGGCTGCTGCTGACCCGCAGCCTGGAACTGCAGGGCCACAAGGTGGCCAGCGCCGAGAATGGCCTGATCGCCCTGCAGATGCTGCGCAGCGAAGCGTTTGACCTGATGTTGCTGGACATGGAGATGCCCGAGCTCGACGGCTTTGGTGTGCTGGAACAGATGGCGGCCGACGGCAAGCTGCGCGACCTGCCGGTGATCGTTACCAGCTCGCTGGAAGGCGTGGCCAATGTGGTGCGATGCCTGGACCTGGGTGCCGACGACTACCTGCACAAGCCGGTGAATCCAATTCTGCTCAAGGCGCGCATCAATTCGAGCCTGGAGAAAAAACGCCTGCGGGATCAGCAAAAAGCGCTGGTCGCACGTTTTGCCACGTCCGAGGTGGCAGAGGACCTGCAGCAATCCGGTTTTGCGCTGGGTGGGCGAAGGCTGCAGTGCACGGTGATGTTCTCCGACATCCGCGGCTTCACGGCCCTGTGCGAAAAGCAGCCGCCGGAAGAGACCATCGAGCTGCTCAACACCTATTACACGCTGATGTTCGACGCCATCAGCGGCCACGGCGGTGTCGTCAACCAGATGATTGGTGACGGGCTGATGGCCATCTTCGGCGCGCCGCTGCCGTTGCCTGAGCCTGAGCTGGGGGCTGTGCGCGCGCCGCGCTCGACATGCAGGAGATGATCGAGATGTTCAACCACGAACGTGTGGCACTGGAGAAGGAACCGATCCGCATCGGTATTGGCATTGCCTCGGGCGAGGTGGTGGCGGGTTACACCGGCACGCAGCAGCGCGCCACCTATACCTGCATCGGCGACACCGTGAACCTGGCCGCGCGGCTGGAGGCGCATACCAAGCTGGCGATGCGTGGCATTCTGGTGGACGGTGAGACCCGGCGCGCCTTGGCTGACCGGGTACCGCTGGACGCGCTGGGCGAGGTGCAGTTCAAGGGTAAGGGGACGGCGGTGCCGGTGTTCGCGGTGAAGGCACAAGGGCAACGCTGAACAGAGCTGCGCAGACCCGCCGACTGACGCTCAGCGCAGGCCCAGGAAGCCCAGCACAGCGCCAATTACAACAACCAGGCCGACGATGTAGATGATGGTACTCATGGTGTTTCCCTGGTGATCGTAGTTGGCTTTAGACGCGCGGCTCGCCGTCCCATTGGAGGCCGTCGAGGTACGCGCACACGGGGTGGTGCGTGCGCCGTTGGCTGACGGCCATGATCGCCTCCGTCACCTTCGCGGCGTTCACGTCGAGGCCGTAGACGTCGAGGATCCACG
>JANLVB010000335.1:0-12302 GCA_031363785.1 Betaproteobacteria bacterium
AATGCCATCACCACCAGTTCACGGTCTGCATCCCGCTCTGTCTGACCCGTCCAGCGGCCTTCCAGTGTCTCCAGGCAGGCTACGGTGGCAGTCAAGGGTGAACGCAGGTCGTGCGACAGGTTGCTCACACCCTCGCGGCGAAAATGGTCCAGTCGGCGCAGCGATGCCCATTGGCGTCGCACGGTGTCGAGCATCATCGCAAAGGCAGCGGTCAGCTTGCCAAACTCATCTGCCGTTTGTCTGGGCAACAGATTCTGCACGGCCTCAGCGGAGCCCCCTTCGAGGCCGCCCGCGGACAGGGTCGACACCGCCTGCGTGAGCTGGCGCAGCGGGCGCGTGACCGAGGCGATGATCCATGCCGCCAGCAAGGTCGCCAACAGCACCACGCCGACAATGGCCGTCAGCCCGGGTTTGGCGAATGTGCTGCCAAACACCTGCAGGCGGCCTTGTGACAACACCGGATGGTGGCACACCAGGTACAGGTAACCCGAAACCGGCTCGTCGTTGCGGATCAGGCTGCGACGCAGCGGTCGCGCAGCAATGATCGCTTTGTCGTCCATGCGCTCCGGGTCATCGCCCATGACAAAAGGCATGTCGGCTCCCCGGATAGCCTCCAGCACCGGCGCCAGCCTGACCTTGAAACCGGCTGGCAGCCGGGTATTGCCAGTTGACGACAGCACGGTGCCCTGCGCGTCCAGCAGATAGAGCTGTGTGTCGGGTTCGAACAGCACCAGGTTGCGCAGAAACTGGTTGAACTCGTCGGGCTGGCGAGCATGCATGTCCACGATACCGTCGTACATGCTGACCACGCGCCCCAGAAACACATCGGCACGCCGGAATGCCGATTCGTGTTCGAAACGCTGGAAGGCGTACAACACCGTGGCGATGACGCCCAGCGCCGTCAGCGCCCCGGTGACAAAGATCGTCAACGCGATCTTGAGCCGCACGGTCATTTGGCCCCCACGCCTCTCACTTCGCCGCAGATCGGCGGCACAGCCTTCAAGTGGGCGCCTCGCGCAGTTTGTAGCCGGCACCACGCACGGTGAGAATGAGCTGCGGCCGCATCGGATCGACCTCCAGCTTGGCGCGCAGGCGGTTGATATGGGTCGTCACCGTGTGTTCGTAGCCGTCATGGGTGTAGCCCCACACCGCGCCGAGCAACTGGGCACGCGAGAACACGCGCCCGGGTGACTGCGCAAAATGCAGCAGCAGGTCGAATTCCAGCGCCGTGAAATCGATCACCGCACCGGCGTAGCGCACGGTGCGCTTGGCCGGCAGGATCTCCAGGTCGCCATTGCGCAACACCCCCGCCTGGGCGTGGGCCCCCGTCAAAGCGGCGCGCTGCAAGTCGGCCCGGCGCAGCAGCGCCTTGACCCGCGCCAGCAACTCGGCGAGCGAAAACGGCTTGGTCAGATAGTCGTCGGCGCCAAGCTCCAGGCCCAGCACGCGATCCAGCTCGGTCGATTTGGCCGTCAACATCAGGATCGGCGTGCTGCGCCCGCGTGCGCGCAGGGCCTTGCACACCTCCAGCCCGTCCATGCCGGGCATCATCAGGTCGAGGATCAGCAGATCACTGGCAAGCTCATTCTGGCTCGCCAGCGCCGCCACGCCATCGGCCACGGCAGTCACCTGGTAGGCGGCACTGCGCAAATTCATCACCAGCAACTCGCGAATATCGGCCTGGTCTTCGGCAACAAGAATGGAGGGAGGCATGGCGGGATTGTCGGCGCCAACCGGCATTCCTTACCTGAATGTTATCTGGCTGTGACATTTGGCGAGCCTGGCGCGAGCTTGACCCGGCAAAGTCCAGCTATCCGCTTCAATCCAGGGCCCGATTCCATGACCACAGCCATCCTCCCTGCCTCTTGCAACGGCGCCATGACCACCCCTGTGGCCTGGCACGACATGTTTTCGCACCGCAGTGCGCTGGTGCGTTTTGCCAAGGCACGCCTGCATGATCCGATGCTGGCCGAGGACGTGGTACACGACGTCTTCGAGGCGGTACTGTCGGGGCGCGCCGCCTTCGCTGGCCGCTCGGCATTGCGTTCCTGGTTGACCGCGATCCTCAAGCACAAGATCGTGGATCTGGTGCGGCAACGGGCGGGCACCGACAGCCTGGACCTGGAGAACGAGGATGAGGCCGGGGGCGCCCTGGCGATTGCGTGCCCGAATCCGCAGCCCGATGAAATTGCCGAGCAGCGCGAGTTGCTGGCGCTGACGCTGCAACGCATCGAAGCCCTGCCAGCCGCACTGCGCGATGTGGTGCAGCGCCGCGTGTTGCAGGACGAATCCACCGAGCAGGTCTGCGAGGCCCTGGCGATCAGCGAAGAAAACCTGTTTGTGCGCCTGCACCGTGCACGCAAGCAACTGCTGTGTCAGGAGCTGTGTCAAGCCGCGTCGCGGTCTGGGTGGGGGCTCTCGCTGAAACCTTTTGCACCGTTGTAAGATCTTTGGCAAACTGACGACTCTCACTTGCCAGCCACCTGCGAACAGACCTGCTGCTTCGTCTGACTGGTGTTCCAGGTATCCAACCCACAACCTCGTCAAGGAGTCTTCTCTATGAACCAAAGTGCCATCATCGCCGCTGCCGCCGCATCCGTCATGTCCCTGTCCATGTTCTCCATGCCAGCCGCAGCGCAGGAAAAGGAAAAGTGTTATGGGATCGCCAAGATGGGCCAGAACGACTGCGCCAACCTGGCTGGTACCCATGATTGCTCCGGCAAGGCGAAGGTCGACATGGACAAAGGTGATTGGAAATATGTCGCCAAAGGCACCTGCAAGACCATGAAAGGCATGTCGATGGAAGAAGCCAAGGCCGCCAAGAAGGGCTGACAGCGTGCACGCCGGTATTGGCTGGCGTCACCCCCACTATGGCGGGTTGCTGCAGCAGCAACCCGCCATCGGCTTTTTGGAGGTGCATTCGGAGAATTTTTTCGCCGATGGCGGGGCACCACTGCAGGTGCTGCTGCAGGGGCGTGCCGACTACCCGGTCAGCCTGCATGGCGTGGGCTTGTCCCTGGGTTCTGCCAGCGGTGTCGACCCCTGGCATCTGGAGCGCCTGCAGCGCCTGGTGTCGCGCATTGAGCCAGTCCGCGTCAGTGACCATGCCTGCTTCGCCCGCGGCGCACTGACGGCGCAACCAGGCCGCTGCGCCACCGAGGTGCATGCCTGCGACCTGTTGCCGGTACCTTTTTCCGACCCGGCACTGGCGTGCATGGTGGCCAATGTGCAGCAGGTCCAGCAGCGGCTGAAACGCAGCATCTGTGTCGAGAACCTGTCAGCCTACGTGCAATGGCAGGGCGACACCCTGAGCGAGACCACTTTCCTCAATGCCCTGGCACAGCGCAGCGGCTGCGGCCTGCTGATCGATCTCAACAATATCTATGTCAACGCACTGAACGACCAGTTGCAGGGTAAAGCGGGCAAGCCGTTGGAGCACTGCCTGGCCTGGATTGACGCCATCACGCCGCAAGCCGTACAGGAGTTGCACCTGGCCGGGCACCAGCACTGCGGTGATATCGTGATCGACGACCACGGCAGCGCGGTGGCGGGCCCGGTCTGGCAACTGTACCGCCACGCACTGGCGCGTTTTGGCGCGGTGCCGACCCTGATCGAATGGGACACCGACCTGCCGACTCTCGACGTGCTGCTGGGCGAAGCCCGCCGGGCGGACCAGCTTGCGCAGGAGTGTTGCCCGTGAACACGCTGCTGCAGCAACAGACCGCCTTGCTGGACGCCCTCTTCGCCTCGCCAGAGCACCCGGCGGCGCAACATGCCGTGCCAGCGTTCACCGGCGGCCGCGGCCTGCGTGCCTACCAGGCCAACGCGACAGCGCTGGCACAACGCACCCTGCGTGCCGCCTTTGCGGTGCTGGAACAACTCATGGGCGCGGAAGATTTCTCCCGCATGGCAGTGCACTTCTGGCACAGCCACCCGCCCGAGCATGGCGACCTCGCACAATGGGGCAACGTGCTGCCAGACTTTCTGCGTGCCAACCCGCAACTGGCCGACGAACCCTATCTGGCGGACCTGGCCACGGTCGAATGGGCAATACATCAGGCGGCCATGGCCGTCGACCAGGTCGCCGACATGTCCTCGTTCGCCCGCCTGGCCAGCCACCATGCCGCGGATCAGAAGCTGCGGCTGGCCAGCGGCTGCTGCGTCATGGCAAGCCGGTTTCCTGTCGCCAGCATCGTCGCGGCCCACCTGCATGAGAGCCCAACGCTGGAGCGCGCCGGAGAACTCTTGCGCGCCGGCGTGGCGGAAAACACTTTGGTATGGCGCAAGGGCATGCGGCCGCAGGCCCGGCCCTGCAGCACTGCCGAGGCCAATCTGATCCAGGCGATGGCAAACGGCCACACCCTGGGCGAGGCACTGGCCGCCGCCGATGGTCTGGACTTTGGCGTCTGGTTGCCGCAGGCTGTGCAAGAGGGGCTGGTGCTGGGGGTGCAAGCAGGCGTCACAACGGCCTGAACATCGGCACCATCACGCCACTGCTGCTGGCGCACATGGCCAGCTGCACGCGCTGGCCTATGCGCAGCGCATCGAAGTCGCATTCCACGATGTTGCTGAGCAGCGTGACGCCTTCGTCCAGACGCACATAGGCAATCACGAACGGAACCGGGCCGACCCGGCGGCACACGCTGAAGCTGTAGATGCTGCCGTTGCCAGCGGACTGCTTCCACTCGGTCTGCTCCCCCATGCACAGCGGACATTGTGGGCGCGGGTACCAATGCGGCTTGCCACAACTGCAGCAATACCGCAGCAGCAATCGGCCCTCGGCCGTGCCAGCCCAAAACGCCGCATTGTCGGGATACACCACGGGTGCGGGAATGGTGCGCGCCGGTGTCGCTGTGGTCAGGCTCATACCCGCTCCAGAATCAGCGTGGCACTGGCATGGCGCGCGCCCAGCACCCCACCCATGCCCTGCACCAGCGCCAGGCCGCAGTTCTTCACCTGTACTGCCGGATGTGCCTCGGCCCGCAACTGTCGCACCGCTTCGATCACCTTGGTGATGCCACCCCGATTGGCCGGGTGGTTGTTGCACAGGCCGCCACCGTCGGTGTTGAATGGCAGGCGGCCGACGCCCGAGATCAGGTTGCCGTCGGCCACAAATCTTCCGCCCTGGCCCTTGTCGCAGAATCCCAGGTCTTCGAGTTGCATCAGGACCGTGATGGTAAAGCTGTCGTAGATCGACGCATACTGAATGTCCGCTGCGGTCACGCCGGCCTCGGCAAACGCGCGCGGCCCAGACCAGGCAGCGGCCGAGAACGACAGGTCGATCTGCCCCGACTCCTGGCCCTTGATGGCTTCACCCGCCCCGAGCAAGTTGATGACCGGTCGTCGCAGGCCGCGTGCGATCTCCGGTCGCGTCACCACCAGCGCGCCACCGCCATCACTCACGACACAACAATCGAGCTTGTGCAACGGGTCGGAGATCAGGGGTGAATCGACGACATCCTGCACCGAGACCACATCGCGCAGCATGGCCTGCGGGTTGTGCTGGGCATGGTGTGATGCCGCCACCTTGATCCAGGCCAACTGCTCGGCCGTGGTGCCCCAATCGAACATGTGGCGCATCGCCACCATGGCATACATGTTGACGGTGACGGCGCCAAATGGCGCCTCGAACGGTTCATCGGGCACATTCGGGCCCCAGTTGCGCGGCTGGGTTCCACTGGACGCCTCCGAGCGCGGGCGCCCGGCCAGCGTGATCAGCGCCACATTGCATTTGCCGGTGGTTATGGCCTGCGCTGCGTGCGCCACATGAATCAGGTAGGACGAGCCACCGGTATCAGTGGTGTCGACATGGCGCGGGTGCAGGCCGATGTAGTCCGCCATGCTCAGCGCGCCGAGGCCAGGGGCGTCGCCGGCGCAAAAGTAGCCGTCCACGTCCTGCAGGCCCAGGCCGGCATCGAGCAAGGCGCCACGTGCCGACTCGGCATGGAGCTGGGCCACGGTCTTGTCGGGGGCCTTGCGCGTCGGGTGCTCGTATACACCGGCGATGCAGGCCTGTCGTTTGATGCCCATGTGTGTGTTCTCCGTGGCCCTGTCGCAGGCGTTCCGTACCATCGGTCCGATGATCCATTGTCAAGCGCCACGGCGTCGTCCCATGCGTGACAATCGTGGGCCACCGGACGCCATGACAATCGGCTGCGACACCTGCCAGTCCAGCCGCTGGGCGTCATCAGAATCTGGACCATGCCCACCATCGACAGCCGCATCAACCCCGACAGCGAGGCCTTTGCCAGCAACCGCGCGCACATGCTGCAGTTGCTGGCCGAAGTGCGTGCTCTGGAGCAACGCACGCGAGACCGCTCCGCCCAGTCCAGGGCGTTATTCGAGAAACGTGGCCAATTGTTGCCGCGCGAGCGCATCGCGCTCCTGCTCGACCCGGGCAGCAATTTCCTCGAGTTGTCGGCGCTGGCCGGTTTGGGACTGGACCATCCCGATCCGGCCAGATGTGTGCCCGGGGCGGGCGTGATCTGTGGCCTGGGGCGCGTGGCTGGTACTGATTGCATGGTGGTGGCATCCGACTCGGGCATCGAAGCCGGCGCTATCCGCGCCATGGGCCGCGAAAAGATCTTGCGTGCGCAGCAACTGGCGCTGGACAACCGCCTGCCCTTTGTGCACCTGGTGGAGAGTGCGGGTGCCAACCTGCTGCGTTACAAGGTCGACGGCTTTGTGCTCGGCGGGGCTATCTTCCGCAACCTGGCACGGCTGTCAGCTGCCGGCATACCGGTGGTCACAGTGGTGCACGGATCGTCCACCGCCGGCGGCGCTTACATGCCGGGATTGTCGGACTATGTGGTGATGGTGCGCGGACGGGCGCGGGCCTTCCTGGCCGGGCCGCCGCTGCTCAAGGCAGCAACCGGCGAGATCGCCACCGAGGAAGAACTCGGCGGCGCCGAGATGCACACCTCGGTCAGCGGCCTGGGTGAGTATCTGGCCGAGGACGATGCCCATGGCGTGGCGCTGGCGCGCGATGTGGTGCGGCGGCTGGCCTGGGCACGCCATCTGGCGCCAGCCGACCCTGCGGCTCGTCCCACCGCAAAACCACGACTCGATGCACAGGAGCTGCTGGGCATCATGCCGGCCGACGGGCGCCGGCCGGCCGACATGCGCGAGGTCATCGCGCGTATTGTCGACGGCTCCGACTTCCTCGAGTTCAAGGCCCTGTATGGCACGGCCACGGTCACCGGCCACGCCACTATCGAAGGTTTCCCGGTCGGCATCATCAGCAACAACGGCCCGCTCGACCCCGACGGTGCCAACAAGGCCACCCACTTCATCCAGGCCTGTTGCCAGAGCGGCACGCCGCTGCTGTACCTGCAGAACACCACCGGCTACATGGTTGGGCAGGCCTTTGAGCGTGGCGGCATGATCAAACACGGCTCCAAGATGATCCAGGCGGTCTCCAACGCCACCGTGGCGCAGCTCACCGTGATGTGCGGTGCGTCTTTCGGTGCCGGCAACTACGGCATGTGCGGACGCGGTTACGACCCGCGCTTCCTGTTCTCCTGGCCGAACGCACGTACTGCCGTCATGGGTGGTGAACAGGCTGCCACCACCATGCGCATCGTGGCCGAGGCCGGCGCCAGACGCAAGGGCCTGGCGGTCGATGAGGCCGCACTGGCAGCGCAGGAAAAGGCCATCATCCATACCTTCGAGAGCCAGCAGGGTGCCACCATCACCTCGGGCCTGATGCTCGACGACGGTGTCATCGACCCGCGTGACACCCGCGCCGTCCTCGGCCTGTGCCTGCGCTTGTGTGATGAATCGGCGCGCCGCAGCCTGCGGCCGATGCAGTTCGGGGTGGCCAGGCCATGACAAAATTTACGTCGGTGTTGATCGCCAACCGGGGTGAAATTGCGCTGCGCATCCTGCGCACAGCCCGGCGCATGGGTTATCGGGTGGTGGCCGTCTATTCGGACGCCGACGCACACAGTCCGCATGTGCGTCTGGCCGATCAGGCGGTACACATCGGCGCGTCGGCCCCGCGCGACTCCTACTTGCGCATCGACAGCCTGATCGCAGCCGCCAAGTCGTCGAATGCCGGCTCGGTGCATCCCGGGTACGGCTTTCTGGCCGAGAACGCTGACTTTGCACAGGCCGTGGTGGATGCCGGACTGGTGTGGATTGGCCCGCCCGCGGCTGCGATCCGGGCCATGGGCGACAAGGCGCGTGCGAGGCAACTGATGCTGGTCGCCAATGTGCCCTGCGTGCCGGGTTACGACGGTGATAACCAGGACGAGGCCCGACTGGTGGTCGAGGCCAGACGCATCGGTTTCCCGCTGATGATCAAGGCCACGGCAGGTGGTGGCGGGCGCGGCATGCGCCTGGTTGGCAATGCGGAAGATTTTGCTGCCGCCTTGGACAGTGCCCGATCCGAGGCACAGGCCGCCTTTGGCGCATCCACCGTATTGCTAGAGCGCGCCATTGTTCAGCCGCGGCATGTGGAAATCCAGATATTCGCGGACGACCACGGCCATGTGGTGCATCTGGGCGAACGAGACTGCTCAGTGCAGCGGCGGCATCAAAAGCTGATAGAGGAGGCGCCCTCGCCCGCACTGGCCGGTGCCGACGGGCAGCGGCTGCGCCGGCGCATGGGCGACATGGCGGTGGCCGCCGCACGCGCCATCGGTTATCGAGGTGCTGGCACCATCGAATGCCTGCTGGATGGGCAGAACCATTTCTATTTCATGGAGATGAACACGCGCCTGCAGGTCGAACATCCGGTGACCGAGGCACTCACCGGTTATGACCTGGTCGAATGGCAGTTGCGCGTGGCCCAGGGTGAGCCGTTGCCACAAACCGCACAGGACACCATCTTGCAGCGCTTCGAGTCCGGCGGGCACGCCATCGAAGTGCGGCTGTGCGCAGAAGACCCAGACAACGGTTTTCTGCCGCAAAGTGGCGAGCTGCTGGCCTGGCAAGCCGACACGACGGTGCGGGTCGAGCATGCACTGGAGGCCGGACGCGCCATACCGCCCTACTACGACTCGATGGTGGCCAAGCTGGTAGCGCATGCGGCCAACCGGGCCAGTGCCGCAACACAGCTGGCCCAGGCGCTGCACGGTACCGTGCTGCTGGGGCTGCGCACCAACCAGGCGTTCCTGGCGGCATGCCTGCTGCACCCGACGTTCTCCAGTGGCCAGGCGACCACCGCCTTCGTGGCCGACCATGGCGCCGAGTTGCTGGCCGCCACTCCCGTGCTGCCGGGCGGCCTGGCCGCAATGGTGTTGTATGCGGTGCGCGCGCTGCGCGACGGCCACGATCCGACGCGGGTGGTTTTGCCACTGGCCTGGGCCGTGCCGCTGAAGTTCACACTCGACGGCACGGCGCAACAGGCCACGGTGCGCGCACTGGGCGGGAATTGTTATCAAGTGCAGGCCGACGAGGTGGCTAATGACTATGTGCTGGAACAGGCCAGCGACTGCCTGCTGGTGGTGGTCTCGGCCCACGGGCGCAGCCTGCTGCATGTGGCCAGTGACCCGCGCGGCATATTCGTCAGTCGGCGCGGTCGCCAGACGCTGATAGAAGACCAGACGTTGCAGGGCACCCGTCGTGACGCCGGTGCCGCTGTCGGGCTGGTGCGCGCAGCCATGTCCGGGCGCATCGTGGCGCTGCAAGTGCAGGTCGGCCAGGTCGTCGCCCGGGGCGCGCCGCTGGTGGTGCTGGAAGCGATGAAAATGGAACACCCGTCCTTTGCGCCGATGGCGGCAACCGTCAAAGGCATACTGGTCGATGCCGGCGCGCAGGTAGCAGCCGGCACCCTGCTGGTAGAGCTTGAAGCCATTCCCTGAACCAAGGCCACCAACCATGAGCACCATCAACGAAGTCACCGAACTCAGCATCGAAGACGGCATCGCCGTGCTGACGCTCAATTCACCGCCCGTCAACGCCCTCTCGGCGCCGGTACGCAACGGTCTGGCGCAGGGTATCGCCCAAGCCAGCGCCAACCCTGCGGTGCGGGCCATCGTGCTGATCTGTGCCGGGCGCACCTTCATCGCCGGAGCGGACATCGCCGGCTTTGGCAAACCACCGCAGGGCGCCAGCCTGTACGAGATCCTGAACGCCATCGAGGCCGCGCCGCAACCCGTGATCGCGGCCATCCATGGCACCGCACTGGGCGGCGGCTTCGAGGTGGCACTGGCCTGCCACTACCGGGTGGCCGTGCCGTCGGCCAAATGTGGCCTGCCGGAAGTCAAGCTCGGCCTGCTGCCAGGCGCCGGTGGCACGCAACGCCTGCCACGTATCGTCGGGGCGCTGCGCGCACTGGAAATGGTCACCTCGGGTGAACACGTGAACGCCCGCGCCTGCCTGGCGATGGGGCTGGTCGACGAACTGGTGGCCGAGGGCGGATTGCGCGATGGTGCCATTGCCTTTGCCCGCAAGCTGGTGGCCGAAAAACGGCCGCTCAGGAAGGTGCGGGACCTGGACGACAAGACCGCGCTGGATCGGGCCAACACGGCGCTGTTTGCCGACTTCCGCAATAACCATCGGCGCAAGTTCCGCGGCTTTGACGCGCCCGAATACAACGTCCGCTGCATCGAGGCGGCAGTCCAGCTGCCGTTCGATGAAGGCTTGCAGGTCGAACGCAAGCTGTTCCTCGAACTGGTGGCCGGCGTGCAGTCGGCGGCCCAGCGTTATGTGTTTTTTGCCGAGCGAGCGGTGTGGAAGATTCCCGATGTGGCGGACGACACGCCGACGCTGCCAGTGAACAAGGTCGGCATTGTCGGCGCCGGCACCATGGGCGGCGGCATCGCCATGAACTTTCTCAACGTCGGCACACCGGTCACCATCGTCGAGACGACCCAGGCGGCGCTGGAGCGCGGCGTGGCCACCATGCGGCAGAACTACGAAAACACTGCGAAACGCGGCCGGCTCAGCCTGGACGATGTGGAAAAACGCATGGCCCTGCTGACGCCAACGCTGGAGCTCGCGGCATTGGCCGACAGCGACCTGATTGTGGAAGCGGTGTTCGAGAACATGGAGGTGAAGAAGACACTGTTCGCCGCGCTCGACGGCATCGCCAAGCCGCAGGCCATCCTGGCTACCAACACATCGCGCCTGGATGTGAATGAGATCGCCAGCGCCACGCGACGGCCAGAGTCGGTGATCGGCCTGCACTTCTTCTCGCCGGCCAACGTGATGCGCCTGCTCGAAGTGGTGCGGGGTGACAAGACCTCCAAACCGGTGCTTGCGACGGTTATGCAACTGGCGCGCAAAATCCGCAAGATCGCCGCCCTGGTGGGTGTGTGCCCGGGCTTTGTCGGCAACCGCATGCTGGCGCAACGCCAGCGTGAAGCACAACAGCTGGTCCTCGAAGGTGCCCTGCCGTGGGACGTGGACCGGGTGTTGTTCGACTTCGGCTTTCCGATGGGGCCGTTCGCCATGTCGGATTTGGCCGGGCTCGATCTGGGCTGGACGCGTGATACCTCGAGTGGCCAGACGATGCGCGAAATCCTGTGCGAGATGGACCGTCGCGGCCAGAAAACCGGTGCCGGTTTCTACGACTACGATGCAGCGCGCAAGGCCACGCCATCCAAATTGGTCGAGCAGCTGATAACCGATCTGGCGGCAAAAATGGGCATCACCCGCCGCGCCGTGACTGACACCGAAATCCTCGAGCGCTGCATCTACCCGATGATCAACGAGGGCGCAAAAATCCTGGAAGAAGGCAAGGCCATCCGCGCCTCCGACATCGACGTCGTCTGGATCAACGGCTACGGCTGGCCTGCCTACCGCGGTGGCCCGATGTTCTACGGCGACACCGTCGGCCTGGGCACGGTGCTGCACAAGATGCGCGAATTCGAAACCCGTCTCGGGGCGGATTTCAAACCAGCCGCACTGCTCGAAACCATGGTGTCTGAGGGCAAACGCTTTCAGGACCTGAAATAGACCGCATTTTTTATCAATCAGGAGTTCCCATGCGCCAGGCAGTCATCGTTTCTTATGCCCGCACCGGCCTGGCCAAGGCCATGCGCGGTGGTTTCAACAACACGCCGAGCATGACCATGCTGGGCCATGCGATCCGCCACGCGGTGCAGCGCTCTGGCGTAGCCCCAGAGGAAGTGGAGGACGTGGTAGCCGGCTGTGTGGCCGCGCATGGCAATGTGGCACGCGCTGCGGCACTGCTGGCGGGCCTGCCTGTCACCACCTCGGGGGTGTCGCTGCACCGGGCCTGTTCGTCCGGCCTCAACGCCATTGCCAACGCGGCCAACCATATCGTGGAAGACGGCGCCAGCATCATGGTCGGCTGCGGCGTGGACTCGATCAGTTACCAGGGTGGTGGTGGC
>JANLVB010000406.1:0-2897 GCA_031363785.1 Betaproteobacteria bacterium
TCGTAGTCGAGCTTGTCGTTCACATTGGTCAGAAAGCCGCGCGCGGAGATCACCTTGCGACCATAACAGTTGATCGGAAACGTGATGGTCGGGTAATCCCACCCCTTGCGGTCGTAGTCGAGGTACAGGATGGCATTGGTGAAAGCGTGCGGCACACTTTGGTGGTGCAGCGGCTTGTACGCATACGCGAGATCGAATCCCGCCTCGATCAGCCCGCTGGTCAAATGTTTTCCGATATCGCGCCGCCCGCGCAAGCGGTAGTGTTTATCCGGGCCTTCGCCCCAAGCATTCGGTCTGCCGCCATCCATCATGGACGAGCCCTGGGCATGGCGCCAGGGATAGAGATCGATGTCGTCGTAGGCGCACACCGTGAAAGCCGGGATGACGTCTTCCTTGAAGTTTTCGTATTGGTCGTCACCCCACATCACGACCACGTCGGGGTTGAACGCGTCTAGTACCTGGCGCATGCGCCTGAACTGCGCCACCAGCGCCTCGCGATGGCCGGCCGCCGCCGCCGACCCCTGGTCGCTGCCCCACTCCGCCCGCATCGCGGCAGGCCAGTTGGCGGGATCCTTCAGCGAGCCAGGTATGCCCGGGTCTTTCAGAGTGAGCCGCAGGATGCCGGACATTTGCGCGTCCGGAGTGGCCAGCGGCGGGTAGTGCGACAGGCCGAGGCCCAGTATTTCTGCCATAGGGTTTCTCCGTGCCGTGTGGGTGTGTGATCGGCGGCGCTCACTCGTCTTGGGGAACTCGAATGCGTTGCTTCGCTTCGGCGCCGTCGATGGCGGCCGGCGTTGCAGATCCCATTTGTCGTTCTGCCTCCACCGAGCTCGTGAGTTGCTTGAGCAATTTGACAAGGTTCGCGCGCTGTGGACGCGACAGCTGGTCCAGCAAGCGCTCCAACCGGCGCCAATGGCCCGGCAGATGGGCCGCCAGGAACGCTTCGCCCGCCGGGGTAATGACGGCCAGCAAGGAGCGCTGGTCCGTCACATTGAGTTCGCGCTGGATCAGGCCGCGTGTGGCCAGGGTGCTGATGTTGCCCGAGAGGTTGGTCGGCTTGACGACCAGCATCGCTGCCAGCGCGCCCATGGTAAGGGGCAGGTGGGCGCGATGCAGGGCGGTCAGGATGTTGAACTGCAGCGGCGTCAATCCCATGGCCGCTAGCTCGTCGGCCTGATCGCGGTCGAGCACCGCAAACGCGCGGTAAACGGTCAACACCACCAACAACGCCGAACCGTCCAGCGCATCGTCCTCGGCAACGCTGGAAGCCACCTGGTCGCGCAGATCGGGCAACGGCACCGCATCCAGGTCGGCACCGGCGTCTGAACCGCTGTTCGTCTTCTTCATACTTTCGATTCTTGATTAATTCAATTTTTGCAATATTCGAATTGTGACATAATTTTTATGCTCGCAGAGAGCAAGACTGCGTACTACGGCTTTTTGTGACCTTATATGGAGACAACATGGCGATCCGAACTTTCAAGAAGTGGGGCAGCGCGCTTGCCTTGGCGCTGGGAGCAATGACTTTTGCCCACCCTGGCTTGGCCCAAACAGCCGCTTCCTATCCCAACAAACCGGTCAAGCTGCTGGTGTCGTTTCCACCGGGTGGATTTGCGGACCTGGTGGGACGCGGTCTGGCACAGGCACTTTCGCAACTCTGGGGGCAGCCCGTGGTGGTCGATAACAAGCCGGGTGGGGCCAGCATTCTGGCGACCGAACTCGCTGCCAAAGCGCCACCCGACGGGTACACCCTGTACCTTGCAACCGACGGCCCGTTTGTGATCAACCCATTTCTGTACAAGACGCTGTCATATGACCCCGTCAATGACTTCACTCCAGCGGCCATGGTGGCGCAGACGCAATTCGGACTGGTGGTAAATCCCGACAAGGTCAGTGCCAAGACCGTGGCTGAGCTGGTGGCCACGCTGCGTGCGAATCCGGCCAAAGCGCTGGATTATTCGTCTGGTGGTGCGGGTGGCCCGCACCACCTGCACATGGAGACCTTCAAGGCCAACACAGGTACCAGCCTCACCCACATTCCCTACAAAGGAGGCGCTCCCGCCCTGCAGGCCGTGTTGTCGGGCGAGGTGTCGGCCGCGTTCGCAGGTGTGTCGACCGCCATGCCGCATGTGAAAGCCGGAAAGCTCAGAATGCTGGCGGCGGGTGGCACCAAGCGCTCCTTGCTGGCACCGGAAATCCCCACCTTCACGGAAGCGGGTTACCCTGGATTCGAGCCCACGGCATGGGCGGGTGTGGTGGTACCCAAAGGTACACCCCAAGCGATTGTGGACAAGATTGAGGCCGATGTGCTGAAAGTAGCGCGCGATCCCCAGTTCAGCCAAAAGCTGGTTTCGGTGGGTGCCGATCCTTTGTCCGCAACTTCGGCGGAGTTTCGCCAAATTATCCGCACAGACCAGCAGAAACACAGCAAGCTGATTCGTGATCTGAACATCAAGGGGGAGTAACCGCCGCCGGTAGAGACAAGTCCAGGACCAGCACTGCGAGCCGATGCCTCTCCGCCTCAGGAATGCGCTCGACAATCAATTCCCGCAAGTGCAGCGCGGTACGGGGCTTTGTCCCCTCCGGCGTGGAGCGTGGGCGATAGTCGAACCAGAGCACCAGATACAGACCGTAGCCGCCTGCTGCTGGATCAATCGTGTAAAGACGGTGCAGTTGATCACGCCAAGCTGGCCATAATTCCATTTCTAGTTCATTGATGTAATAATTCATTTCCATCAGCCTTGATGGAGAAACTCATGTCACGTCCTGCCAGCGGAGACGATGCGGTATTGGTGAATGCGCGGGAGGCCATTGCCTCAGCCCGAACAGTCGAGCAGTTGCGCCAAGCCCAGGCGGTCGTATTGCCGCTGGACTACGCGATGAGTTTGGCCGATACC
>JANLVB010000422.1:0-5439 GCA_031363785.1 Betaproteobacteria bacterium
CGGCGCTGACGGCGTGGGCAGCAAAGCCTTGCGTGCGCAAACTGGCCGCGCTGTGTTCCACCACCTCGCGCCGTCGCCCAAGCAGGTAGACCGTGCAGCCCAGTTCGGCCAGGGCCGTCGCCATGGCCAGGCCCAGATGCGTGCCGCCACCGGTGACGATACCCACCTGACCGGCCAGCGACAACCATGAGGGCAGGGTGACGGCAGCGGCCGGTGGGGGTGTGGGCGAGTTACTCATGTCGCCCTCAGTACCCGACCGGGGCGTGCATCGGTTTGTACTCCGTCGCGGATGACCGCGACACCATTGACGAACACATGCGCCACGCCGGCCGGTTTCTGGCACGGCGCCAGGTAGGTGCCGCGGTCGCGAACTTCCTGCGGGTCGAAAAGCACGATGTCGGCCGCCTGCCCGACGGCCAAAGTGCCGCGGTCGCGCATGCCCAGGCGCGTCGCCACGCGGCCGGTCATCTTGGCGATGGCGCTTGGCAGGTCCAGGTCACCAAGATCCCGCACCAGGCGCGAGAGCACGCGCACGCTGGCGCCAAAGTTGCGCGGATGTGGCTGGCGGCTGCCCTGGTCAAACGGAATGGCCGAGCCGTCCGAGCCCACCAGTGCGTGGCGGCACTGCAGAAAACAACGCATGTCTTCTTCGGTGCGGTAGAACAGCACCACCATGACCCGGTTGCCGCCTTCGCGGCACAACTCCAGTGTGTAGCGCGCCGGGCTCATGCCGGCCTCGGCCGCCGCCGCTTCGATGGTCTTGCCTTCCCTGGCGCCCAGCAGCCCGTCGGTGCGCGCCAGCACCACCCGGTCCCACAACCACGGAATGCGATTCGCCGACCACCCCAGCGCCAGGTCGGCCTCGGCGCGCGCCATCACGGCGTCATCCTGCAGGCGCTCGCGCATGGCTGCCACGCCGCCCTCCTGCACCCAGGCCGGCAGGTACTGTGTCAACGCCGAGCTCGATGCGTCGTAGGGGTAGACATCGAAGGCAGCGTCGACACCCTGGCGCACCGCCGCCTCGAAGCGATCGGTCCACAGGCGTGCGCTGCCCCATTCGGCGGGTGTGTTGATGGCGGCATGGGAAAACTGCACCCGCACACCGGTGCTGCGGCCCAGGTGCAGTGCTTCGTTCAACGGGCCGTAGCGGTGGTCCTCGCCCTGCATGTCCTTGTCGCGGGCGTGGGTTGCGTAGATGCGCCCACGCGCGGCCAGTGTTTCGCATAACGAAACAAGTTCCCCGGTCGGTGCATACCGCGAGGGCACATAGGTGAGGCCCGTGGTCAAGCCGAACGCGCCCTGATCCAGCATCAGCGCCAGCAAGCTTTGCATGCTTGCCATCTGCTGCGCATCGGCAGCGGCACTCGACACCCCCATGGCGGCGATGCGCAAGGCGCCGTGGCCGACGAGCGGGGCAATGTTGAGCGCGATGCCCTGGCGTTCTGCGACCTCGCGGTAACCCTCGACGTCGCGCCAGCTGATGGTGATGGCGTCATCTCCGATACCCGCCAGCAGGTCCTGGTGCAATTGCATGTGCTGCGGGTTGATCGGGAACGGCGAGAAGCCGCAGTTTCCCGTCACCTCGGTCGTCACTCCCTGGTGCACCTTGCTCTGGCCGCGCCCGTCTTGCAGCAGACTCATGTCAGAATGGGTATGGATGTCGATGAAGCCAGGAGCCACTACCAGGCCAGAGCCATCGACAACCTGCACGGCGTCAACTTGCGCAGCCGCACCCATGGAATGGATGTGCGCGCCATGCAATCCAATGTCAGCGCGGTACGGTGCCGCACCGGTGCCGTCCACCACCAGGCCGCCGCGGATCAGGGTGTCGAGTTTCATGGTTCCTGTTTATACGCCTGTCGGGGGCGGCGTCGTGGCGCATGATCCCGTCCGTGACAGTCCGGCGATTCTGCGCTCCGTATCCTGGTTTCTGTCCGCAGGCATTCTCTCGGTGACTGCCGCCTGATTGGGCAAAAGCTGCCAGCTGGAGAAACTTCCATGAGACTTGCGATGGTGTCCAGGCCGCTGGACGAATCCGATCTGCGCCTGGCGCGGCAAATGGGCATGACCGATGTCGTCACCACGGTGCCGGGTGTCACCATGGCACCGGAGCGCGAGCAGGGCCCGGCGCTGCAATTGCAGGACTTGTTGGAGTTGCGGCGACGGGTCGAGGCCACTGGCATGCGGCTCTCGGTCATCGAGGGTTACCAACTGTCGGACCGCATCACGCTGGGGCTGCCCGGGCGAGATGACGACTTGGCGATCGTGTGCGACAGCATCCGCAACATGGGCCGGGCCGGCATCGGGGTGTATTGCTACAACTTCATGGCTGTCTTCAACTGGCTGCGGACCTCGAACGACGTGGTCGGGCGTGGCGGTGCCCTGGTGACACAGTTTGACGCCAAGGCCCTGGCCGAGTTGCCCAACACCTATGCCGGTGAAACCACCGACGAGCAGATGTGGGACAACTACGGCTACTTTCTGCAGCGTGTATTGCCGGTGGCCGAAGAGGCTGGGGTGCAATTGGCATTACATCCCGACGACCCGCCGATGTCCCCGGTACGCGGCCTGGCGCGCATCATGCGCGACATGGACGCCTTCAAGCGCGTGCTCGACATGGCGGACAGCCCAAGCCATGGCATCACGTTTTGCCAAGGCAACTTCGCCGCCATGCCCGGGGTGGTGATTCCGGACGCGATTCGCTATTTCGGCGAGCGCAAGAAGATATTCTTCGCGCACTTTCGCGACATCCGCGGCAGTGTTCCGTTGTTCGAGGAGACCTTTCACGACGAGGGCAAGACCGACATGGTGGAGGCCATGCAGGCCTACCACGACATCGGTTATGACGGCCCGATGCGGCCCGACCATGCCCCGACGATGGAAGGTGAAAGCAACGACAACCCGGGCTACATGGTACGCGGGCAGATCTTTGCCGTGGGCTACATGCAGGGCTTGCTGGCGAGTGTCAAGGCGCGCGCCAGCGCAACTTGATCAGGGCCACACGGTATCCGGCTCGAACGGATACAGGGGCACGCGTCGGTGCTCGTAGCTGAAGGTTGACAGATCGGCCGTGGTCACGCCGGGTGTTGCCACCCAGATCAGTTCTTCGGCAATCGGCTCCATCGCCGGCCTTGGCGAGTGCACCCCTTTGGCCACCACTATTTTCATGTCCAGCGGCTCAATGCCCAAAACACGGAACTGCTGCAGGCTGGAGGAGCCAGCGCGGCGCGATGTCAGCACCAGCGTGAAACCATCGTCGGTGCGCAGCGCACAACTCGGCCCGTCGTCGAAGAACCGGAAGCCGCCATGGGTCGGGCCGGTCTCTTCGTATTTGCCGTCCGACAGTGCGGTGACTGTTGCCTGAACCGGGAATGACGCGCCGTGCCTGGTGTCAGTCTTGCCGCCCACATTGGCCTTGAGTTGCCCGCCGACTCCCACCGCCTGCGCGAGCTGCACCGCCTGCGGGTCATACACGGCCTGCAGCAGGTCGCGCACACCGAGGCGGCGCGCCGCGTGCAGGATATGCGTCGAGTCGCCCGGGCTGCCGCCGCCCACGTTGTCGCCGACGTCGAACAGCACCACCGGTCCGCGTGGCGCGGCCTGGGCGCGGCGCAGGGCCTCGTCCACCGGTGTGCCGCCCTGGTTCAGCGCGGCCCGCATGTCCCACGCGGCCAGAGCCAGCTGGTGTGCCACATCGTCGGCCAGGGCCTGGTTGTTGTCCGTCACGGCGATGAAGGACATGCCCATCTCGGCGACATCGGCGTACGGGTAACCCAGCACCACGCTGACCGACAACACGCCCGGGCGGTGGCGCTGAACCTCGGCTTGGCGCAGCAGGTCCGCCAACGGTGTGTCGCTGGTTCCCTGGCACAGGATGTTGACGACAAGCGGTGGCATTTCCAGCGCGGTCGTCGGCTGGATCTTGCCGCGCACCATCTGCAGCGTGAGGCGTGCGCACAGCAGCGCCTGGGCGAAGGTGTCGATGTGCGGGTTGGTCTGGTACACGGTGGTGATGTCGGCGCTCTGCACCATCTGCTGCGAGATGTTGCCGTGCATGTCCAGCGCCTGGCCGATCGGCACATGGGGGCCCACGGTTTCGCGCACGCGGCGTACCAGTTCCCCGTCGGCGTCGGGCCAGGTCTCGGACACCGCAGCGCCGTGTTGTGGCAGCAGCACCGCGTCCCACGGGCCGTTGTCGCGGATCGCACCGACAACGCGCCCGATCAGGACGTCGATTGCCTCAGCGGTGATGGCGCCCATCGGAACCAGGCGGGCAAAGAACAAGGGCACCAGTTCCACCTCCGGGTCCTCCGCCGCCGCCGCCATGAAGCCGGCCAGGGTGGACTGCGATGTGGCGTACTCGGAGCGAATGGCCTGCGCATCTTCCAGAAAGCGCGATTGTTTCCAGAGTTCCAGACTCGCGGGGGTTGACGAGAAGGTGTTGGACTCGTGCAAAAACCCGGCGGTGGCAACACGGATCATGGTGGTTCTCCTTGGCGCAAGACGGATGGTGGTGGATTGTCGGCTCACGCGGAAGACTTGTGGCATGGCGGCTTTGGCTGCAGGTCTCGCTGCATGTTTCATTGCGCGAAACGCCAGGCCCAGTTGCGGGCCTCACGTGCGATCATGTTTCGCCGAAGCGCCGCCATGGGACAAATTGCTGGGTAGCAGATGTCGAGGGAATGTGCCTGGTCTGATAACCCGGACCGGCGCTGGGCAAACCGCAAGTTTTGGTGAAGTACCCATTGAAGGACACGATATGACCCGATTCAGCCGCTTGGATACCCGTGTTGCCGCGCTAGTGCATGGCGAGGTGCCTTGCTTGCCGCGACGCGAACTGCTGCAATTGGCGCTGACTGGCGGCGCCCTGATGGCGCTGGGCCCGCAGGCATTGGCCCAGACTGCCCCCCCGAAGCGTGGCGGCACCTTGACAATCGGCGCCGACGCCGACCCGATCGGCCTGGATCCGGTGACCTTGACGGCGTTTTCCTCCTACGACTTCACGGCCTTGATGTACACCGGCCTGCTGCGCTGGAACGCCGACATGAAGGTGGAGCCGGACTTGGCGACCGGATTTATTGCCCCGAATGACACCACGTACATCTTCCGCCTGCGCCAGGGCGTGAAATTCCACAACGGGCAGGCTTTTACGGCCGAAGACGTGAAGCACACGTTCGACCGCATCGCCGACCCGGCGAGTGCCAGCCCGAGCGCCACGCTGTTCTCGGGTATCAAGGCGGTGACGGTGCTCGATCCGTTCACGGTCAAGTTCGAGCTCAAGGCGCCCAGTGCCACGTTCCTCAGTTACATGGCGACCAACCCCAATGGGGTCATCGTGCCGCGCGGCGTGACCGATCTGAAGACCAAACCGGTGGGGACCGGTGCCTTCATGTTCGAATCCTACGAACCGAATCAGCAGTTCACATTGAAGGCCAACCC
>JANLVB010000435.1:0-3675 GCA_031363785.1 Betaproteobacteria bacterium
ACCGTCGCGCAAGCCATTCATCATCTGCGGCAGGTTCAGCAACGACAACGGGAACATCTTGACTTCGAGCTCCCCGCCCGATTTTTCCTTGAGCGTCTTGGCAAACGCTTCAAGTCCGTGGTACGCGGCGGTCCCCTGCGGGAACCCGACCGCAAGCTTGAGCTCGCGGGCGTTTGCCGACGGGGCCACCATCAGGAACAGGAGCGCCGACGCCCCGATGCACAAGGATGCAAGCCGCTTGGTGATCTTCATACTATTTCCTTTTTGACATGAATACTGCTAAATGAATGCTGCTGATACCGACGGTCGAAAATGGTGCGGCTGGTGCCGCTTTCTGCCAGTTGAAGCGAACGTCCTCCGCGGTGAACGTGTCGCCGTTATGGAACTTCACATTCGGGCGCAGCGTGAATTCCAGCGTTGCGGTGGCTGCGCCGGCGGCAGCCCTGACGCGCCTGAACAGGCTCCCGATAACGCCGCGCTGCAGCGACGCCGAACCAACCGGGTGCCTGCGGGTGTGCAGAGTGGAGTGAAGATGGTGCTGGCAAACATTGAAAGTCTCTTTGAATGTGTCGTCGTCCGAATCAGTCAGCGTATTTTCATAGGTGCCGCTATCATGCCTCAGTTAAATTGTACTGTAAAGTAGAATTTTCATCCACCAGGTACTTTTTTCTGTACACTGGCTCGGCTGGCGGTGTCCTGCTGGCGCATCCTCGAGGATGCACGGGTATCGGCCAAAGGGAGGCAGAACAACGCGGTTCTGCGCAGGCTGACCAGTGCGCATGGGGTGGTGGCAAACACACGCGTATCGATCGGAGATTGATGTGACGGCAACTTCCTGGACGTGGTCCTTCACGGTGCTCCGTGCAGCCCGCTGGTGGTTGCGCCGCCCAGGTTCCTCCATGGTGCGATGCCCTGACGGGCGGCCCCGTGCGTCCGCAAACTGCACGCCCCTGCTTGCCGCTGCGATGTCTATGTGCCGCAGGGACGCCCAGGCATCCAATAGAATTTTCTGGCCGCAAAGAAGCCATCGATGCCAAAATCGCACGAACTCATTGACCCAGGCACCTGGAGGGGCGGCGAATCTGATCGTCATGACCGGAACATATCGGGGACGCCACGGACGGCCTTTGCGCCGCGGCGCACGGGTGTATCAATCAATCTTGAGCGAACTTAATTTGCACCTGTCCCGCGTGGACACTGGTGAAACCGGTATCGGATAAGCATGCGAGTAGCACCTGAAATTGTGTTGGCCAGCGATGAGTTGGCCGAATTGACGCGCCTGAAGCAGTCCAAGCTGACGAGCGCACGATTGGTCCAGCGCGCGCGCATTGTGCTGTTGGCGGCCAAGGGCATGCAGAATAAGGACATCGCCGCAGAGTTGAACGTGGGGCGTGTCCAGGTGGCCCGTTGGCGCGAACGATTTGCGCAGTTCCGGCGTGCCGGCATCGAGCGTGACCTACCGCGCGGCGCGCCACCGAGCGCCGTTGACGTCGCGCGTCTGATTCGGGTGACCACCCAATCCAGTTCCGAGACCGGCAAGCGATGGAGTTCCCGCACCCTGGCCGCTGCGCTGGGCATCAGCGCGGCGAGCGTTTCGCGCCATTTGCGCGCCAACGGCTTGAAACCGCCGCTGTTGCCGCGCGACACCATGCAGGCGCACGAGGCCGAACGCCAGGAGCCACCCCAGGACGTTGCAGCCCTCTACCTTTCGCCATCTGGTCGGGCCCTGGTGTTGTGCTGCGACACAGCTGGCCAGGCACCGCGGCCAGACCACGCACAGCCAAAGAAAAAGGGGCGCGCCACAAGTGCGGCACCCAGGCTCAGTTCCGATGATTTCACCGGGCTGTTCGCCGCGCTCGAAACACTCGACGCCAAAGTCGTTATTCCCGGCAAAAGGCATCGAGGCCACGCCGAATGGCTGACGCTGCTACGGCAGATCGACCGCGAAACTCCCAAGGGCAAGACGCTGCACTTGATAACGGACCGCGCCGCACTGCATCGGCAGCCCGACGTACAAAAGTGGCTTTCCGGACACAAGCGATTCACCGTGGGCCTCGCGCCCGCCCCCACTCCGTGGCTCGATGCCGTGAAACAGTTCTTCCACGCCATGACCGACGGGCAATTGCGCCATGACCGGTTCACCAGCGTGCCGACATTGGTGGTGAACATTGAAGCATACGTCGCGCGGCGGGATGCCGACAGCATGGCGTTCATTTGGACCCGGGGCGGCGGCATCCTGCAAGAGCCGACGCGTGCCAACGCCAGCGCGGGCCGAAAGGCGAGTACATCGAACTACGCCAACCGGACCCGCGCCGGGTCCGCGAGTGATGCACAGACCGGCGTTGCGGCGCAGATAGACAGCCTGCGCGACAAAGTGCTCACCCTCAAACGTGATCGCATTCTGCAGGTGGCCGCCAAGCTTTTCTTCGAGCGCGGTTACCTGCAGACATCGGTGGATGCGATTGCGGAGCGCCTGGGTGCCACAAAGCCGTTTGTCTATTACCACTTCAAATCGAAGAGCGACATTCTGGTCGAAATCTGCGAGCGCAGCACCAGGAGTGCGCTGGCCGCTGCGGAAAGTGCGATGTCCGACAAAGGCAGCGCGTGGCTGCGTCTGGAGCGGTTCCTGCGCGAATTCACCAACGTTGCGTTGCACGAGCACCAACTCGTCGCGATCTATTTCCGCGAGGAAATCAGCCTGCCAGCCGAGGCCGCAGAGCGCATCAACCAGATGCGCAAGTCCATTGATCGCCGGCTCAGTGCATTGCTCAGCGAGGGCATCGCATCGGGAGAGTTCCAGATCGAGGACCCGCGCATCGGCGCCCTGGTGATCGCCGGCATGTCCAGCTACGCATTTGCCTGGTATCGGGAGCGCGGTCGTCTGGAACAGCTTGAAGTGGCCGATCGCATCGTCAGGATGGCACAGAAGCTGGTGAGCCCGATGCCGCCGCAACACTCCACTGATCGGATTCGGTCCGTGCGCACCGCATGACGGCCATGGCGCGACAGGTGCCGCGCATGCAATGTTCAACGGACGGTCCGACACCAACGGAATTTTGGCAGCTCTGGCAGGTCCAGTCTGCAACAAGCGATCAAGTCGCCTTGCGCATGCGCAATAACCTGGGCAGCACCAGCACTGCCACGATGATCGCCAGCAGCGTGGCCGACATCGGGCGCTCCAGAAAGATGCCCCACTTGCCTTCGCCGATCGACAAGGCATTGCGCAACTGCGCCTCGGCCAGGGGCCCCAGGATCATGCCCACCACCACCGGTGCGGTCGGGAAGTCAAAACGACGCATCACCACGCCGATCAAACCTATTGCATACAGCAGCACCAGGTCGAAAGCGCTCTGGCGCATGCCGTACACACCCACAGTGGCGAAGATCAGGATGCCGGCATACAGGTGCGGCTTCGGGATCTTCAGCAACTTCACCCACAACCCGACCATCGGCAAATTCAGGATCAGCAGCATGACGTTGCCGATGTACAAGGAGGCGATCAGCGCCCAGACCAGCGCAGCCGATGTGGTGAATAGTTGCGGTCCGGGCTGGATGCCGTAGTTCTGGAATGCGCCAAGCAGGATCGCCGCCGTGTTGGACGTCGGTATGCCCAGCGTGAGCAGCGGAATCAGCGTGGCGGTGATGGCCGCGTTGTTGGCCGCCTCGGGACCAGCC
>JANLVB010000439.1:0-5064 GCA_031363785.1 Betaproteobacteria bacterium
TGCCTGTATGTGCCACTGGTCGACGACAAGGGCGGCATGGTGAACGACCCGGTGTTGCTGAAACATGCCGACGACCACTACTGGCTCTCCATCGCGGACTCCGACGTGCTGCTATGGGCCAAGGGGCTGGCCCTTGGCGCAAAGCTGAACGTCTCGGTGGAGGAGCCCGATGTCTCGCCGCTGTCGCTACAGGGTCCGCGCGCCGAGGATGTGATGGCCAGGGTGTTCGGCGAAGAAGTCCGGAAGATCCGTTTTTTCCACTTCGGGTTTGTCGACTTCATGGGCACGCGCCAGCTGGTCGAGCGCGGTGGTTATTCCAAGCAGGGCGGGTTCGAGATCTACCTGAACGACGGCAAACTTGGATCCGCGCTGTGGGATCTGATGTGGGAAGCGGGTCGCGAGTTCAACATGACCCCAGGCTGCCCGAACCTGATCGAGCGTATCGAAGGCGGCCTGCTGTCATATGGCAACGAGTTCACGCGCGAGAACAATCCGTTCGAAGCAGGTCTTGGCAAGTTCTGCCAGCTTGACGGCTCCGTTGACTATTTGGGATGCGAGGCGCTGCAGCAGCTGGCGCGCGACGGGCACCGGCGCGAGATGCGCGGGGTGTTGTTCGACGGCGGCACCTGCCCACCCTGCGGCAAACCATGGCCAGTCATGGCGGGCCACGGAACTGGCCCGCAGATCGGCCAGATCACATCCGCGGCATGGTCACCGCGCTTGGCGCGCAATGTGGGTCTATCGATGATTGAGCGCGCATACTGGGAGCCCGGCCAGCCTGTGACCGTGGCCAGTGCCGATGGCGCGACCCGGCCAGGCGAGATATCCGCGCTGCCCTTTGCCTGAGTCGGCATTCGCGCGCTCGCCCAGCGCTCCGGCGCCATTCGTCTGGTCGCACGTCCGTGCTACCCTGCGAACCGCATAACGAGGAGACCACCATGCTTTCTCCCATCGACGCCCTGATCGCCAAAGACGCCATCCGCGACGTCCTCATGCGCTACAGCCGCGGGGTCGACCGCGGCGACGCGGCGCTGCTCAAGACCTGCTTCCACGCCGACTCGACTGACAACCACGGGCACTGGAAGGGCAACGGTCACGCTTTCGCCGATTTCATCGTCACATCGTTGCCGCAGCGGGCACACCACACGACGCATTCGGTGGCCAATGTGCTGATCGAGCTCGATCCGGAGCACGACGAATTGGCGCGTGCCGAGTCCTACGCCATTGCCTATCTGCGGCGCACCGACCCGGACGGCGCTGAATGGCTGGACCTGTTCGCGGGTCGTTATGTGGACCGGTTCGAGCGCCGCACCGGGCAATGGCGTATCGCCGATCGGGTTGTGGTGCATGACTGGTCAACCTCAACCCGATTCGACGCGGCCACCAGTTTCCCCTTGCCGATGGCGGGCTTCACCCAGGGCCGACGCGACCGATCCGACCCGGCGTACGTACCAGACCATTGACTCTGCCCTTTGGCAATCTCCTTCGCCATGTTGAGTGAGATGAAGCGCGGATTACGGGTCATGCCGTGGTTCGGAGCAAAAATACGGATCACGCTGCGGCCCGGCAACAACGCCAGAGTCCATCAGCCGGCCAATGGCGCCGGAGTCCAGCCCCAGGACCTCAGACAACACCGCATCGGTATCTTGTCCCAGCCAGGGTGCCGCCACCGTTGGCGCGCGCGGCATGGCGCCAACCCGCACCGCCGTGCCGGCAGCACGATGGTCGCCCACGCCTGCTGTCTGAATCTGCTCGAACACCGGGTTGGCGACCGATACCCGCGCGTCATTCGCCACCAGATCGGACACCGTGCGGTAACGGCCCCAGCACACCTTGTTCGCGCCAAACACCCGTTCGACCTCGGGCAAGGTGCGCACGGCACACCACCGTTCCACCTGCAGCGCGATGGCGTCACGCGCCGCAAAACGAGCAGGCTCGTCCATGGCCGCCATCGTCGCATCGAGTTCACAGGCCAAGCACAAAGCGCTCCACTGCCCCGCTGAAACACCAGCGACCATCACACGCTGCCCGTCCGAAGTGCCAAAGTCACGTCCGAACGCACCGTAGATGTGGTTGCCCAGCGGCTCGCGTTGCTGCTCCAGCAGCTCCGCCTCGGCCATCATGCCCAGATGCGACAGGGAGGCGAACGCCACGTCCGACAGCGCCAGTTTGAGCTCTGCGCCAGCACCGGTCTGGCGTCGCTGCAGCACCGCCGCCAGCACCGCAAATGCCGCTTGATAGGCGCAGGCGATGTCCCAGGCCGGCAACACATGGTTCACAGGATGGTTGATCGATCCCGCACCGGTGATGGCCGGGAAGCCGGTGGCCGCGTTCACGGTGTAGTCAACGGCGGTGGACCCATCCGGGTTGCCCGAGATGGTGCAGCTGATGAGGTCCGCGCGCAGAGCGGCCAGCGAGACGTGGGCCAGCCAGGGCATGGCGATGTTGGTCAGCAACACACCACCACCCTCCCCCGGCGCCGTCACCAGTGCGCGCACCAATTCACGGCCCTCGGGGCGGCGGATGTCCACCGCGATGGAGCGCTTGGCCTTGTTCAGCCCGGTCCAGTACAGGCTGCGCCCAGCCGGCATCATGGGCAGGCGACCGTAGTCGATGCCGCCACCAATCAGGTCGACCCGGATCACGTCGGCGCCGAACTGCGCCAGCGTCATGCCGGCCAGCGGCGCGGCGATGAAGGCCGAGCTCTCGATCACCCGCAACGGGGCCAGCAGCTTGTAGTTCACGGCGCTCTTGTCTCCTGTTGGCGGCTGGAATGGGTGCACACCGATAATGCCACGGCGCAGTCCAAGGGTACCAAACCGATCACGATGGGAGACCAACAACGCATGGATGCACTTGCCAACAGCGCCAACCTGAGCCCGGAGCGGCAGATGCTGCGCGACGCCGCGCGCACCTTTGCCATGCACGAGGTGCTGCCACTGGCGAACCGGCTCGACCCGGAAAAGGGCGACATGCCGCGCTCCCTGATCGACCAGATGGCGGCGCTGGGTTACTTCGGCATCACCATTGCCGAAGAACACGGCGGCCTGGGCCTGGGCTGTTTCGAATACTGCCTGGTGGCGGAAGAGTTGTCGCGTGCCTGGATGAGTGTGGGCTCGATCATCGCCCGCGGCAACACCTTCATGGGCTCGCAGCTGTTCACATCGGCGCAGCGTGCCGCCATCCTGCCGCGGGTGGCGCGCGGCGAATACCTGGGTGCACTGGCGCTATCCGAGCCCGGCACCGGCTCCGACCTGGCCAGTGTGTCCTGCCGCGCCCGGCGCGACGGCGACGCATGGGTGATCACTGGCAACAAGACCTGGTGCACCTTTGCCGACGGCGCGGATTTCATCTTTCTTCTGGCGCGCAGCCGCGCCGAGGTGGACCCACAGCGCAAACACATCGGCATCAGCGCGTTCATGATCGACAAGCCGCGTGGCGGCTTCCCGATCGGCGTGGCGGCAGCCGCCATACCCAAGATCGGCTACTTCGGCTGGAAGACCTGGGAGCTGGCGTTTGACGGCTTGCGCCTGCCGCACGACGCGTTGATCGGCGCCGAGGGCGAGGCCTTCGCCGCCTTTTCGCGCGGGCTGGAGACCTACCGCGCCCACACTGCCGCACGCTCCATCGGCTTGGCGCGTGGTGCGCTGGAGGACGCCACCCGTTATGCCAAGGAGCGCGTGCAGTTCGACCAGCCGATTGCCCATTTCCAGGCGATCCGCTTCAAGCTGGCGCAGATGGCGACCGACATCGAAGCCGCGCGCCAGCTCAACTACCATGTCTGCAATCTGATCGATAGCGGGCAACGCTGTGACACCGAAGCGGCCATGACCAAACTCTTCGCCTCCGAGATGTCCGAACGCGTCACCAGTGAAGCGCTGCAGATTCTCGGTGGCGCCGGCTACACCACGCAGCATGCCGTCGAGCGCTACTGGCGCGACGCACGTTTGACCAAGATATTTGAAGGCACCTCGGAAATCCAGCTCAAGATCATCTCGGACCGCATGTTGGGCAAGCTGCCTGGCTGAGCGCGGCGTCGTGCAACATCGGGAGAATTGCCATGGCAGTCAATTTGGTAGTCGAACGAAACGTACTGGTGCCCATGCGCGACGGTGTGGCGCTCGCCGCCGATGTGGTGCGCCCGGCAGCCAGCCACCAGGTACCGGCCATCATCAACTTCGGGCCCTACCACAAGGACGGCCGCGGCGGCCTGCTCGGTGTGGATACGGTGCACCGCCACTTCGCTGCACTGGGGTTTGCCGCCATCACGGCCGACCTGCGCGGCCTGGGCAACTCTGGCGGCCACAGCCCGGGGCCATTCGCGCCGGGCGAGGCAATCGACGGCCACGACCTGGTGGAGTGGATCGCACGGCAGCCCTGGTGCGACGGCAACGTGGGCATGTGGGGTGTTTCGTATCCGGGCGTCACGGCGCTGTCGACCGCTGCCACGCGGCCACCCCACCTGAAGGCCATCGTACCGATCCACGCCACGTCGGATTTGTACCGCGGCGTGGTGTCGCTGGGTGGCACCGCCAGCGGCTTCTGGATGCGCGCCGACTGGGGGCCGCGCATGGTGGCGTACAACCTGATGCCGCCACAGTTGCAGGATCTCGATGGGCGCTGGGCACGCACCTGGGCCGAGCACCTGGCGGGCAACCCGCCTTGGCTGGAAAGTTTCGTCCACCATCCTGGCTTTGATGCGTTCTGGCAGTCGCGCGTGGCGGATATGGGCGCGGTGGCATGCCCCAGCTTCAACATCTGCGGCTGGCGCGATCTGTATACCGACTGCACGCCGCGCGACTTCGCCGCCATCAATGCGCCGAAGAAGCTGCTGATGGGGCCGTGGAAGCACGAGTTCCCGGACAAGGCCCGCGAAGCGCCCTTCGCGGGGCTGTGGGACATGGAGCGCTGGTTCGACCGCTGGCTCAAGGGCGAGCGCAACGGCATCGACGCGGAGCCGCCGGTCACGCTCTTCGTCCAGGGCGAGGGTGGCGGCTGGCGCGCCGGAGCCGAATGGCCGCCGCGCGATGTCGAACCGCGCGACTGGTTCCTCGCCGCCGATTC
>JANLVB010000472.1:0-2715 GCA_031363785.1 Betaproteobacteria bacterium
CAATCAAGGTGCGCGGCGCCCGTGGGATATTCTCGCCACCCACGTTGGTTCCAGTGATTGGGGGAGCGGTTAACTTTAACCCCTTCTCCACGCCGTCCAGGCCGGCGGCAATGACAGCGGCCATCGCCAGGTAGGGGTTGACGTCCGCACCCGGGCAGCGAGTCTCCAACCGGGTCGCCTTCGGGCTGCCGGCAATCACCCGAAAACTTGCGGTGCGGTTGTCGATGCCCCAGGTCGGCTTGACCGGCGCCCAGAAGCCGTCCACCAGGCGTTTGTAGCTGTTGATGGTGGGCCAGATCATGGGCGCAAACTCCATCATGCAGGCCACCTGCCCGGCGAGGTAACTCTCGAACAATTTGCTCATCTTGCGCGGGCTCTTGGCGTCGAAGAACAGATTCGTCTTGCCGTCCGACAGGCTCTGGTGGATGTGCCCGCTGCAGCCCGGCAAGCTCTGGTTTGGCTTGGCCATGAAGCTGGGCATGATGCCGAACCGGGCGCCAATCTCCTTGGTGCCGGTCTTGAACAGGATGGCCCGGTCCGCCTGCTCCAGCGCCTCACTGAAACCGATCGCCGCCTCGTACACCCCCGGCCCAGTCTCGGTGTGCAGGCCCTCGATCGGTACCCGAAACGCCAGCATCTGGTCCATGATGGCGTTGAAGAAGTCGCGGTGCTGGTTCATGCGCAACAGCGAATAACCAAACATGCCCGGGGTGAGCTGTTGTGCGCCCACACCCTTCTTGGCGGCCCAGCTGTGGGGTGTTTCGAGGAAGTTGAACCACTCGAACTCCATGCCCGTCATGACTGAAAAGCCCATCTTCTCGGCGCGTTTGAGCACGCGCTTGAGGGTCTGGCGCGGGCATTGGGCGTGTGGCGTGCCGTCGGCATAGACAAACTCGCCCAGGTAGAAAGGCACACCATCGTCCCAGGGCACATGGCGCGCGGTGTTCAGGTCGAGCCGCGCCAGCGCGTCGGGAAAACCATGTTGCCAACCGGTCGCGGTGGTGTTGTCGTAGGTGACATCCATCATGTCCCAGCCCAGCACCACGTCACAAAAGCCGAAGCCTCCGGCTGGATACGGCTCGGCTGCACCCAGAAATTTGTCCCGGTGCAGGTATTTGCCGCGCAGCACACCGTCGATGTCGCTCACTGCCACCTTGACCTTGGGCGCGCCGGATTTCTGGATGGCGGCGACTGAGGGGTGGGTCTGGGGGGATCTTGCCGAAGAGGGTGCCATGGTGGTTGCCTTATGGTGATCGGTTCGCAAGCTCGATCAGCGTTGCTTGTAGTCGCGTTCGCGCTGACTGCGCACTGCCAAAACATAGATGGTATCTGCCACGGGATCGTACCTGTACAGCGCCAGATATCCACTGGCCCCGGTCGAGATGATCAACTCCCGCTGTCCCTCCGACACCGGCCGGCCAATCATCGGGCTGGACGCCAGCACATCAATTGCTGAAATGATGGCTTCGATGCGAAGCGTGGCGTATTGCGGCGCATGCTCGAAGAGAAAGTCAAAAATGCGGTCGAAGTCGTCCTTGACCTGACGCGAGAGGATGACGTGCGTCAAGGCTTTTTCGACTTCGCTTTGGGCGTTGTGGCCGCTTGAGCGAGGCGGGCACGCAGATAGGCCTTCATTTCATGCCATTCCACAACAGGCTCACCAGCCTGAATGGCCGCGTCCCGTTGCTGGGCTTCATGCTGCAGTCCCAGTCGCCACTCGGCCTCGTCTGCCTTTTGGGCCAAAGCCTCGACCATGAAGCTGTGGGGCGTTTGGTTCAATGCGTTGGCGAGACGACTGATGCGGTCACGCAGGGGCGCATCGATGCGCAGGGTGGTGGTTGACATGGGTTGGATCCGTTCCATTTTCGGTGTGCCACAAGTGTGACACATCATTGGTGGCGAGGCAATCCGTCGTTTTTTTGTCCTGCTTTCCTTGCGGCTACGCCGTCATGCCCGCTTGCGCAGACCCAACCCCAACACGGCACCCACCACCAGCAAGGCCCCTGCAACCTGTATCGGTGCGATGGCCTGCCCCAGGATCAGCCACGCCAGAATGAGTGCAAACACCGGCTCCACGTTCATGATCGCCGAATTGCCGACAACGCCCAGGCGCGGCAACACCGTGAACATGATGGTAAAGGCCGTACCATACAGGAAGGTCAACGCGGCCAGACCCCACCAGCCAGGCGCAGCTTGCGGCAGGTGGAAGCCGCCCTGCAATCCAATCGTGACCAAGCCAACCAACGCTGCCAACGCCATGGTGGTGGCGGTACGCAAGCGCCCATCCACGTCGCCGGCTTCATGCTGCGTCAGCACCAGCGCCATGCCGAAAGTGGCCGCTGCGGCCAATGCAAACGCCACCCCGGCTCCGACACGGCCCCATTGGCCGGCAGCGCCCAAGCCGGACGCGGCGCCCAGCACATCCAGGGCCAGGGCCAACCCCAGTAAGATCACCGGCATGGCCCATAGCAGCGGCCGCGCCGGCCGCTCCCGGTACACCACCCAAGCCCACAAAGCCGTCCACAACGGGTAGGTGTTGAAGGCCAGCAAGGCCAGCGCCACCGGCAATCGCGCCACCGCCGAATACAGGCACAGACTCTGCACACCGATCAGCAAACCGATCACCGGCAACATGCGCCGGTTCCGCCGACTGAAGGCAACGCGCACGCCCTGCACCGACAACAGTGCGAACACGACACATGCCGTCACACCACT
>JANLVB010000491.1:0-5334 GCA_031363785.1 Betaproteobacteria bacterium
TTGCGGATGCGGTCGATGTCTGCGCAAAAACCGGGGCGGGCTTCATGCACCCGGAGACTCTGCGACTGCACGCTGAAACACTCCTTGCCACCCAACAGATCGACATACCGCAGGCCATCGCTCGTATCGAAAAGGCGGTGGACCTCGCGCGGCAACAAGGTGCTCTCGCTTTGGAGTGGCGCGCGGCCTCGTCGTTGGCTCGCCTGCATATCAGCACAGGGCAGCACGACTTGGCACGAGAACTGTTGCAGACGCACTTTTCTGCTTCCTCAGAAGGTTTCGAGTCGCCCGATCTGGTGGAGGGGAAACAGCTACTCAACACGTTGGGTTGAATATCACTATGTCTGCCAATGGTTCAAGGCCGACGAATCGACTCGCTGCTGTGAACCAGGGCCCACTTCAATGCAAGGTGCAGACGTCAAACTGGGTGCCTGAAAGCGGTCGATCCCGAGTAGCTACTCGCGCTGCTATGCAGCCGGTCGACCAACCCGCCGCCGCTGCTCCTCCCACGATAACGGCGTGTCCACGGCAAGATCAAACAGCGACAGAGTTTCTGGCAGGATCTCGTCCAAGATCGCCGCCTGAATGGCCGGTGCCAGCGTGGTGAGATTGACCATCCGGCTGACGTAGCTGTTGTCAACGTTTTCCGCCCTGGCAATGGCCGCGAGGTTGGCGACCTTGCCGCTCTCAATCTGACGCAGCCACCGGTGTCCACGCGCCAGCGCGATCTGCAGGGCGGTCGGCACCGCCTCGCCGATGGTGGTGGCGGAAACGCCCTCTGGCACCACCACTTGCTTCCGACCACTGGCACGCCGGATCCGGATCGGGATTGAAACTGTCACAGCGCCATCCAAGGCGCGCACAAGCATCGGATCCCCGGTAATGTCGATGGTGTTGGTCTTCATGCCATTGCCTCCTCGGCGGCCTTGGCGGCGCGAGTCCGGCGGGGGTCCCGGATCACATCGAGTGCCAGGTTCTCCACGCCGCTCGGGTGCAATTTCACCTGCAGCTCATTCGGTGCCACGATGACCCTATTGACCAGCAACTGCAGGATGCGGTGCTGTTCCAGGGGGAAAAGTCCATTCTTGGTCTCCGTGCGAAAGGGTTGGCAGGAGTCCATGAAGGCGCTGTTCCGCCAGCAAGCCAAGGCCATTGCGCGAAGTCGTCTTGCTTCTACGCGTCGGCAATCACGTAGCTCGTGCTGCGTCCACCCGCATCCGATTTGCGCAGAATGCCACGCGCCAGCAGAACTGTGATGTCTCGCAGCGCGGTGTCCGGTGAACACTTGGCGATTGCTGCCCACTTGCTGCTGGTGAGCTTGCCGTCGAAGCCATCGAGCAGCCGGTTGACCAGCTTCATTTGCCGCGCGTTCAGCGGTGCAGAACCAGGTGCGGCCCAGCGCTGCCAGAACCGCGTCTTGACCAGCACGGCATCCAGCGTGTGCTGTGCCTGATCGACGGCGCGATGCAGCGTGGCGAGGAACCACGTGAGCCACCTGGTGACATCCAATGATTGCTTTTGGGTCCGCTCCAGGATGTCGTAGTAGGCCTTGCGCTCCCGCTGGATCTGCGCCGACAGGCTGTAGAAGCGCTGGGGACTGCCATCGGCACGCGCCAGGAACAGGTCGCCAACGGCGCGAGCGATGCGGCCGTTGCCATCGTCGAACGGGTGCAGGGTGACAAACCACAGGTGCGCAAGGCCGGCCTTGATCAGCGGCGGCTCGTTCGACGCGCTGTTGGCCCATGCCAGAAAGCTGTCTGCCTCGGACGCCAGCTGGTCGGCCGGCGGGGCTTCGAAGCGCACGCGTTGGCGCCCCAACGGGCCAGAAACCACCTGCATCGGACCCGTCGCATCGTCACGCCAGCCGCCTACGTTGATCCTGACCAGGCCCGAGTAGCCGGTGGGGAACAAAGCTGCGTGCCAGCCGAACAAGCGCTCCCGGCTGACCGGAGCGTTGCAGTTGGCAGTGGCGTCGAGCACCATCTCGACGACGCCTTCCACGTGACGGTCCACCGGAGCGAGGGCGCCGTTGTCGACGCCGAGCCGGCGCGCAATGGAAGATCGCACAGACTCAACATCGAGCTGTTCGCCTTCGATCGCGCTGGTCTTGATGACGTCATCGGTCAATACCGACAGGCTGGCCTGATCGCGCAGGGCCTTGCCGACGTCGGCCAGTCGGCCCATCAACAGACCCTGCGCGCGACTGACATTGGCCAATGGTTGAGCAAGGGCAGCCAGGTCAAACCGCCACGTTGGCCAATCGCTGGCCTGCCAGATGTAGGTGTATTCGCCGCCGTTCATGCGGCGATTATGAGGTGCATTCTCCGCACATGCAAGTTATTCGCCGCACATTTTGCGGTGATCTGGTGAGTTTTTCGCCGCAGCGCCGCTGGTGCGGGCGCGGGTTCGATTCTGCAAATGGAAATTGAGCTGGCCGCAACCTCGGCAAAGTTGGGCTGCTGACATTAGCGGCCAGTCCGGCGATAAAGCTGCGTGAACGTCCGCGCCCTGTACCGGTTACCGCCCCACCCCCAACTTTCTGGTCATCTGCGGCGCGGGTTCATTCGATCATCTCGGTCGCCCGAATCCGCATGGAGGGCGGAATCGTGATGCCCAGCTGCTTGGCGGTTTTCAGGTTGATCACCAGCTCAAAAGTGGTCGGCTGCTCGATCGGTAGCTCACCGGGCTTGGCGCCTTTGAGGATGCGATCCACCTAGGTGGCCGAGCGCCGGATGAGCGCGATGGAATCGGGGCCGTTCCAGCAGCAACTCGAGGCACTTCAGATCCAGATCGGCCGAGACGTTGCTCAGGCCGGTGATCATGCCACCGGGTCGTGCCAGGTTCGTCACCAGACCCGCAGACACTGGGTCCCCGATGGCCACAACGATCGGCGTCGCCGGCGCGGCTGCCGTGGCGGCGCGCGCTGGCGAGGAGGTGATAACCACGATGACAGCGGGCTTGGTTGCGGCGATCTGTTGCGCCAACGCTGGCAGGCGATCCGCGTACCCCTGTGCGTAGCGTTCCTCGAGCACGTACTGTGCGCCCACCTTCCAGCCCAGCGCAGCCATGCTTTCGTGGAATGCGCGCACAGTACGGCCTTCACCCCGGGTGGTGGGAATGAGCCAGCCAATCACCAGCGGAGGTCCGGTCTGCGCGCGCAAAGCATCCACCCATGCCAGTGCGGGCAAACCCATGCCAGCCGCCAGCCATTTGCGGCGTGTGTTCATTCGATCACCCTCGTCGCACAAACCATTGCCGATCGCGGAATCGCTATCCCCAGCGTCTTGGCGATCTTCAGGTTGAGAACCATATCGAAGGTGGTCGGCTGTTCGGTGGGCAGGTCAGCGGGTCTGGCGCCTATGAGAATTCGGTCGGCATGGCAGGCCGCCGGGCCAATGCAAAGAGATCCTCGGCAAAGCTTAGCAGAACGCCAGCATTACATTCCCGGAACCAGTCATCGGCCTTTGCGAGTCGATCGGGGCGGCAAGCCCCGATCAATCCGAACTGGGCTGAATCAGTCCAGATGACGCCCGATGCCGCGCTCGATCACCGCACCGATTGGTATGTCAGTCCCCCCGTTGCCCCGAATCCTGGCCCTGCGGCGGGTTGGCGAAACGCACACGGTAAAACGTGCGCCGTTCCTGGTCGATGAAACGCAGAAAGTGGTGATCCCAGGAATAACTGGCGCTCCATACATCGACCAGTGTGCGGCCGTGTATCAGCGTGACGTCGACCTGCCCATCCTCCAGCGAGAGGTCATAAACGAAGTCGCTCACCCCTACCTTGGCGCGATCTTTGGACAGAAACACCGCAGCCGCGCCGCAGTTGAGCGGCCTGGCCACCACGGCCGTGCACAACTCGCCGGCATACAAGCCGTCTGCCGGCACCCGATGCCGCGTCGAGCAGCCGGCGAGCATGATGGCCAGAGTGGTTACTAATATCCTTGGCGCAACGCGACGCTTCATCGCCAGAATTATCGTGGCAAGTGCCCGCCCACCCGCAGGCGCTGCTGCGCGCGGACGCGGTGATTCAGTGACTGCCAGGCGAAGGGGGATAGTGCAAGGTCGGGGCAACCTGACAAACGACAAGCAAGGCCGAATAGGGGGATGCAACCGATTTCTTCACAAGATAACGCAAAATCTGGTTGTTATCCGGGGGTATTCATATAGGGAAATTCAACAGCCCAAATCTCGCCGCTAAGGGCAAGGGGTGCGGGTCGTCGAATACCAGTTGCAGGGCTCGGCGTGCATCCGCGCAATTGGCGGCGACCAGGAACCGATCTGGTCGATTGCCGATGGAAAATCGAAGATCCCGCTATATCGCCTCCGCACAAGAGCCAACACCATGACGACCCCGTTTGCCCCGCTGACCGATGATGAGCATCAAGAGCTTGATCACTTCCTGATGGACGAAGCAAATGCCCCCGATGGCATGACGTTTGACATTTTGGACGGCTACATGCACGCCATTGCGATAGGTCCAACCACATTGATGCCGCAGCAATGGATGCCAGGTATCTGGGGTGAGGGCAAGGAGATGATGCCGCCGGTCGAGAGCATCGAAAAGCTCAACCGCATCCTCGGGCTGATCATGCGTCACTTCAATGGAATCATCGCCGCCATCGAGGACGAGCCGAGGGATATCTATCCTGTCTGGTGCACGCACGAGTACCGGGGCAAGGAATACGACGACGCAGAGGGTTGGGCATACGGCTTCACAGAGGGCGTCAAGCTGTGCAGAGACGCCTGGGAACCTTTGCTGCAGACGCCCGAGGGGCTAGACTGGTACCGGCCCATTGGCCTCCTGGGTGAGGACGATTTCGATCCCGAGCAGGACAACTTGACGAAGACACCAGCCAAGCGCGCAAAACTGGCGCTGCAAATTCCGGAGGCCGTTGTGAGAATGTACGAGTATTGGCTCCCGTACCGCATGGCAGTCTATGAGCGTCACGTGGCCAAGACGATGCAACCCAAGGTGGGCCGCAATGCGCCCTGTCCATGCGGCAGTGGAAATAAATTCAAGAAATGCTGTGGCGCGGCCGCCAACTTGCACTGAATGGGTCTATCGCTGAACCAGCAGGGATCGTTGCTCCAACCAACACAACGGCGTGACCACCGCGAGGTCAAACAACGACACGTCTGCGGCAGTGTTTTTCATCCAAGGTCCGCGAAGGTCAACGCGGTGACGACATCAAAGGCTTCTGAAAATGCTGGCTGCCGGGCAAGGGACGGATCAGCAAAAAACCATTCAGGTGTGCTACGATAATGCACAGCTGGTACACAAGAACTGATGGCCAAACCACCCAAAGAAGCCTTGCTGGAGCAAGAGCGATTT
>JANLVB010000500.1:0-3875 GCA_031363785.1 Betaproteobacteria bacterium
TTTATCTATATTGAAAAAGAAAGTGTTGGATAAATCTTAAAACCTTATTTAATATGTCAAAACTAAACTTGAGTTCAGCAGACTAAGTTTGCTGAACTCATAAGTCTTTGTTTCTTAAAGAATTATAAAGATGAACCAAGACCTGAACCGAGCAAAAGGCCAACCAGCGTGGCAGCCAGCCCGAGTTGCAGTGTGGCTGGAATGCGCTGCGCTATCAGGTTGCGCACCGGCTCGCGGTTCTGGATCGACAGGCCGAAATCACCCTGTACCGCGTTGCTCAGCCAGGCCCAATACTGCACATGCACCGGGCGATCCAGCCCCAGGCGCACGGTCACCTCCTGCACTTGCTCGGGCGTGGCGTTTTCGCCCACCATGGCAGCGACCGGATTGCCGGGCACGGCGTAGATCATGGCCCAGATGCCGGTGGAGGCGATCAGCAGCACCGGCAACAGCTGCAACATTCGCCGCAAGATAAATCCGATCATGGCGTGGCCCCCGGAGCATCGGCGATCTCATGCCGGTCTTCCAGCACCTTGGCCAGCGTGCGACCGAGGGTATCCAGCGACAGTATGGTGAAGGTCAGCACCAGGCCGGGGAATACCGCATAGGTAGGCGAGTCGTGCAGGAAGGACTTGCCGGTGCGCAGCATTTCACCCCAGCTTGGCGTCGGCGGCGGAATGCCGATGCCCAGAAAAGCCAACGACGCCTCGATCAGGATCGCCACCGACGACAAAATCACCACCTGCACCAGAATCGGGCTCCACGAGTTGGGCAACACGGTGCGAAACATGTTGTAGCCCGATGAGCCGCCCAGCGCCTCCACGGCGGTGACGAAATCACGCTTGCGCAGCGACAACACCTGGGCGCGCGTGATGCGCGCGAAACTCGGGATGCCGGTGATGCCCACCGCAACCAGCGCGGCCATCTGGCTGCGACCCAGCACAGCGATCATCGCCATGGCAAACAGGATGCCGGGCAGCGACAGCAGCACGTCGACAAAACGCATCAACAGCATGTCGCGCCAACCGCCAAAAAAGCCGGCTACCAGGCCGATCGGCACCCCCACCAGCGCGGCGATGGTCACCGCACCGGCGGCCGTCAAGAGCGAGGTACGCGCGCCGAACACCACCCGTGCCAGGATGTCGCGGCCCAGTTCGTCGGTACCCAGCCAGTGCACCCGACCGGGCGGCTGCAGGATGCTGGCGTAGTCCTGTGTCAACGCGTCGAAGGGCAGTATCCAGCGCGCCAGCAGCGAGGTGAGGATCATCAATGCCAGGAACAAAACACTCAGCAGCGCCCCCTTGTGCGCCACCACCCGCACCACCACAGCCCAGGTCCGGCGTGTGTTCTGTGTCATGCGAGCGGTCCGGCATGGTGGCAGGCGACGTGGGTCGCCAAGCCGGGATAGGCCACATAGGCCGGCGACTCGCGCTGGCAGCGCTCGCTGGCCTTGAAGCAGCGCGGGTGGAAGTGGCAGCCGCTGGGTGGTGACGCCGGATTCGGGATATCGCCTTCCAGCAGAATGCGTCTGCGCGTGGTGCGCGCTGCCGGATTCGGCACCGGCACCGCCGACATCAGCGACTGCGTGTACGGATGGGTTGGCACCTGATACAGCGTGCCCTTGCTGCTCTCCTCGACGATGCGCCCCAAGTACATCACCGCCACCCGGTCCGAGATGTGGCGCACCACCGAGAGGTCGTGTGCGATGAACAGGTAGGCCAGCTGCAGCTCGCGCTGCAGGTCTTGCAGCAAATTGATGACTTGGGCCTGGATCGATACATCCAATGCCGCCACCGGCTCGTCCAGGATCAGCAGTCGCGGTTTCAGCGCCAGTGCCCGTGCGATGCCGATGCGCTGGCGCTGTCCGCCCGAAAACTCCTGCGGGTAGCGGTTCACCATGGAGCTGGAGAGTCCGACCAGCTCGAACAACTCGGCTACCCATTTCGCACCACCGAGTTCGTCGTACAGGCCATGGATGCGCAATGGTTCGGCAACAATGTCGCCGACACAAAGCACCGGGTTGAGCGACGAATACGGGTCCTGGAAGATGTACTGCATGTTGCGCCGAACCGGGCGCATGGCATCACGCGGCAGCGCCGTGATGTCCTGGCCGTCGAACAGCACCCGCCCCCCCGTCTTGGGCACGAGGGCCATGATGGCGCGCCCGGTGGTGGTCTTGCCGCAGCCGGATTCACCGACCAGACCGACGGTTTCTCCGGGGTGGATTACCAGGCTGACACCGTCCACGGCGCGCACCCAGCCGGTACGCCTGCGCAGCAGCCCGGATTTGATCGGGTAGTACACCTGCAAGCCACACACCTCCAGCAGCGGCCTGCGTGTGCCCTTCTCCACTGGCGCGGCAGTCGGCACTGCCGGCCTGGCTCCGGGCGCGGTGTCGGCCAGTAGCTGTGCTACTTCCTCCGGGAAGTGGCAGGCGCTGCTGTGGCCTTCGGCAATAGTGCGCAGCGCCGGGTCTTGCGCGGCGCACAGCGGTCGCTCGCGCCCGATGGCACAACGTGGGTGAAAAGTGCAGCCGCTGGGCAACCGCGCGGGCAGCGGCGGCTGGCCGATGATGGGCACCAGGCGCGTGTCCACGGTATCGATGCGCGGCACACTGCGCAGCAGGCCGACGGTGTAGGGGTGGCGGGGGTGTTCGAAGATGTCCTGCACCGGGCCAGACTCGACGATGCGCCCGCCATACATCACCGCCACCCGGTGCGCCACCTCGGCCACCACGCCCAGATCGTGCGTGATCAGGATCACCGCCGCACCGGTATCGGCCTGGCGCTTGGCCAGCACCGCCAGCACCTGCGCCTGTACCGTCACATCGAGCGCCGTGGTGGGCTCGTCGGCGATGATGAGCCGCGGCCGGCCGGCCATGGCCATCGCAATCACGGCCCGCTGGCGCATGCCGCCGGAGAACTGGTGTGGATACTGGTCGACGCGGCTCTGCGGGTCCGGGATGTCCACCTCGCGCAGCAACTCGACCGAGCGCCTGCCCGCGTCGCTGGGCGCGACTTGACCATGCGACACCTGGCCTTCGATAACCTGGCGGCCAATCGGAAATACCGGATTGAGTGTGGTGGTCGGATCCTGGAACACCATGCCGACGTCACGCCCACGCATCTTGCGCAACGATTCGGCGTCCAGGGTGGTGACTTCAATTCCGTCGAGTTCGATCGACCCATGCACCTGCGCCGTGGGCGGCAACAAGCCCGTGATTGCCAGCGATGTCACGCTTTTGCCGGAGCCGGACTCACCGACAATGCCCAGCACTTCGTTGGCATCGACGTCAAAGTCGATGCCGCGCACCGCCGGCACCGGCCGACCGGAGCCGACAAACGTGACCGTCAGTCCACGGACGCGGAGCGTCAACGGAACCCTATGGTGCGGAACACCGGCATATTGTCGATTTCACGCGTGATGCCGCCCACGTTCTTGGCGGCCACGATCAGGCCGATATCAAAGGTGTTGGTGGGAATCGCGAAAGCCGACTCCACCAGCACCTTGTTCAGGTTGTCGTAGGCCGCCTTGACTTCGGCGCCGGTACCAAAGGTCTTCTCGACCCTGCTGATGGCGGCCACATAGGCCGGATGCGGATGCGGGTCGCCCAGCACCGGGTTTTTGGCCGTGCGGTAGATGCTGTTGGTCGCCACGCGGGTGGGGAACTTCTGAATATTACCGATGCCACCGAACAGGGCCGAAAACTTTCCTGCCAGCAACGCGGTGGTGAACTCCGGCGTGCCCATGACTTCGAGCTCGACAGTGACGCCCACCTTGGCCAGCGTGCTCTGCAAAACCTGACTAATGGCGACCGCGGACTGGTCGCCTCCATTAACGAGGATTTTCCAGGCGTTCATCTCGGCCTGCGACAG
>JANLVB010000504.1:0-2221 GCA_031363785.1 Betaproteobacteria bacterium
GCCAATCAATATGCCCTCGACCGCAAGGCGTTCGGCCGCCCGATCGGCGAGTTTCAGGCGGTGCAGCACCAGTTGGCGGACTCTCTTGTCGAGTTGGACCTGGCGCAGTTGTCGACCTACCGCGCCGCCTGGATGCAGGACCAGGGACTGGACTGCTCGGTCCAGGCCGCGTCGGCGAAGTATTTCGCTTCCGAAGCGGCGTTTCGCGCCACGGATCGCGGAATGCGCGTCATGGCCGGCGCCGGATTTACCATGGACTACCACATGCAGCGTTATTACCGGGATGTCCGGCAACTCATCTTCGCGCCCGTGACCAACGAGATGAGCAAGAACTTCATCGCGCAGGTCGGATGCGGCATGCCCAAGTCCTACTGACAGCGGTACACAGAAAGGCGGCAGCGATGGAAGTCTCGGGCACCCAATCGATCCCTGATCTACTGCAGGAAAAGGTGCGCCTGCATCCGGACAAGCATTTCGTGGTGTTCGAAGACACCGACGGCCGCGTCACGTCGCTGACCTACGCGGAGTTTGGCGAACGCGTCAACCGGCTCGCCAACGCCTTGACCGCCGATGGCCTGCAGGCCGGTCAGACGGTTGCCCTGATGGTTTCGACCAGCCCGGAGTTCCTCATCTCCTGGTTTGCGATCAATCAGGCCGGGGCCGTGATGGTGCCGGTCAACGTGTTTTATGCCGCGGACGAACTCCAGTACCTGCTGAACAATTCGGACAGCGTCGGTTTCATCGGCGAACCCAAGTTCATCGCGTTGTTCAATGAAGTGGAGGCGGTCTGCCCGGGCGTGCGCATCAAGGTGTCAACCCGCGCGGCCGATGGGTTGACTGGATTCCGGCTCTTGCCCGACATCCTGGCAAACGCGCCGTCCACCTGCCAAATTACGCGGGTGCCACCCGAAGCGCCGTCGCAGATTGTCTACACGTCGGGAACGACATCGCGGCCCAAAGGTGTGGTCATCAGCCACACCAGTTCACTGGTTCAGGGCATTTCCGTCGCCATGCTGTTTGGCATGACGCCCGCGGACCGCTGCTGCGTGGTGTTGCCGCTGTTTCACGTTAATGGACAGTATGTTGGCGTCATGCCGACACTGACCGTTGGTGGAACCATCGTGTTGCTGGAACAGTACAGCGCCACCAACTACTGGCGCCAGGTGCGCCGCCATGGGTGCACGCTGATGAGCATCGTTCCGATGTTGCTTCGGACCATGCTCGCCCAGCCCGCGCACGCGGACGACGCGCAGCACAACGTGCGTTTTTCCTTTTACGCGCTGCCCACCACCGACGACGAATGGGACCAGTTCGAGCGCCGCTTTGGCGTCAAACTGGTTGAGGGCTACGGCCTGTCCGAGACCCTGGGTATCTGCTCGTCCAATCCGGTGCTGCATGGCAGCACCAAGCGCCACTGCATCGGGCTGCCCACGCTGGGGCGGCAGATGCGGGTGGTGGACGACTCCTATGCCGAGCTTGCGCAGGACCAGGTTGGCCGGATTCTGGTGCGCGGCGGGGCCATGTTCTCCGGTTACTACAAGAACCAGGAGGCCACCGATGCCTGTCTGAAAGATGGCTGGTTCGACACCGGCGACAATGGCTCGGTCGACCGTGACGGGTATTTCCACTTCTTTGATCGTTCCAAGGACGTCATCAAACGCGCCGGTGAAAACATCGCCGCCACCGAGGTCGAGCGGGTGCTCAACGAACATCCGAAGGTCGCCGAGTCGGCGGTCATTGCAGTGCCGGATCCCCTGCGCGACGAGGCGATCAAGGCCTTCGTGGTCCTGCGGGAGGGTGAAACCATGAGCGAAGAAGAGGTCCGTGCATGGTGCGCACGCCACCTGGCCAAGTTCAAGGTGCCGTCGTACTACGAATTTCGAACCTCCCTGCCGCATACCAGCATCGGCAAAATCATGAAATACGTACTCAAGATGGAAGAAAGAAATGCCTCCAAGCAGCAAGCTTAAGACCGCGCCCAGTCACCCGCCGCCCGCAGCTGCGGCAGACATCCCGACAGCGCTGTACCGCGACCTCTATACCGGCATGTACCGCATCCGCCAGTGTGAGGAGCAGTTGAACGGTGTCTTTGCGAAGAACCTGTTCCCGGGTTATATCCATTCTTACCTGGGTCAGGAGGCATGTGCCGTGGGCGTGTGCAGTGCCTTGCGCCAGGACGACTACATCGTCACCACACACCGCGGGCGCGGCCACTACCTGG